>NZ_CP064951.1:616331-924497 GCF_011751945.2 Actinomyces sp. zg-332
TTAGGAGAAGTATAAAGTGCCTCGTTTAAATGATATTATTTACCGTTGTTACGGCGATAAACTTGGAGCTAGATTCATAGAACGTATGCATATGCTACTTGGTGACTGGCAAGTATTAGCTGACTTGGCTATAGCAGACTTAATTTTGTGGTTTCCTGAAGAAAACGGTCGCTTTATTGCTGCTGCACACTGTCGTCCAGCAACTGGCACAACTGTACATATGGAAGACGTGGTCGGTTTGCGTTCTTCATCTATTCGTTCTAATAACTTAAAAGAAGCAATGCGACGTAAATCTATATTCGTTTCAAATGAGTCTAGGTGGGCAGGATCTTATACAGTGCACGAGGTTTTAATACCTATAATGCACGAGGGCAAGAGTGTGGCTGTTATATCTTCTGAAACAGAAATGAATGCTTTACACAATAGAAGTGGAGAAAGTAACTGGTTTATTGATATGGCAGACATATTGTGCCATATGATTGTGGACGAACAGTACCCTTATGCTTCCTCATCATTTAGTGCAAAATACGGTTCTCCTCGTGTTCACGATGGTGTTTTGGAGCTAAATAGGGAAGGGTATGTCGTTCATGCGAGTCCTAACGCTATTTCTGCTTTTTCTCGAGTAGGGGCTTCTAGGAATATTACCCATAGCTTGCTGATTGAATATGTTACGCCAGTTATGGAATTTGAAGGTCAAGTAGATGAATCTATATCTATGGTTGTATCTGGAAAAGCTCCATGGCAGTGTGAACTTACCAGCAGAGGTGTAACTTTGAATTTACGCTCAATGCCACTATATGAAAAAGGTGAGCGTGTTGGTGCGATTTTGTTGTGCCGTGATGTTACAGAAATGAAAAAGCGTGAAGATGAGCTACTTTCTAAAGATGCAACTATCCGTGAAATTCACCATAGAGTAAAAAACAATTTACAAACAGTTTCAGCCTTACTACGTATACAAGCAAGACGAAGTGATAGTGAAGAAGTCAAAAAAGCGTTGGGTGAAGCTGAGCGAAGAGTTTCAACCATCGCAACCGTACACCAAAGTTTATCCCACAGTGTGGACGAAAAAGTACTCTTTGATGATGTGTGTAAAAAAATCTTGGATTTATCTGTCTTAGTTGCTTCTCCTACAGCTAATGCCAGAGTTGAATTTACTGGCAATATTGGAATTGTAAGTGCTGATGAAGCTTCGACTATGAGCGTGATATTATCTGAGCTTGTCAACAATGCTGTTGAGCATGGACTAGGTGAAGAGGGTGGAACGGTTAGCATAAATAGTGTTCGTAATGACAATGCCTTGACTATAACTGTTTCAAACCCAGGCAAGCCTCTGGAAAATGGCTTAGTTTTGACAGGACTAGGAACACAAATCGTTAAAACTTTAGTACAGAAAGAGCTAAACGGATCGATAGTTTGGCAACATGAAGATGGCTACACTAACGTAACGGTAAATATATTATTAGCAGAGAGTTAAATCGGGTCTAACTGAAATAAAATACTTATGAGTAGTGATTTGAAAATTTTAAATGAAATATTAAGCTTTGATTCTCCTAGCTGTAGTTTACAGTTAAAGTATATTCACACTCGTTTAGGAGCCATGTTTTCTTTATCAGATAACGAGCATTTGTATATGCTTGAATTTATTGATGAAAATAAAATTATAAGAGAGATGAAAGCTTTGCAAATGAAGTTAAAAGCTGAAATCACTTTTGGAGATAGCCATATAAATACGCTTTTAAGTTCTGAGTTAGAAGCTTATTTTTCAGGGCAGCTGCAGTATTTTTCTATTCCTGTGTGTATGACTGGTAGTGAGTTTCAAAATAAAGTTTGGTCTGCTTTGCTAGAAATTCCTTATGGGGAAGCTGTTTCATATAAAGACATTGCTAAAGAGATTGGCTCTCCTAAAGCTGTTAGAGCTGTTGGTAATGCTAACGGTTTAAACAAAATACCTATAATTATTCCTTGCCACAGAGTAATTAGCTCTTCTGGGAAAATTGGTGGGTATTCTGGTGGATTAGAACGTAAAAAGTTTTTATTGGACTTGGAAAATATATCAGTGAAATAAAAATTATTTTGAGTTAGTTATGCTGGTTTTAATATGTTGTATGTGAATTAATTTGTGTAAATATTTGTGTATGTTATCTAATGAGCTTTAGGTTTGATTTTTGTGTATGGGGAATATAGAAGTTAAATTTTATTTACTAAGAGGAAAAGTAATAAATTTTGGCAAAAAGATATATATTTTAAACTAACTATTGTAAAAGTATGTAAAAGTAGTATCATTACAGGTTTAAGTAACAAACTTATATAAAAATAATAAACCGGAGTCTTTATTTGTGTTTTAGCTTCTAAAAAGAGTTTTTACTGTTGTTTTATAAAAAATATTTTATAGTATTTACCTACTTAATCTAGAGGTAGGGTAAACACTTTAAAACCTTAGAGTATTTTTACTAGCTGAAAGAAAATGTTGATATATTAGGGTTTTGTTTTTCAAATCATATAAATAAAACGTAATATTTACGTAAATAGAATGTTATATAATATTTATCAAATAAAATATATAATTGGAATTATTCAAGTTATGATAGTAGTTTGTATGTAATTAAATGAAAATATAATATAAACTATTTATACAAGATGTGCATTTCATAAATATGACATGTACTGTAGTCAGGTTAGGGGTCAGAATGGAAAGTTTTGAAAACGAACATAAAACTCGTAACCAAATCCTTGATTTAATAGTCGAAAAAGGACCTATTACATCAATTACATTGGGAAAAATTTTAAAACTTACATCGGCAGCAATTAGACGACACATAACAGCTTTAGAACAAGCTGGAATGATTAAAAAATATGAGCCACCAAACGGTGCTAAAAAAACACGAGGTCGCCCATCTAGATACTACGTTGCTACAGAAAATGCTCGTGATAAGATGCCTAAAGAATACTCTAACTTGGCTAATAGAGCATTAGATTATTTATCAAAGATAGCTGGACCTGAAGCTATATCTTCTTTTGCTGCCTCAAGGTCGAGGGAACTAGAAAGAAAATACGCCCCAATTATAAATGCTGCTGGTAAAGATCCTGTTATGAGAGCCCATGCTTTGGCAGATGCTTTAAGTGAAGATGGATATGCTGCGACAGTTAGACAAGTTGGTGATGGCACAGTTGCCATACAAATATGCCAAGGAAACTGTCCTGTACAAGAGGTAGCTGGTGAATTTCCGCAATTATGCGAAGCAGAAGCTATGGCATTTTCAAAGTTATTAAACGTGAATGTTCAGCGACTAGCAACATTGGCAGGCGGGGATCATGTGTGTACGACACATGTGCCTATAGGAATGCCTACTTTGCGTAAAGGCGCAACGTTCAACACCACAGGAAATAATACTCATAAGAGAGGAAAATAATGGCACAATCTTCAGATGAAAAAATGTCTGATGAAGAAATCATTGCGTCATTTGGTGCTTACGAATACGGCTGGCACGATAAGGATGAAGCAGGACAAAACGCTAAACGTGGTTTAAATGAAGACGTTGTGCGTGAGATTTCCAGCATTAAAAGTGAGGCAGAATGGATGCTCGAACGTAGGTTGAAAGCTCTCAAACTTTTCGACAAAAAACCAATGCCTAATTGGGGTGCTGATTTAAGTGAAGTAAATTTCGATGAAATCAAGTACTACGTTCGTCCAACAGATCGTCAAGTACAATCTTGGGAAGATTTGCCTGAAGAAATAAAGAGAACTTATGACAGACTAGGTATTCCTGAGGCAGAAAAACAGCGTTTAGTTGCTGGTGTTGCTGCACAATACGAATCAGAAGTTGTTTACCATAAGATTCGTGAAGATTTGGAAAAACAGGGAGTGATTTTCTTAGATACTGATACAGCTCTCAAAGAATGCCCAGAGCTGTTCAAAGAATACTTTGGAAAAATTGTCCCAGCAGGTGACAACAAATTTGCTGCTTTGAATACAGCTGTTTGGTCTGGTGGCTCATTCATTTACATTCCAAAAGGTGTCCACGTTGATATCCCACTACAAGCATACTTTAGAATCAATACTGAAAATATGGGGCAGTTTGAACGCACACTGATTATTGCTGATGAAGGTTCCTATGTTCACTACATTGAAGGATGTACAGCCCCGATTTACTCATCAGACTCTTTGCACTGTGCAGTTGTTGAAATCGTTGTAAAGAAAAATGCTCGTGTTCGATACTCCACAGTCCAAAACTGGTCTAATAACGTTTATAACCTAGTTACTAAGCGTGCCGTTGTTGAAGAGGGCGGAACAATGGAATGGATTGATGGAAACATCGGCTCTAAAGTTTCTATGAAATATCCGGCAGTATATCTAATGGGTGAACATGCTCGTGGTGAGACACTATCCATAGCTTTTGCTGGAGAAGGACAACACCAAGACACTGGTTCAAAAATGGTGCATATGGCTCCAAATACTTCTTCATCAATTGTATCTAAGTCTGTTGCTAGAAATGGTGGACGCTCTTCCTACCGTGGTCTAGTACAAGTTATGGATAATGCTAAGCAATCAAAATCTAACGTTTTGTGTGATGCTTTGCTGGTGGATCAGATTTCTCGCACAGATACATATCCATACGTTGATATTCGTACAGACGACGTACAAATGGGGCATGAAGCTACAGTTACAAAGGTTTCTGAAGAACAGCTGTTCTACTTGATGTCTAGAGGACTGGAAGAAACTGAAGCGATGGCAATGATTGTTCGTGGATTTATTGAGCCTATTGCACGCGAACTACCAATGGAATACGCTTTGGAGCTAAATAAACTTATCGAATTGCAGATGGAAGGATCGGTTGGATAATGACCTACAAGACAGATCATTCAAAAGCTAAGCTAGATGGAGAACACTCCCACGGCGTAGTTAAACCGCAATCTTCACGTGCCGATAGGTTAACTTCCTTTGATTTAGCTGAAATTCCTATTCCAACTGGTAGAGAAGAAAACTGGCGTTTTACACCTACAAGAAAAATAAAAGATTTTTTTGAGGCAGATTTAGCGGATTCAAACATAGAACTAAAACTTGCTTCAGATAATGAATTAGTTACTTTTGAAACAGTTGGTCGTGATGATAAGCGTTTAGGAACTGCAAAAGCACCTAGTGAGCGTTCTTCAGTTGTTCAGTGGAATAGTTTTTCCAAAGCACACGTTATTACTGTTGAAGAAAATGCTGATATTGAATTGCCTATTATCGTAGATTTAAAAGGTGAGGATTTAACACTTGGTGTACAGCACTTGCACGTGCATTGCAAAAAGAACTCTAAGGCAACTTTGATTCTAGAACATACAGGTAAAGCAAAGCTATCTCAAGGAATAGAGATTATTCTAGAAGATGATGCTGAATTGACATTTGTATCCACCCAAGAATGGGAAGAAGAATCAATTCACCTATCAGATCACCGTTGCAAACTAGGTAAAGATTCCAAGCTAAAACATATAGTAATCACTTTGGGTGGCGATTTAGTACGCATAACTCCAGAAGCAAGCTTTAGTGCTGAAGGTGGAGAAGTTGAAATGCTAGGCGTGTACTTCACAGATGCTGACCAGCATCAAGAACACCGCTTATTCATTGATCACAGCGTACCAAAATGCTATTCACGTGTTACATACAAAGGTGCTTTACAAGGTAAAGACGCACATAGTGTATGGATTGGCGATGTGCTAATCGGGGCAAATGCCAACGGTACTGACACCTACGAGCTCAACCGTAACCTTGTTCTATCTAAAGGTGCTAAAGCTGATTCAGTTCCTAACCTAGAAATTGAAACAGGAGAAATTGAAGGTGCTGGACACGCTTCTGCAACCGGTCGTTTTGATGATGAACAGCTTTTCTATCTATGCTCTAGAGGTATAGATGAACAGACAGCTCGCCGTCTAGTTGTACGTGGTTTCTTCGCTGAACTAATCAACCAGATTAATGTTGAACACGTTTGTGAACGTTTGAATACAGCTATTGAAAAAGAGCTAGAAAGAAGCGGGGCATAATGGCTTTTATAAAAGTCGCTGAAACTGTTGATTTTGCTCCAGAAGAAGCAATATGTGTTGAGGTTCAAAACAGTCTAGGACAAGAGTTAAAAATAGCAGTTATCTGTGATAGCGAGGGCGATTTTTATGCCATAGACGACACTTGCACTCACGGGCAAGTATCTTTATCAGAGGGTGAAATCTCAAGTAAATGTGTACAGTGTTGGGCTCATGGAGCTGAATTTGATTTATGTACTGGTGAGGCAACTTTGCCAGCTACTGAAGCAGTAAAAGTTTATAATATACGACTAGAAGGAACTGATATTCTAGTTGATGTTGATAAAAGTGAGGAAAAGTAATGTCAACATTGGAAATTAAAGATTTAGAAGTTGGTGTGCAGACTTCTGAAGGCTTGAAGCAAATTTTGTTTGGTGTGAATCTAACCATCAAATCTGGTGAAATTCACGCGATTATGGGGCCAAACGGTTCAGGTAAATCAACTTTAGCTTACTCTATTGCTGGACACCCTAACTACGAAATTTTGGGTGGACAAGTTTTGCTTGACGGTGAAGATTTGTTGGAAATGAGTGTTGATGAAAGAGCTAAGGCTGGTTTATTCCTCGCTATGCAATATCCAGTTGAAGTTCCAGGTGTTACTGTTTCTAATTTCTTGCGTACAGCTAAAACAGCAGTAGATGGTCAAGCTCCTCCAGTACGTCAGTGGGTTTCAGATATGCGTGATGCGATGAAACGTTTACGTATGGATGACACTTTTGCTCAGCGTGACGTAAATGCTGGTTTCTCAGGTGGTGAAAAGAAACGTCACGAAATTTTGCAAATGGAACTATTGCAGCCAAAATTTGCTGTTTTGGACGAAACTGACTCAGGTCTAGACGTTGATGCATTACGTGTAGTATCAGAAGGTGTTAACCGTGTTCATGACTCAATCAACTCAGGTGTAATGCTTATCACACACTACACTCGTATTTTGCGTTATATTAAACCTGACTACGTACACGTTTTTGTTGCTGGTAAGGTAGCTGAAGAGGGCGGACCAGAACTTGCTGATTTGCTAGAAGAAGAAGGATACGACCGCTACTTGGCTTAGTAGACCTTGTTGGTGTGTGGCTTTATAGCTACACACCACTTTACAAGTTACCCTCAGCTTTAATCGTTGGTAACTGTGAAATATCGGTAACAAAAAAGGTATAATCTACCTCTAATAAATAATACGTGTTATATAGGTTTGGTACATTATGAATAAGAGTTTTGGTGAAGAACTTTCAGAACAAGACATAGCTGATTTGAGAAAAGATTTTCCAGCCTTAAATATGAAAATACGTGATAATCAGAACTTAATATATATGGACTGGGCAGCTACGAGTCAAAAACCCTTATGTGTAATTGATACTGAACAAGACTATTATTCTTCTAAAAACGGTGCTATAAATCGTGGTACACACTACCTAGCTGATGAAGCAACTGTTGTATATGAAAAAGGCCGTGAAACAGTGGCTAGTTTTTTCAACGCTGATGTACAAGAAATTGTTTTCACTTTGAATGCTACAGACGCTTTGAATATGGTTGCTAATGCTTTTATTTTGGGTACTTTAAAGAAAAATGCTCCTTTTTACCTTAGTGAAAATGACGAAATTGTAGTTACGAAACTTGACCATCACGCTAATGTTGTTCCTTGGCAACGTGTAGCTGAACTAACTGGGGCAAAACTAAAATGGATTAATGTTACCGAAGATGGTGCTTTGAACTACGATGACTTATTGCTTATAAATTCTAAAACGAAACTTGTAGCTTTTACTCATGCTTCTAATGTTACTGGTGTAGTTAGTAAAGTTTCACAAATTGTTTCACGGGCTAAGAAATATGACGCTTTTACTGTTTTAGACACTTGCCAGTCAGCTCCTCATATTCGAGTTGATGTGAAAGAGCTGGACATTGATTTTGCTTGTTTTTCTGCTCATAAAATGCTTGGACCAACAGGTATTGGTGCTTTATACGCTAAAGGTGATTTACTGGATAAAATGGAGCCTTTACGTGTGGGCGGGTCGATGGTAGACACTGTTACTACTGAAAATACTTCTTTCAAGAGTAGTTTTTACCGTCATGAAGCTGGAACTTTGATGAATGCTCAAATATCATCGTGGACTACAGCTATTGAATATTTGTCCAATATAGGTATGGATAGGATTGCTAGACGTGAAAGTCAGCTACTTGAGTACTTATACGAGAAGTTTTCATCTATCGAAGGAATTAGAATAATAGGGCAGATGAAGAATTTTGATGATAGATTGCCTGTCATTTCCTTTGTAGTTGATGGTGTACATCCGCATGATGTTGCACAATTTGCCGATAATTATGGTATCGCTATGCGCAGCGGCCATCACTGTGCTCAGATTGTACATTCTTGTTTTAATACATACAATTCTTCACGTATTTCCCTTTCTTTCTTGAATACTTATGAAGAAATAGATAAATTGATTGATGTACTTTCTAAGGTCCGTGAGTATTTTCATGTATAGAATGTACAGTGTGCTTATATATCAGCTTTAAAAATTTCAGGAGAGAAAAAGATGAGTGAGTTGGATCAACTATATCAACAGCTAATTATTGATCACTCTAAGGAACGTCACGGTTGTAAAGAAATTTCAGCTGAGCATGTAGTTTCTCATCAGGTAAATCCCTCTTGTGGTGATGAAGTAGAATTTGGTTTGGTTGTCAAAGATGGTCTTATTAGCGATATATCTTGGCAAGGGCAGGGGTGTTCTATTTCTCAAGCTTCTATTTCTATAATGAATGATTTAATTTTGGGTAAGAGTTTAGAAGAAGTTGATAAATTATATGAGAGTTTTTTGACTCTTATGCATTCAAAAGGCAAGGAAGTTGATGAAGAAGTATTGGATCATCTTCAGGATGCTTCAGCTTTTCAAGGGGTTTCTAAATATCCAGCAAGGATAAAGTGTGCGTTGCTAGGGTGGATGGCTTTGCGTGATAGTGTTGCAAAAACACATTAATTATAGTCAATTATAAAAGTATTACTTAGATTCTTTGTAAGAGCCTTCTTTTGTTTTATTAAAGTATTTGTAAGAAAACGTATTTGACTATATGTAATTCAAAGGGAATGTAGTTACTGTATATTTTCTTTTGATTTTGCCTTAGTTACTGTATTTGGTTACTTGGTTACTCACTGATGTATTTGTTCGTCTGCTAACCCATTTATTTAATTTAACTTTTAGGGCGTTTGTTACGGAAATAAAGTAAGTACTTCAAAATAATTTATTTTATATAAAGTATGTGTAATCTATGTATTTGAAATGGTAAATAAATTAAGAATGGTAGTTGTATGTTATGAATTTTTAATAAGTATTTTTAGTGTTTTTGGTAGTTCTTAAGTGTATATTTTGTTGATATTGTAACGTTTAACGATGATTCAGCCTTATAACGGTACATATGTGGATACTGTTACTTTATTAGATACAAAAACTACTTTTATAATGCTTGTCTCAATACTTTATAAAGTACATTTACTAAAATGTTATTTTGTATTTTGAAAACGTTATAGTTTAGGTATAAAAACTTAAATATTTATATACTTTATTCATATAGATACTGTTATTATTTCTTTATATTTTCTCGCGTATGTCTAGAGTTTATAAAGAGATTTTTATATTTTAAATACGCAAATATAGTTCTTAAAAGAAGATATCTTATTTATACTTTAATGAGTAAAATCTTTAGGAGTAAAATATGAATAGTCAACAAGAATATGTTTTAAGATTAGTTTCTGAACGTGGAGTTGAAGCTATTCGTCTATGGTTTACTGATGTTTTAGGTGTTTTGAAATCTGTAACTATCAATACTGAAGAACTTGAACTTGCGTTTGAAGAGGGAATTGGTTTTGATGGTTCAGCCATTGAAGGTCTTACTCGTGAATTTGAAGCTGACATGGTTTTGTTCCCTGACGCCTCTACTTTCCAGATTATGCCAGCTATTTTAGAGGGGGATAATAGCTGTGTAGGACGTATGTTCTGTGATATTTATACTCCAGAAGGTGTTATTGCTCGCAGTGACCCTAGGGCTGTTTTAGAACGTATTCTAGATAAAGCTAAAGAGTTGGGTTTTGATTTTTACTTACATCCAGAAATCGAGTTCTATTTATTCTTCAAACCTAATTCTACTGATGATACTTTACGTCCTGTTGATAATTTAGGATACTTCGATAACACTATCAGGGGAATTGGGCAAGATTTTCGTTTATTGGCAACTAGAGCATTGGAAGAGATGGGTATTTCTGTAGAATTTTCTCATCATGAAGCTGGTCCGGGACAATTTGAAATTGATTTACGTGTTGCTGATGCTTTAACTACTGCTGATAACATTATGACTTTCAAACAAGTTGTTGAGCAAATAGCTTCTTCTCAAGGCATGGTTGCTACTTTTATGCCTAAGCCTATATGTGATATCCCAGGTTCTGGTATGCATACACATATGTCTTTATTCGAAGGAGATAAAAACGCTTTTCACGATTCGTCAAGTCAGTATGGTTTATCTAAAATAGCTCGTCATTTTATTGCTGGAATTTTACACTATACCTCAGAGTTTACTGCTGTAACTAACCAGAACGTTAACTCTTATAAGCGTCTTTGGGGCGGAGGAGAAGCTCCTTCATATATTTGTTGGGCCCACAATAATCCATCGGCACTTGTACGTGTTCCTGTGCATAAACCTAAAAAAGCTAATTCTACGCGTATAGAGTATAGGGCTTTGGATCCGTCAGTTAATCCATATTTGGCTTATGCTGTTATTTTAGCGGCAGGTATTGCTGGTATAGAGGAAAAATTAGAGCTACCTCCTGAAATGTTAGAAGATGTATCATTAATGTCTGATGACGAACGCAAAGCCTTGGGAATAGAGTCTTTGCCACAATCACTACACTCAGCTATTAGGAATATGTACTCTTCTGTTTTAGTTGCTCAGACTCTAGGTGAGGAAGTGTTTGACTTCTTTATGCGCAATAAGCAAGCTGAGTGGAAAGAGTATCGTAATCAAATTACTCGTTGGGAATTGGAAAGGTTTATTTCTTTTTAGTGTTTATAGAGTAGTTGAGGGAATTTGCTTGTAATATATAAAATTCTAAAGGAAATATAGGCTATTTTATAAAAATGGTAATTTAGTGAATGAGATATTTAAGCATAAAACACTATTATAAAACACTTTTGAAAAATTTTCTTTTAAAGAGTTTTGCTTTTCTGAAAAAACTATAGTATACTCTTATAAGTCGACGCGGGGTGGAGCAGTTCGGTAGCTCGCCGGGCTCATAACCCGGAGGTCGCAGGTTCAAATCCTGTCCCCGCTACTGATTAGATATGTCCTAAGTATTTCTTAGGACATTTTGTTTTAATGTGTATACTACTATTTTGTAAATCTGCGCTGAAAACATAATTTTAGCTAAGTAACGATTCTATGGTAATGAATGGATACGTCTATTCGTGATTAGAAAGAGTATTTTGAAATAGCGTAGTTACTTGCAGACAAAGTAGATAAAAGTAGGTAGTGGTAATAAAACAAAGAAAAAGTCTTAGTGATGATAAAGTTTTCCACAATTCAAGAAATTTAAAAAATTTATGTAAGTAAAAGGAATAGAATTAATACTGCTATAATAATAAAATATTTTGAATATTAAAGGGTAACTATAAGATGGAAAAAATAAACAATTTAGCACCAATAGGGATATTTGATTCCGGAGTTGGTGGTCTTACTGTTGCTCGTGCAATAATAGATCAATTACCAAATGAATCCATAAAGTATATAGGTGACTCTATAAATGCTCCTTATGGTGAGAAAACTATTGAAGAAGTAAAAGATTTATCTTTAACAGTAATGGATAAGCTAGTTGATGAAGGCGTGAAAATGCTAGTTATTGCTTGTAATTCAGCATCTTCAGCAGTATATGATTTAGCTAAAAATAGATACGAAGCAAAATTAGGAATACCTGTTATAGAAGTTATACAACCAGCAACTAGGGCAGCTTTATCAGCAACACGTAACAAAAAAATAGGTGTTATAGGTACAAAAGCAACTATCGATTCAAAGTCTTATCTATCAGCATTTTGTGATAACCCAATGTATAGTAAAGACATTGAAATTTATACTAAAGCTTGTCCGGATTTTGTTAAACACGTTGAAAAAGGTGTAGTTACTGGTAAACCATTAATTGAGATAGCAGAAAAATATTTGAACGAAATAAAAGCTGAAAACGTTGATACTCTTGTATTAGGTTGTACTCATTACCCATTATTATCAGGAGTTATATCGTATGTGATGGGGAAAAATGTGTGTTTGGTTTCTTCAGCCGAGGAAACAGCTAAAGACGTATATGCAACTTTGCTAGAAAAAGATATTGCTAACCCTAATTACGAAAACGGTAAGTATGAATTTTATACTACAGGTAATGAGAAGGAATTTGAAAAATTAGCTAGACGCTTTTTAGGGCCAGAAGTTAGCAAAGTAAAGACAATATAGTTAATAATACTTGTAGCTGAATGAAAGTGAGAAATAATGTCTAATGTAAGTTTTATAAGAGCAGATGGGCGTACGTGTAATCAAATGCGTAACGTTAGCATTGAAACTGGCTGGTCCATAAATCCTGAAGGTAGTGTATTAATTTCAGTTGGCGATACTAAAGTATTATGTAATGCCTCTTTTACTCAAGGTGTGCCTAACTGGTTAAAAGGTAGTGGAAAAGGCTGGGTTACTGCAGAATATGCAATGCTACCACGAGCTACATCTACTAGAAATAACCGAGAATCCGTAAAAGGTAAGCTTTCAGGACGAACTCAAGAAATATCAAGACTTATAGGACGAAGCTTACGCTCAATTGTTGATATGAGCAAACTTGGCGAAAACACAATAATTATAGACTGTGATGTTTTACAAGCTGATGGTGGAACACGTACAGCTTCCATAACTGGGGCATATGTTGCTTTAGAAATAGCAGTTAGATATGGAATAAAAAATGGTTTTATAAATGCTAACTCAGTTAAAGAAGTTTTGAAAGATACAGTTTCAGCAGTATCAGTTGGAATATATAACGAACTACCATGTATAGATTTATGCTATATCGAAGATAGCCAAGCACAAACAGATATGAATGTTGTTTTAAGCGGTAATGGTGACATAATTGAAGTTCAGGCAACAGCTGAAAAAGAGCCTTTATCTAGGAAAGAACTAAATGACTTGCTAGATTTGGCTGAAAATGGAGCTAAAGAATTACAAGAACTACAAGTTGAAAGTTTAAATTATGAGTAAACAATTTATTTTAGCAACTGGTAATTTACATAAAATTGAAGAACTCAAAAAAATCCTTGCACAAGAAATTGAGGGTTTTGATACAGATAGCTTAATTTCTCATAAAGATTTAGGCATTGATGATCCAGTTGAAGATGGAACAACTTTTGAAGAAAATGCTTTACTTAAAGCTAAATACGTTAGTGAACGTACAGGGAAAATAGCTATTGCTGATGATTCTGGACTATCGGTAGAAATCATGGGGGGAGCTCCTGGGATTTTTTCAGCGCGTTGGTCCGGCAAACATGGAGATAATCAAGCTAACAACGAACTACTGTTGAATCAACTATCAGACATTCCTGCTATACACAGACGTGCTAAATTCGTTGCAGCTGCTGCACTAGCTTGCCCCGATGGTAGGTGTTTTACTGAAATTGGTGAAGTAGAAGGCACAATACTATTTGAACCTAGTGGGGGCAATGGTTTTGGATACGACCCTATTTTTATGCCTGACGGCTTTGACAAATCTTTTGCTGAATTAGCCCCAGAAGTTAAAAACGAGTATTCTCACCGCAAGAGAGCTTTTGCAAAACTAGCTGAGCATATAAAAACTCTCTAAATATCACCATTTTTGGTGTTATTGCTTATTTTAGAGTATTCGTTTAAAGAATTATATTTGTGCTGTTTGGAAAGCGAAGTATTAAGGGTTTTCCACATTTTAATAAATATATTTTCATAGATAAAAGATAAGCTTTATAGTGGGTAATATGAACTTAGAACAAAATTTACTGGACGATTTAGACGATAGGCAAAGAGAAGTTGCCACTACTTTTCCAGGTCCTATTTGTGTTATGGCTGGTGCAGGTACTGGCAAAACTCGTGCTATTACTTATCGTATAGCTTATGCTGTGCAACAAGGCTTTTATCGTGCTGAAAATGTTCTGGCTCTTACTTTCACTAATAAAGCAGCATTTGAAATGCAAGAAAGACTTGCAAAGCTTGGAATTACCAAAGTTCAGGCTAGGACTTTTCATGCTGCAGCACTTAGGCAACTGACCCACTTTTGGGCTGAAGAAATGGGGTATGACTTACCTCGAATACTTGAAAATAAAGCTAATATAATGACCATTGTTGCGAATAATTTGAGCTTAAAACTAGATGGTGCAGCGATAAGGGATTTGAGTGCAGAAATTGAATGGGCAAAAGTTTCTATTATTCCTAGCAGCGAGTATGCACAAACGGTTACAGAACTAGGACGGACAATTCCTTATGTGAAAACTGCTCAAGAAATGCAATCTATATTTGAAATGTACGAAAAAGTAAAAACAAATATGGGAGTCATAGATTTTGAGGATGTTTTAATACTGTTAATTGGATTATTTAAAACTTATCCTTATATATTGCAAGAAGTTCATAAACAATATAGGTATTTTATAGTTGACGAGTTCCAAGATGTGTCTTTACTTCAACAAACTTTACTAGATTTATGGGTTAAAAACCCGTCAAATTTGTGTGTAGTGGGAGACACTGCTCAAACTATTTATTCTTTTGCAGGGGCTGATCCATCATTTTTGGTAAATTTCTCAACAAAATATGAGAATACTAAAAAAATAGTTTTGGATAAAAATTATCGCAGTGGTAAGCAAATAATTGCTTTAGCTAACTCAGTGATTGCTGAAGCAAAGTATAAGAAGAATAAATTGCCAAGTGTTATGTTATATCCGAATAAAGAATCAGATAATTTTGTAGAATATAATACTTACTTTGATGAGGCTAATGAGGCTGAAAATACAGTAGCACAAATTAGACAACTGCTAGCCAAAAACATCAATCCGAGTTCTATTGCTATTCTTTACAGGACTAATGCACAATCACAGTATTTTGAAAACTATTTATCTGACAGTGAAATTCCTTATATCATAAAAAATGGCACAAAATTTTTTAGCAGACCTGAAATACGTGAAGCTATAAAAATGATGAAAAAAGTTGTATTAGTTACTCCTAAAGAACAAGCAACAGTAGTTATTGATAATGTATTATCTATGTTGGGATGGCGCGTTGACTCTACTAATCTGACAGGTTCTTCAAAAGAAAAATGGGATAATCTTAACGTTTTACGTAACTTAGCTATCAAAGAGAAAAATATTTATGTTCATATAGAACAGTTTTATAACTATTTAGTAACCAGAATGCAATCACAAACTGAATTAGAAAAAGAAGGAGTAGTTCTTTCTTCTTTGCATTCATGTAAAGGACTAGAGTGGGATTATGTTTTTCTAGTTGGTATGCAAGAAGGAATAATGCCTATATCACTAGCTAAAACAGATGATCAAATTGAAGAAGAACGCAGGTTATTATATGTGGGAATTACTAGAGCTAGAGAAAAGCTATATATAAGCAATTATTTATCTAGGCAAAAAAGTATCAGAAATACTAACTCTGCATCTGATAAGAATATTACGAGATTTTTACTTAAACACTGGAATGAGGAACTATCCAAAACAACTACTTTTAAAAAAGAAAAACGCTTAGAAAAAGATAGTGGTGTTTTAGGAGAATACGGAGAAAGTACCCAATATATATACAAATTATTATCTGATTGGCGTGATTATATTTCTCAAGAAGAAAGTATTCCTAAGGATAAAATTATTAAAGAAAGTGCACTTATAGCTATAGCTGTTGCTAAGCCTAAGACTATAAAGCACCTAGAGATTATAAGAGGAGTTACAAAAACTTTTATATATAATCATGGAAGTGAGATTCTAAGATTAATTAGAGACAATACATAAGCTACCCAAATATATATGAGATATATACAACTAGCTGATGTTGCTTATTTTGTGATTTATTTTTAAATTTTACGAATACGTATCTCAACGGTATAAAACCTTAATGAAACTTAGTAAATAAAGTAATAATGTTGAAGGTTTATTGTATAATCTACTAAGGACTAACTAAATTTGAAAGATTTTAGCATGTGTGATTACGATAAGAATATGGCAGAAGGAAAAACACTAAACTCTAGTAGTGGACGTAGGGTTTTGTTGAAACTATCGGGTGAAGTCTTTGGTGGAGGCAAAATCGGTATTGATGCCACAGTTGTTTCTTCAATTGCTAAACAGATTGCACAAGCTGTGAAACAGGGAGTACAAGTAGCTGTTGTTGTTGGCGGAGGAAACTTATTTAGAGGTGCTCAACTATCTCAACACGGTTTTGATAGGGCTAGAGCTGACTATATGGGTATGCTAGGAACAGTTATTAATGCTTTAGCTTTGCAAGATTTTCTTGAGCAAGCTGGAGTCACTACTCGTGTTCAAAGTGCTATCCCAATGATGCAAGTTAGTGAAGCATATATTCCGTTACGTGCAATACGACATATGGAAAAGGGACGTGTTGTTGTATTTGGTGCTGGTGCGGGTATGCCATATTTCTCAACAGATACAGTTTCAGCACAGCGAGCTTTAGAAACACACTGTACGGAATTACTTGTCGCTAAAAACGGAGTCGACGGTGTCTATACTGCTGACCCTAAGATTGATGAGCAAGCGCAAAAGCTGGATTATGTTACTTATAGCGATGCTTTAGGAAAAGGACTAAAAGTAGTTGATGCTGCAGCTTTCTCTCTATGCATGGAAAATGGCTTGAACATGCGAATTTTTGGTATGCTTGAACCAGGCAATGTTACAAAAGCGTTGCTTGGGGAAAAAATTGGAACACTAGTTTCAAAAACTATTTAAGGAGTAACATTGATTGACGAAATTTTGCTAGAAACTGAAGAAAAAATGGATAAAGCCATTGAACATACTAGAGAAGAGTTTTCTAATATTCGTACAGGTCGCGCTAATGCAGCAATGTTTGCTTCGATAATGGTAGATTACTATGGTGCTCCAACTCCTTTACAACAGTTGGCTTCTTTCAATATTCCAGAGGCACGTACAGTCTTGGTTTCACCATTTGATAAGAGTGCTACTAACGATATTATCAAAGCTATTCGTGAATCTGATTTAGGTGTTAACCCAACTGATGATGGACAAGTAATTCGTGTGGCATTACCAGTTTTAACAGAAGAGCGTCGCAAGGAATATGTCAAACTTGCTAAAACTAAAGCTGAAGAATCACGTGTTTCAGTACGTGCAATTCGCCGTAAAGCTAAAGATGCCCTTGATAAGCTTAAAAAAGATGGTCAAGCAGGTGAAGATGAAGTTGAACGTGCAGAAAAAGAACTGGAATCAGTTACGAAGAAACACATTGACTTAATCGACACTGTTTTAGCCACTAAAGAAGCAGAGTTACTTACAGTCTAAAGTTTCGAGTGAAAATTGAGTAACTATACAACGAAAATACGTAATATTTTAAACCCACCAGCAACTAAGAATATTACACAGTTACCCTCTACTGGTAGAGCTGGTCGCAATCTACCGGCAGCAATTGGTGTTGCAATTGTTCTAGGGGGACTAGTTGCATTAATGCTTTTGTATTTACCACAAGCTTTCGTCTACTTTGCGATACTAATGGTATTACTAGGGCTATATGAATTTGCTGGTGCAGTAAAAAACCAAGGTATAAACGTAGCTTTGTTGCCAATGTGGATTGGCAGTATTGGCATGGGGCTTTGTGCACACTTAATTAGCACACAGGCTATGCTGGTATCTTATTTTGTTACTCTGCTATTTATTGTTTTGTGGGTATTTACTGATACAAAATCTAAGAAAGCATTAGTTGATGTAGCAGTTTCTATTCTAGGGGTGACTTGGATTAGTTTACTAGGATCTTTCTTAATTCTTTTCCTAATGCGTCCTTTAGGGAACTACTATGTTTTAGCTTTTATACTAATAGTTATTGCTAGCGACACAGGCGGATATGCTGTTGGTGTTTTGATAGGTAAACACCCAATGAGTAAGAAAATCAGCCCTAAAAAGTCATGGGAAGGCTTAATCGGATCTCTTACTTTTTCATCACTGGCAGCAGTTTCAACTATGCCATATTTAGGGTACTCATATAAAGAATCCGTTATTATCGGTATAATTACATCGATTGTGGCAGTAATAGGTGATTTGTGTGAATCACTGATTAAGCGTGACTTGAAGATGAAAGACATGGGGAACCTACTACCAGGACATGGCGGTGTACTAGACCGCACAGACGCAATATTAATTGCTACTATTCCGTATACAGCACTACTTTACTTTATGGGGTGAGAAAAATGGCTAAGAAGTACTTAACTAGTAGTGCATATATTCAGGTTCGTCCAACTGATCAACTTCCAGAAGGAGCAACTTCTCCAGACGCTAAGCCAACTATTAGCTTTGTGCCACAGAAAAAAGGTAAACCACCTGCACATTTAGTTGATTTTCCTATGAGTGAGAGGAAAAAATATGCTAAAGAGCAAGGATTTAAACCTTTCCGTA
The DNA here is from genome assembly GCF_011751945.2 of Actinomyces sp. zg-332. Classification (NCBI taxonomy): domain Bacteria; kingdom Bacillati; phylum Actinomycetota; class Actinomycetes; order Actinomycetales; family Actinomycetaceae; genus Tongtianella; species Tongtianella jiaweipingae. The sequence goes on from NZ_CP064951.1 coordinate 635,042, forward strand.
TAGACCAGCTTTCAAGGCATTACTTTTCACACTATACTGCTGACGTAGAACAAATGACTGACTTTAACCGTGTTGAAGGACAAAAATTAGTCAATACGTTTTTACCTAAACTGATTACTCCTATTAGAGCTCTTTCTGCTGATAAAGGCAAAACGGTAAAACACTTGTGGGAAATGTATGACGGAGCTAGAGTTGAATCAGTATTGATGGGATATAAAGATAGAACTACTTTATGCATTTCTTCTCAAGCTGGCTGTGGTATGGGTTGTCCATTCTGTGCTACGGGTCAAATGGGATTAACTAGAAACTTATCCACTGCTGAAATCATTGAACAAGTGCGCTTAGCCAATCTTGCTTGTAAAAATGGTGAGTTACCAGGATCTGATAGAGTAACTAATATAGTTTTCATGGGAATGGGCGAACCTATGGCTAACTATAAAAATTTAATACAATCGTTACATTCTTTAATAGATGAACCACCCCATGGTTTTGGAATGAGTGCTAGAAATATTACAGTTTCAACTGTTGGCTTAGTGCCAGCAATAAATAAGTTAGCGGCAGAAAAAATACCAGTTACTTTAGCAGTTTCTTTGCATGCACCTGATGATGACTTACGTGACGAATTAATTCCAATTAACTCTAGATTCAAAGTTGGTCAACTATTAGATGCGGCTCGTAACTACTTTGAAGTTACAGGGCGTAGAGTTTCTATAGAATATGCTTTAATTAAGAATATGAACGACCATGCTTTTAGAGCACAGCTTTTAGCAGATGAATTGAATAAACGTGGTAAGGGGTGGGCCCACGTAAACCCTATTCCTTTGAACCCTACGCCTGGTTCAATTTGGACAGCTACAGAACCAGATGTTCAAGAGCTTTTCGTAAAAACATTGCGTAACAATGGAATATCAACGACAATTAGAGATACTCGTGGTAGTGATATTGATGGCGCTTGCGGTCAATTAGCTGCTGAAGTTTTACAACAGGAGCGTAAAGCATGACAAATAATATGTTTGGACGAGTCAGTTTCATTAAAATTGGCTACGATTGTGAACAAGTAGATGAGTTTTTTGCGCAAGCAAGAGCATCCTACGAAAACGCAGCCGGATCAAAAGAATTCACTGCAGAAAAAGTACGTGAAGCATCTTTTGATGAAAAATATCGCGGGTATGATCCTGATGAAGTAGATGCTGCATTAGATAGACTAGAATCAGCATTTTTGCAACGTGAAAGAGCTGACCATGTTTCAGTAAACGGACAGCAGGCTTGGCTTGACTTGGTGGCTGAACGAGCAACAACTCTTTACCCACGACTACGCCGTCCAAGTGGTGAAAAATTTGCTCACCCTCAAGGACGTGAAATTGGCTATAACATTGAAGAAGTTGATGCTTTTCTAGTAAAGATTGCTGATTTTTTTGATGATAAGAATGAACTAACTGTTGAAGAAGTACGAGCTGTAACTTTCTCACCAGCACGCAAAAATAAGGCTTATAAAGAAGGCCCAGTGGACGCTTATTTGTCACGTGCTATTGAAGTTTTGTTGGCAATACAATAATTTCTGTGTCACAAATACTGATAAATACTAGCGCACGACTTCTTATAGATGAGCTTTTGCTAGTCAAAATGGTGGAAAAATGCATAAAGTAATACTGTTAGGTTCTACAGGTTCAATTGGAACTCAAACTTTGCAAGTAATTGATAAGCATAGCGATAAATATGAAGTACTTGCGCTATCTGCTGGAAGTAATGTTGAACTACTGTATGAACAAGTCAGGAAATATAAACCCGAGTTTGTAGGTATTGCTGATGAAAACTCTGCCAGAAAATTTGAAAATTTGTTTCCTTGTAAGGACTATAAACCACAAGTATTTGTAGGAAATAAAGCAGCAAGTATTATTGCTGGACTAGATTCAAAGGCAATTGTTGTAAATGGTATTACAGGAGCTATAGGTCTTGAACCTACTATTGTTGCTTTAAAAAAAGGATCAAAGTTAGCATTAGCTAATAAAGAATCTTTAGTTGTCGGTGGGTCGTTAGTTAAACAAGCTCAAAAATTTCCAGCTCAAATAGTGCCAGTTGACTCTGAACATAGCGCAATTGCTCAATGTTTATCAGGTGGTAAGCATAATAGGGGAATGTGTGCTTTGAAAACAGATGGTAGCACTGAAGTTGACCATATTGTATTAACAGCTTCGGGTGGTCCATTTAGAGGTAAAACACGCAAAGAACTAGAAAACGTCAAAGCTGAACAAGCATTATCTCATCCTACTTGGAATATGGGAAATGTGGTTACAATTAACTCTTCTACACTAATGAATAAAGGGTTAGAGTTGATTGAAGCTCATCTTTTATTTGACATTCCTCCGGAGAAAATTGTTCCAGTAGTTCATCCTCAATCTATCATACATTCAATGGTCGCTTTTAAAGATGGATCTATTATAGCTCAAGCAAGTCCTCCTAACATGCAATTACCTATAGCTTTGGGGCTATCTTGGCCTGAAAGACTAGAGGGAATTTTACCAACTCTAGATTTTTCGTCACAAATGTCATGGGAATTTATGCCAGTTGACAATGACTCTTTTCCAGCCATAAACGTTTCTAAAGAATGCATTTTATCTTCACCTACTCATCCATGTGTTATGAATGCTAGTAATGAAGTATGTGTCGATTTATTCTTGAAAAATAAAATTAAATTTTTAGATATAGTAGATACTGTAATTAAAGTTTTAGATTCTTATAATCCAATTCTAAACATTGATTTAAAATCTTTGCAAAATATTGATATTTGGGCTAGAAATAAGACAAAACAAATCCTTGGAGTAGAATGAGTTTCATAATAGGTGTTTTCGTTTTCATAGTATTGATTTGTATATCTATATCGTTACATGAATTTGGACACTTTTTCTTCGCTAAAAAATTTAACGCATATATTAGTGAATATATGGTTGGATTTGGAAAAGTCTTATTATCTAAGAAAAAAGGTGAAACGACTTACGGTATAAAAGCCATATTACTAGGTGGATATGTAAAAATACTCGGTATGTTTGCCCCGGGGAAGGCTGACCGTAAAATCTATGATAAAAAAGGACGTATAACTCTTGCAGAACAGGCTCGTATTGCCAGCTTAGAAGAATTACCTAAAGATCATACGCATAGAGCTTTTTACCGTTTAAGCGTACCAAAGAAAATAATTGTTCTTATTGCTGGCCCTATGATGAACTTATTTTTATGCATTCTATCAGTAGTGGTAGCTGTAAATATTATCGGTATTAAACAGCCATCAACAGTTGTAGATAATGTTCATAAATGTATCGTAACTAATAGTAAAAATACTGATTCTAATAACTGTGAAAATAAATCACCAGCATATCTTGCTGGTATAAAATCTGGTGACAAGATTCTTAGCGTTGATAACCATTTAGTTAAATCTTGGAGCGACTTATCTAACAGTATTGCTAGAGATAAAGCAAAAGTAACTGAAATAGAGGTTGAAAGAAAAGGTAAAAAACTAAGATATAACCTTTCACCTATGAAAGTTGGCACTTCTTATAAAATAGGAGTAAGCCCACGTTTTGAGACTCAAAGATTAGACTTATTACACTCTGGTGAAGTTATTGCTGACATGGCAAAACAGACTTTTCAAATAGTAATGCGTTTACCACTTGCTGTATATGAAACAGGTAAAGATTGGTATGAGGGTAATAAACGTTCACCTAATTCTGTAACATCTATTATTGGAGTTGCTAAATTATCTGGAGACATAGCTAAAGTTGATGTCCCTTTTAATGAAAAAGTAGTTGCTAATTTGATGTTATTTGCTTCGTTAAACATGGCTTTGTTTATCTTTAACTTGTTGCCATTTACTCCTTTAGATGGGGGACACATACTTACATGTGTATGGGAAGCTATTATGCGTTTATACTACAAATATAGGTATAACAAAGAATTTGGATATGTGGATAATGCTAAAATGATGCCTTTGACCTATATTGTCGTAGGATTACTAGGAGCAATGACTATTTTTCTAATGATAGTTGATATTTTTAATCCTTTAAGTATTTAATATAAATTCTAGTTATTTATAAAACAGAGTGGGAGATATATTACTTATAGTTATGAGTGAGGAAAATATGAAACTTTATCGTTTGAATTTTGAATCACTAACCATTGAGAGTATATTTAGTTCTGTTAACTTTTTATAAGACGATAGTAGGTGCTACGATGACTGTTGATTTGGGAATTCCTCAGATAGTTCCTGTACCTGAAGTAATTTCACCTAGACGTAAAACTAGAAAAATTGCTGTAGGTAAGACATTCGTTGGTGGAGACGCTCCAATTACTGTTCAATCTATGACTACAACTAAGACCACAGACATTAACGGTACTTTGCAACAAATTGCACAGCTTACGGCTGCAGGGTGCGATATTGTACGTGTGGCTTGTCCGTCAGCTGACGATGCTGAAGCACTACCTATTATTGCTAAAAAGTCACCTATTCCTGTTATAGCCGATATACATTTTCAACCTAAATATGTCTTTGCCGCCATTGAAGGTGGCTGTGCTGGTGTACGCGTAAACCCTGGTAACATCCGAAAATTTGATGATCAGGTTAAAGAAATAGCTCAATGTGCTAAAGATCATGGGGTATCTATAAGAATTGGGGTAAATGCTGGGTCGTTGCATCCTTCGTTGCTTGAAAAATATGGCAGACCGACCCCTGAAGCTTTAGTAGAATCAGCTGTCTGGGAAGCGTCACTATTTGAAGAACACGATTTCCATGATTTCAAAATATCGGTTAAACATCACGATCCTGTAACAATGGTTCGAGCTTATCAACTACTGAGCGAAAAAGGGGACTGGCCATTGCACTTGGGAGTTACTGAAGCGGGACCAGCTTTCCAAGGAACTATAAAGTCTGCTACTGCTTTTGGGGCTTTACTATCTCAAGGTATTGGCGATACAATCCGTGTTTCGCTGTCTGCTGACCCCGTTGAAGAAGTTAAAGTTGGTATAGGTATTTTACAGTCTTTAGGGCTTCGTGAGAAAACTTTAGAAATTGTTTCTTGTCCTTCTTGTGGTCGTGCCCAAGTGGACGTATATACTTTGGCTGAAGAAGTAACTGAAGGGCTTAAAGGCATTACTTTTCCTTTGCGTGTAGCTGTTATGGGCTGTGTTGTAAACGGTCCTGGTGAAGCCAGGGAAGCTGACTTAGGTGTAGCGTCTGGTAACGGTAAGGGACAAATTTTTGTAAAAGGTAAAGTTGTTAAAACTGTTCCAGAAGAACAAATTGTTGATACCTTAATTGAACTTGCTGCCAAAGTTGCTGAAGAAGAAGGATTAGTAGAGGGCACTGGAAGTCCAACAGTTATTCCTGCTATAGCTACAAGTAAAAAAACTACAACTTTTAAAGCTTCTAGTTGGAGTAAAAAAGGGTAAATATGTAGAGCTTGCATACATATGATAAAATTTTATCGTTGTTGTGTATATTTTACACACGAAAAGGGGAAAATCGATGAAATTTTATAAAAATACTAGGTCGAAGGGGTTATATTTACTTACAATTGCAATACTATTTGCTTTAGTAATGCCTATTGTTAATTTGACTAGCCAACCTAAGGCCTATTCAGCTAATCCTAACCAATGTTCTTTTAAAAGTAATGCTTTTTGGTTAGATTTAGATGAAGACGATGACGATAACTATAAGGACTATGACGTTGTTTTGAAACGTAAAGCGGGTGATGGTCCTGTAGAAACTGTTGGTAGTAATAAAACTAACGGTCCGGAAGATCCTTATATTCTTGATGGAAATGATTATAAGTATTCTTTAATTTGGAAAAATCTTCCAGAAAAAAATGCTGACGGACTAAAATACAAATATTGGGTAGAATCAGAAAACGTTGATAGCATTTATAATGCAGGCAAGATTGATGATGCCAATATTTATGTACGTGAAAAGAAGAACACTAAACCATTAAAATTACCAGCAGGTTCTCATCTTGCTGAAGGCTTGAGTTGTCCAGGTTTTGCTTTTAGTGTCAGTACTTTTGGCATTAGAGACTCAGGAAACAAAATACCAAATCAAAGTGATTTACTATCTGGCGTAAAGACTAAACTTGTTTCCCAAAAAGATGGCACTGTATACAAAGAAATCGTGAATGGAGCTTCTCACACATATAAGAGCATACCGGCAGGTACCTATACTCTTACAGTTGAAAGTGTTCCAAATGAGTGGGTAAATGTAGTAAAGCCAATAACAGTTACTGTAACAGAAAAAGGAGAAGTATTTTTCAACGGTAAAAACGAAAATGGTGGGGATGGTCCTGCTCCTGGATCAACTGTACCTGGAAAAACTCCTTTCAAAATTTATATACCTAAAGTACCAAAGATTGTAAAAAGTATTGAGCACAATAATACTTCGCATACTACTTTGATAGCAGATCCATGTGATAACAAAACTTTATCTTTCAAGGTAAAAGCTCCAATCACAATGTATGCTAATTGGGGATTTAAAGCTGGAAAAGCTACTGATTTACATACGAATTTAGATTCATATTCTTTTAAAGATGTTATTGATCCAAAGTTGAAGATTCTATCTGTAACTGCTCGTGTTCTAAGTGAAGGAAAAGAATTATCTGTTCCGGTTGAAATAACTAATGTAAATAATGAGGTAACAGCTAAAATAACAGATTTCACTAATCTAAAAGTTGATGCTGCCGATTTTGCACACCCTAATTCTCCTATAAGAGAATTAGAATTAACTATTACTGTAAAACCAATTATTAATGACAGCGAAGAACTTGTATTTAAGAAACCTATTACAAATAGTGCTGACGTGTTGTTCAATGGTAAAAAGGTTAACACCTCTAATACTGTAACACTAAACCGAGAAGGTATTACAAAACAAGGTGTAAAGAAGTGGATAATAAGTGGGGATGTTAAAAAACCTAAAGTTAATTTGCAGCTCTTGAGAAATATTGAAGGACAAGAACCACAGCCAGTATCTTCAGCAGCACTTATGGATGTAAGTGGTTCTGATACTGTTACTGTTACGTGGAAAGATTTAGAAAAGACTAATAGTCAGTGTAAACCTTGGATATATTCAGTTAGAGAAGTTGATGAAAATGGTAAACCGTATGTGCCTAAAAACTTTACAAGCACTGTAAAAGGAATGGAAGTAACTAACACTTACGTTCCTCCAGCTCCTCCTGAGCCTCCAAAGCCACCTGCACCTCCAGTGCCACCAGTACCTCCAGTGCCACCAGTACCTCCAGTACCACCTGCACCTCCAGTACCTCCAGTACCACCTGTGCCACCTGCACCACCAGTACCTCCAGTACCACCTGCACCACCAGTACCTCCAGTACCACCTGTGCCACCAGTACCTCCAGTACCACCTGCACCACCAGTACCTCCAGTACCACCTGCGCCTCCGGTGACTCCGCCGTCTCCTCCTGAGACACCAAAGCCATCGGTACCATCAGTACCACCAAAGGTTGAAAAACCAAAATTGCCTGTTACAGGTATTTATATTGGAGACAACTTAGCATTGCTAGGTGCTATGGCCGCAATTGGTGCAGGAGCAGTTCTTGTGGCTCGTAAAAGAAAGAATTAATCTATTAATCTAATGTAGATTATGTAATTATTCTAAGAGCGTCTACTTTTAAATAGAGTGGGCGCTCTATCTTTTTAAAATTCAAATTTGCTGTAATAAAATGTGCATATAGAAAAGCTCATGTAACGACAAATACGTAAAGAAAAATCGAACTAAATGTGCACTTGAATACGCCTAATGTAGAAAGTAGTTTAAATTGGTTTGATAGTGTTCAATTTGCTTATACAAACTATGATTTATAAAAGTTTTAGTTTTACTAAACGAATAGATAAATTTAAAGCTGAAAGTACTATATCTTATTTTTCACTGAGCGAAACTCCCCATTTTAAACGGAAACATTGATAATACAGACGAATTGCTTGAAAATTAATGTGCCATTTTTAGTAAAAACATATAGAATAGCTTTATGTTAAAAAGTATGTCTAATATGTTTGTAAAGACTTTGCGTGAAGACCCAGCAGATGCTGAGGTCGCTAGTCATAAGTTGCTTGTCCGTGCTGGCTATATTCGCCGCGTTGCTCCAGGTATCTACACATGGTTACCGTTAGGATTGAGTGTTTTAGGTAAAATTGAAAATATTGTGCGTGAAGAAATGGCTTCTATCGGTGCACAAGAAGTACATTTCCCCGCTTTACTACCTCGCGAGCCTTATGAAGCAACTAATAGGTGGACAGAATACGGTCCTAATCTATTTAAGTTAAACGATCGCCGTGGTAACGACTATCTTCTAGCACCTACTCATGAAGAAATGTTTACTTTGCTAGTAAAAGATATGTATTCATCATATAAAGATTTGCCATGTACTTTATATCAAATACAGACAAAATATCGTGATGAAGCTCGCCCACGTGCTGGTTTATTACGTGGACGTGAATTTGTTATGAAAGACGCTTACTCTTTTGATATAGATGACGAAGGATTGAGTAAGTCATATGCGTCTGAGCGTGGTGCTTACGAGAAAATTTTTAAGCGTTTAGATTTGGAATACGTAATAGTTAAAGCGACATCTGGAGCTATGGGTGGTTCTCGTTCTGAAGAATTTTTACACCCAACAGAAATAGGTGAGGATACTTTTGTTCGTTCAGCAGGTGGCTACGTTGCCAACGTTGAAGCTGTCACAACTGTTGTCCCAGATGAAGTTGATGCTAGTAACATTGCTGAAGCTAAATGGCTAGAAACACCAAATGCTACCACAATCGATTTGCTAGTTGAACGATCAAATGAACTATATCCTAGGCAAGATCGTCCATGGGAAGCTAGCGATACCATGAAGGTATTGATAGTAGCTTTAAAGCACCCAGATGGTGAACGTGAACTTATAGCAGTTGGTATCCCAGGTAACCGTGAACTTGACTTGAAACGATTGGAAGCAAATGTTTCTCCAGCAGAAGTTGAGATGGCAACAGAGGAAGATATCAAAGCTCACCCTGAACTAGTAAAGGGCTATATTGGTTTTAAAAATGTTGGTCCAAACTCCCAAGAACGTACAGTTGATGAAAATGGCAACATTTGTGGTTCAATACGTTTCTTAGTTGATCCAAGAATTGTAAAAGGTACTTCTTGGATTATGGGTGGAGATAAAGCTGAACACCACGTTTACAATGCTGTTATGGGACGTGACTTTGAAGTTGACGGAACTATTGAAGCTAGTGAAGTCTTAGAAGGTGACTTAGCTCCAGATGGATCTGGACCTTTGTACCTAGACACAGGTATCGAAATTGGTCATATATTTGCTTTAGGTCGCAAATATGCTGAAGCTTTGGGTCTAACTGTTCTAGATCAAAATGGTAAGTCTCAAGTTGTTACTATGGGATCTTATGGTATTGGTATTTCACGTGTTCTAGCGGCTTTAGTTCAATCTCACCACGATGACAAGGGTATTATTTGGCCAGTTGCTGTTGCTCCTTTCAAAGTACACTTAGTTAGTGCTGGAAAAGGTGAAGAAATAGCGCAAGCTAGCGCTAAGCTGGCTGAATCTTTGGATAAAGCTGGACTAGATGTACTTGTAGACGATAGAGCTAAAGTTTCACCAGGTGTGAAATTTAAAGATGCTGAATTACTAGGAATTCCTTATATTCTAGTTGTTGGTCGTGGTCTAGAAAATGGCTTGGTAGAAATTAAAACTCGTGCAACTGGTGAGTCAATTGAAGTTCCAATTGAAGAAGCTGTATCTACTTTGGAAAAACTAGTTAATGATGCTTTAGAGGAGCTAGGTAATGGCAATTAGAGATATTCGTATAGTTGGAGATCCAGTATTACGCACACCTTGTGACTGGATTGAAAAAATTGATGAAAACATCGAATCACTAGTTACTGATTTGCTAGAAACCGTCGACATGGACGGTCGTGCAGGTCTTGCAGCTAACCAAATAGGTGTGGGTTTACGAGCATTTTCTTGGAATATTGATGGTGACATTGGCTACGTTTTGAATCCTCGCATGGTTGAGTTTTCTGAAGATGAATATCAAGACGGCGATGAGGGTTGCTTATCAGTCCCAGGTCTATGGTATCCAACTAAGCGTGCATGGTATGCAAAAGTAGTAGGTACTAACCTAAAGGGCGAAGAAGTTATTGTTGAAGGTGAAGAACTAATGGGTCGTTGCTTACAACACGAAATGGATCACCTAGAGGGTATGCTATATATTGATCGCCTAGATAAAGTTAATCGTAAGAATGCTATGCGAGCAATTCGTGATTTATAAAAACCACTCTTGATGTTTTAACTCAATATTTACATATAGTAGGCAGGTGCCATGGATTTATTTGATTCTTCCATATTGGATGATAAAGGTAGAGTTGACTACGATCCTATGGCGCCTCTTGCTGTACGTATGCGTCCTAAGAATATCGATGAAATAATTGGGCAAAAGCATATACTTGGGCCTTCTTCTGTAATGCGAAATCTCATAGAAGGCAACGTAAATCAGGCTTCTTCTGTTATCTTGTGGGGGCCTGCAGGGTGTGGAAAGACAACTTTAGCTTATCTAGTTGCTAATAACCCTATGCGAGAATTTGTTGAGTTATCAGCAGTTAGCTCTGGAGTAAAAGAAGTTCGTGACGTAATTGATAACGCTAAATATAAACTTATTGGTGAGAAAGTTCAGACAGTCTTATTTATAGATGAAATACACCGTTTTTCAAAAGCTCAGCAGGACGCGTTACTACCAGCTGTTGAAAATCATTGGGTAATTTTGATAGCTGCTACTACTGAAAATCCTCATTTTTCAATTAATTCACCTTTGCTATCGCGTTCAATATTACTTACTTTACAAGCACATACTGATGAGGATATTAAAACACTACTTCAGCGAGCTTTGGAAGATGAAAGAGGGCTGAATAAGACTATTCAGTATGAAGATGGTGCTTTAGAAATTATTGTGAGTTTGTCAGCAGGAGATTGCCGTAAAGCTTTGACTATTCTTGAGGCTTGTGCTGTTAAAGCTTCATCAGAAGCTAGCGTTTTGAATCGTGAGACTGTTTTATCTGTTTCAAATACTGCTGATGTTAAATACGATAAGGATCAGCATTACGACATTGTTTCAGCTTTTATAAAGTCCATTAGAGGTAGTGATGTAGATGCTGCTTTGCATTACTTAGCTAGAATGATTGAAGGTGGGGAAGATATAAGGTTTATCCTTAGGCGTATCATGATTTCAGCTAGTGAAGATATAGGTATGGCTAATCCTAACGCTTTGAATGTTGCTGTTTCAGCAGCTACTGCTTGTGACAAAGTAGGTTTTCCTGAAGCCCGTATTATTTTAACTCAAGCGGTTATTTATCTAACTTTGTCACCAAAATCTAATAGTGTTTACACTGCTATAGATAGCGCTATAAGTGATGTTCGTAAAGGGAAAGGTAAAACTGTTCCTTTACACTTAAAAGATGCACATTATAAAGGGGCTAAAGGTTTAGGACATGGTGTCGGATACAAATATCCGCATAGCTATCCAAATAATATTACTGATCAACAGTATTTGCCAGATGATTTACTCGGTACAGTTTATTATAGTCCTAGTGAAAACGGTGAAGAGAAAAAATTTAAGAATATAGTGTTTAATCTTCGAAATTTCTTGAAAAATAAGTTATAGTATATAAGTTGTGTTTACTATATCCGCAACCTGGGGTCTTGGCCTATAGGCTGACCCAATATTTTCCAAAATGGGAAATATGAACTTTTGTTAAGTACAGGAAGAATGAGGAAAAGAATATGGCATCAAGCCGTTCACGCCGTCAGGTGCGTATGTCTCGTGCTTTGGGTATTGCTTTGACACCTAAAGCTGTTCGTTATTTTGAAAAGCGTCCATATGGTCCAGGTGAACATGGTCGTGCTCGCAAGCGCAGTGAATCTGACTATGCTGTTCGTTTGAAGGAAAAGCAGCGTCTACGTGCACAGTACGGTATTCGTGAAGCACAAATGCGTCGTTACTTTGCTGAAGCTAACCGTACAACAGGTTTGACTGGTGAAGTTTTGGTTGAATTACTAGAGATGCGTTTGGATGCTCTTGTTCTACGCAGTGGTTTTGCTCGCACAATTGCACAGGCACGTCAGGCAGTTGTTCACCGTCACATTCTAGTTGATGGTAAACTTGTTGACCGCCCATCATTCCGCGTAAAGCCAGGACAGGTTATTCAGGTTAAAGCAAAGAGCCAGACAATGGTTCCATTCCAGGTTGCAGCAGCTGGTGCACACCGTGATGTTTTGCCAGATGTTCCTGAATATCTAGATGTTACTCTAGAAAAGCTTTCAGCTAAGCTAGTAGCTCGTCCAAAGCGTGTACAAGTTCCAGTAATTTGTGATGTTCAGCTTGTCGTTGAACACTATTCACGTTAATTCTTTTTTATAAAAAAGAGTCTCGAGAGTTACGAATGTGTTTTCTCGAGACTCTTTTCTTTTAAAGTATTTTCTTTGATGTTTGTAAAAACTCTAAAACCTATTAGAATAGTAGTAGAATTTCAGATAGATTCAATTTTACTGAATATTTAGAAAGAAAAGAGATATGTCTTTTTCAGAAATTGCACAGCTAATAGCTGCTATTGCATTTGCTATTTTTGTTATAGCTTGTGCTATACCTTTGATAAAACTTGGCAAAAGCATTGATGAGCTAACTATAGGTATTAGGAAAATATCTAATGAAGCCACTGAAACTATTGAGCTAGCAAATGGTCAGTTGGAAAATGTGGACGTTATTACACGTAGTGCTAGTGAAATTGCTCAAGATGCTTCTGCGATGTCAACTCTACTTTCGTCAACTGTGGGTAAACCTTTGATCAAAGTAGCTGCTTTTAGTTATGCAGTGCGTAAAACTATGCGTATTAACAAGGACGATAAGTAATGAAGAAATTAATTTTTTTAGGCGTATTGGTGGCTGGAGTTGGTGCAGTATTATCCACTCCGCAAGGTAGGAAATTTGTTAAGAAATATGCAGATGAGTTTAATCGTAACTACCATGAACATGAAGAAAAACTTTATGATGTATTTGCTCCCGTTGAACAATCAGTAGAAGAAGTAAATACTCGTATGAAATATACTGATTAATTTTAGTTTTATTTAGTAATTATCAATTTATTCTAGGACTAGAGGAACTATGCGTACAGCTGAGATTCGTAACAGATGGCTTGATTATTTTAAGAAAAATGGACACGAGATTTGCCCATCAGTACCCTTGATTTCACCGGATCCATCTATTTTATTCACTATTGCGGGCATGGTTCCGTTTATTCCTTACATTGTTGGCACACAGCCAGCTCCTTGGCCATGTGCTGCCAGCGTGCAAAAGTGTATTCGCACAAATGATATTGAAGAAGTTGGAAAAACTACACGCCACGGTACTTTCTTTCAAATGTGTGGTAACTTCTCATTTGGTGATTATTTCAAAGAAGGTGCTATTACCTATGCATGGGATTTGCTCACCGGTGATGTAAACGAAGGTAAATACGGTCTAGATGGCGATAAAATTTGGGTTACGATTTGGGAACAAGACGATGAAGCTGAATCCCTATGGTTGAATAAAATAGGATTAGATCCTGCTCACTTACAGAAACTACCGCGTGACGAAATTTTCTGGGATACAGGACAGCCCGGTCCTGCTGGTCCTTGTGCTGAATTACATTATGATCGTGGTCCTAGTTATGGTCCAGATGGGGGTCCACTTGTAGACAAAGCTGGTGATAGATTCCTAGAGGTCTGGAACCTAGTATTTGACCAGTATATGCGTGGTGAGGGAACTGGAAAAGACTATCCTTTGCTTGGCGAATTAGATGCAAAAGCTATTGATACAGGCTTAGGGCTTGAACGTTTAGCTTTCTTACTACAAGGCAAAGATAACATGTACGAAACTGATGAAGTTTTTCCTGTTATCGGAGCTGTTGAAGAAATTTCAGGTAAAAAATATGGCTTAGATACTTCATGCAAGAGTATAGATGATGTACGTATGCGTGTTGTAGCAGACCACGTACGTAGTGCTATGATGCTTATTAACGATGGTGTGCGTCCAGGCAATGATGGTCGTGGCTATGTTTTGCGTCGCCTAATACGTAGGGCAGTAAGGTCAATGAAACTACTTGGAGTAGATGCTGCTACATTACCAGATTTGCTACCAGTATCTATGAACTCCATGAAAGAGTCTTATCCTGAGCTTGAAACTAATTTTGAAACAATTTCAAATGTTGCTTTTGCTGAAGAAGAAGCATTCCGTAAGACTTTGAATGCTGGTACAACAATTCTGGATGTTGCTGTTGAAAAAGTTAAGAAAGACAACCAGACTTTGCTATCAGGTGAAGAAGCATTCCAATTGCACGATACTTATGGTTTCCCAATTGACTTGACTTTGGAAATGGCTGCTGAGCAGGGAGTAAAGGTTGACGAAAAGCGTTTCCGTGAGCTTATGACTGAGCAAAAAGAACGTGCTCGTGCTGATGCCTTGTCCAAGAAAACTGGTCACGTTGACTCTAGAGTTTACAACGAAATTATGCAAAATTTGGCTGAACCAGTTAAATTCCTAGGTTATACAGATAGTACAACTGAGAGCAAAGTTATCGCTATTTTAGTTGATGGAAAGCCAAGTCCGGTTGTTTCTGCTCCTGCTGAAGTAGAACTAGTACTAGATCAGACACCTTTCTATGCTGAGATGGGTGGACAGCTAGCAGACCAAGGTTATATCCGTTTTGCTGGTGGTGCTTTGGTTGAAGTTCACGATGTGCAAGCTCCAGTTAAAGGCGTTCCAGTACATCGCGGTACTTTGATTGAGGGAACTATTGCTTTGGATGAGAATGCTGTAGCCGAAATCGATACGAAGCGTCGTTTAGATATTGCTCGTGCACACACAGCCACACATATGGTACATGAAGTAATTATGGAGCACCTAGGTAAATCAGCAACACAGGCAGGTAGTGAAAACTCGCCATCACGTATGCGTTTTGACTTTAGGAATCCTAGTGCTTTAGGTACTTCTTTCGTAAATGATCTCGAAGAAGAAGTAAATGTTCGCTTAGCTGAAAACCTTGAAGTTACAGACGAAATTATGGATCTGGACGAAGCTAAAGCTCTAGGAGCACAGGCATTATTTGGTGAAAAATATGGCAAACGAGTACGTGTTGTCTCAATTGGTGGTGACTGGTCTAGAGAACTCTGTGGTGGTACACACGTAAAAAGAACTGGTGACATTGGTCGCATAACAGTGCTAGGCGAGTCTTCCATTGGTTCAGGTATACGTCGTATTGAAGCACTTGTTGGTGATGGAGCATACAGTTTCAATGCTAAAGAACACGCTCTAGTGTCCCAGCTTTCTTCCCTTCTTGGAGCAAGGCAAGATGAACTTGTATCACGTGTTGACAGCATAATGGCAAAGCTAAAAGAAACTGAAAAAGAACTTGACGCTTTACGTCAAAGCCAACTTTTGTCTCAAGTTGATTCAATAGTTGAAAAAGCTGTCAAAGTAAACGATGTTATTTGTGCTAGCTATAACGTAGGTAAAGTATCAAATATTGATGATTTACGTACGCTAGTTATGTCTTTGCGTGATAAGTTGCCAAATAGTGAAAAAACTGTTGTAGCTGTTGGTGGTGACTTGAATAATAAAGCAATGGTCGTTATAGCCACAAATGAAAATGCTCGTAAAGCTGGTATTAAAGCTGGTTTATTAGTCAAACAAGCAGCAACACGCCTAGGCGGCGGTGGCGGCGGTAAAGATGATATGGCACAAGGTGGAGGTCAAAACATAGGAGTTCTTGACCAAGCACTAGAAGCTGTATTGACTGACATAGCATCAATATAATATGACTGATATTCGTAAAGGTTGTCGTATCGGGCTTGATTTAGGTCAAGCCCGAATTGGCGTTGCTAAAACAGATATTGATGGAATTATGGCAGTACCTGTTGGAGTGATTAGACGATACGAATCTAATGAAGATGGTATCAAAACCATAGTAAAATATGTCAGAAAGTTTAACGCTTTTGAAATAGTAGTCGGTTACCCAGTATTATTAAGCGGTAAACAAGGGACTTCCGCTAAATCTGCTAAAAAATATGCAATAAAGTTGAAACAAGCTCTTCCTGAACTATCCGTCCGATTGGTGGATGAACGCCTAACTACTGTTAGTGCACACGCTAGTTTATTGGAAGCTGGAAAGCGTAGAAATACGCATAAGAGTATAATTGATCAAGTTGCTGCAACATATATTCTTGAAAATGCGTTAGAATATGAGAAGAAGAATAATCAGCCTGCAGGAATTGAAATATATTTGTAAGTGAGGAAAAGTGGATAATACTAATAGATATCCTTCACGTCGTGCTGCACATTCGGTACGTAAAAAAAAGAAGCACTCTAAGTTAGTTATACCTGTTGTATTTGTTTTTATACTATTTGCAGCGTTTTTCTCTTATACATTTTTAAAGGATTCGTTATTTGCTCCTTCTGACTATGCGGGACCTGGAACTGGTACTGTAAAAGTTACGATTCATAACAACGAAACTGGAACAGATATAGCTAATTCTTTGTATAATGCTAAGGTTGTTGCTTCCACAGATGTGTTTATTAAAGCTTTTACTTCTAATGCTGCTTCGGTTTCTATTCAACCTGGTGTTTATAAGTTAAAGAAACAAATGCGTGCAGTTGATGCTGTTGCAGCTTTGCTAGATCCAAAGAATAAGATTGACTTGAAAATTACTATTCCAGAAGGATTTGCTCTTGAACAAGTTATTAAACGCATTGTAAAAGTTGCTGGTTTTTCTGAAAAAGATATACGTGATGTAATTGCTAACCCTAACTCAATAGATCTTCCTGAAGAAGCTAATGGAAACCTTGAAGGTTGGATTGCTCCTAAGACTTATACTATTTCACCAGATGATAAGCCAGTTGATGTTTTGAAGAGCATGGTTGCAATTACTAAAAAGACTTTGGAAGATTTGAAAGTACCACATGACAAGTGGAAAGAAATTCTTACAAAAGCATCAATAATTGAACGTGAAGTAAACCAAGATAAGTACTATCCAATGGTTGCTCGAGTTATTGAGAATAGAATTTCAAGCGAGGACAATGAAGTACGTGGTAAGCTTCAGATGGATTCGACTGTTTTGTACGGTTTAGGCAAGTTTGGTGGTATACCTACAGCAGATGAAATTGCTAAGGACACTCCTTATAATACTTATATTCACACAGGTTTACCTCCTACACCTATCGGTGCTGTTAGTGAAAAAGCAATTAAAGCTGCTATGAGTCCATCCGATGGTAACTGGTTATACTTTGTAACAGTGGACTTGAATACAGGTGAAACTCTATTTGCTTCTACGCTTGATGAACAGAAAGCTAACACAGAAAAACTAAAAGAATTCTGTAAAACTCATGCAGATGTTTGTCAGTAGAAAATATTAAAATGTCTATTGAAAATAAAGATTGTTGTGTTCTAGTTACTTCATCTAGCTTGGAACACAACAATTTCTATAAGATACTAAAAGCTTTTTATGAGTTATATGATTTGAAAGTTCAGTTTAAAACTTTAACTTTGGACGAAGAATTTGAGTATAAATCTGATGATTTTTATAAGCAAGTCTTAGACAATATTGAACCAACTTGTAAAGCTTTACATATAGATTCTTGCCTTGCTGATAAGTTTATAAATTGTGTAGATTTTGCTGACGATTCAGTTAAACTTACACGTAATGCTAATTTGATTATAAATACTTCAGGTATGAAAACTGCTTTTAATACAAGTATTTACGGACTTAGCACTGCAATAGATCGAACTTGTGAGGAAAATAATAGGATTACTTCTTTTGATAAAGCTGTAATTATGGGAAATTCTGCTTGTATTTCTTCTGCTATAGTTAGTTGTGCTGAAAAACAAATAGGCAGTATTTATTTACTTTCAGAAAATTATGCTGGGAAAAATAACCCCTATGCTATAGCTAATAGAAATGGTATAGCTGTGGAGCCTTTACCTTATATTGCTCCTAATATTGTGAAAGACTTTCTAAATGAGGCTGACTTAATAATTAGTTATTTGAAAAATGATGAAAATACTTATTGGAAAAAACACTATAGCTCAAAGAAAAATAGTGTAGCTGTTCAGATAAGAACTGATACTTATCCTTCAGAGTTTATAGTCAAATCTATGCAAGATGGATCTAAAGTAGTTAGTCCATTTACAATTTTGTTTTACCAAACTTTAATGTCGTTAAAAGTAATATTTGGAGACATTTTTGAAGACGATATTAACGTAGTAAAAAAGAAAGTTTTTGAATTAGCCTTTAGATAGATTAGAATAAGAAAATTGTCAGAGTAGTATATCTGTTCTCGAATATGTACTATTTATATTTGTTACATTTGTAGACCCACCGCAGTTAAAGGAATGCCAATGAATGTTTTATTATCAATGTTATTAGTGACATTAATTGGTATAATTTCTTGCATATGTGGTGGAAACTATATTGATTCATATTTCAAGAAAAACGGCTTTCACAATCCCTTACCTAATCATAAATTTTTAATTGCTTTTTTCTTTTCTGTTTTTGCTAGCATATTTATAGCTTGGAGTTATGGGGATTACGCAAGTGTAATTGCAAGCGTTTTTCTTGGCATTTGTATACTTGTTAGCATAACTGATTTAAACATATACAAAGTACCTAATCTTTTATCTTATCTATCTATTATTACTGCTTTTATTAGTATTTTCATATACTCTTTTGTTCACCTAAGCACACACTATCTTATAAACGCTTTTATAGTATTTGTCATGTTGATAGTAATGACTTTAGTTGTAGTTTTTACGAAACTACATATTGGTATGGGGGATATAAAACTTTGTTTTGGCTACTTATTGTGGGTAGGTAGTTTTAGTTGGATATATGCAGTTTATGCTTATGGTTTTGCTCTTTTCTTGCTAATAATATATGTTATCTTGGCTAGTAAGTCTGTGAAAAAAGATATTGCTTTTGCTCCATTTATAACTGTTTCAGCGTTATGCGTTTGGCTTATAAATATTTCAAATACTTATACAATTTTAGAAATAGTTACACGATAATCCTGTTAAAAGCTTGGAAACTTTGATGTTGCAATTGAAAAAAAATGCTTAAAACTGTACCCTTTAATAGGTTAAATCTTGTATATAGTTAGGAAAAAAAGTGGCAACAACTAATGACTTGAAGAACGGTATGGTTCTAAATCTTGAAGGTCAACTATGGTCAGTAGTAGAATTTCAGCACGTAAAGCCAGGTAAAGGCCCAGCTTTCGTTCGTACAAAGATTAAGAATGTTCTTTCAGGAAAAATTGTAGATAAGACTTTCAA
Source organism: Actinomyces sp. zg-332 (assembly GCF_011751945.2). Taxonomy (NCBI): domain Bacteria; kingdom Bacillati; phylum Actinomycetota; class Actinomycetes; order Actinomycetales; family Actinomycetaceae; genus Tongtianella; species Tongtianella jiaweipingae. The sequence continues at coordinate 654,435 of NZ_CP064951.1, forward strand.
TGCTGGTATCAAGGTCGAAACAGCAACAGTTGATCGTCGTGATATGACATACTTGTACCAAGATGGTAATGATTACGTATTCATGGATTCTGAGACTTTTGATCAGCTTTTGATTCCTTCTGATGTTATTGGTGACGCTCGTAACTTCTTGCTAGAAAATCAAGATGTTATTGTTGCAATGCACGAAGGTAATATTTTATTTGTTGACCTACCATCTTCTGTCGTAGTAGAAATTACTTACACAGAACCAGGTCTACAGGGTGACCGTTCATCAGCTGGTACAAAGCCTGCAACTATTTCAACAGGATACGAAATTCAGGTTCCTTTGTTCCTAGAAACAGGTACTAAGGTCAAAGTTGATACACGTACTGGCGAATATATCTCACGCGTAAACGACTAATGAGAAACACAAACTTTACATCTAGAACTAAAGCAAGGAAACGCGCTGTCGATATTATTTTTGAGGCTGATCAAAAAGGTATATGTGATAGTGCTGATTCAATCTTATCCTTGTTAGCAGAGCGCAAAATTTTGTCTCCAGCTATGAGTGACTTACCAGCTTTTGCTGAAGAAATCGTCTCAGGGGTTGCTGATAATATTTTGAAGATTGATGATACAATCTCAACTTATTTGATAAACCATGAGTTAGATCGTATAGCTAACGTAGATAGAGCTATTTTGCGTGTAGGTGTTTGGGAACTACTGTTTAATGACGATGTTGACGATGCTGTGGTGATTGACGAAGCAATTAGTATTGCCAAAGCAATTTCTACTGATCAGTCTCCAATCTTTATAAATGGTATCCTAGATGCTATAGCTAAAGCTGAAAAATAATTAATGGGGTAACTCGTGTCTGAAAAACTGTATGTTATTGCTGGTCCAAGTGGGGTTGGTAAAGGAACAATAGTAAGTAGGCTAATAGAGAGTTACCCTAATATTTTTCTCTCTATTTCAATGACTACTCGATTGCCTCGCCCTGGTGAACAAGACGGCGTACATTACTATTTTGTTGATAAAGAAAAGTTTGAGTTTTTAGTTAAAGAAAAGAAAATTTTAGAATACGCTTTTGTGCATGGACTAAACTATTATGGCACTCCTTTAGAGCCTGTTGAAAAAGCTTTAGAAAACGGTAAGCCTTGTATCCTCGAAATTGATTTAGATGGTGTTCGCCAAGTAAAAGAGATAATGGGTGAGCGTGCAACTTATATCTTTGTATCTCCACCTAGCTGGCAAGAGCTAGAAAAAAGACTAGTAGGGCGTGGGACTGAAGATATAGAAAATGTTACCAAACGTCTAGAAACAGCCAAAATTGAAATGGCAGCACAAGATGAGTTCGACTATGTAGTTGTCAATGATATCCTCGAAAACGCAGTGGACGAAATAGCAACTATTATGAATTTGAAATAGAACTTCATAGATTTTAATAAAGAAATATAGTAAAATAACCCAAGTAGAGTTATATAAAATAGAATAAATGAAGGCTGGGATATGTCGGGAGTACTACCTAAACCTGAAGGTGTTATTTATCCTCCAATTGACGATTTACTAAGAAACGTTGAGTCAAAGTATGCTTTAGTTGTGTACGCTGCAAAAAGAGCGCGTCAGATTAATACTTACAATCAGCAGCTTCAAGATGGCATGTTAGAAATGACAGGTCCTCTAGTACAAACAGATCCAGACTGCAAACCACTTTCGATCGCTTTGCGTGAAATTAATGAAGATAAACTAGAATTGATTTATCAAGAAGGTAATGCAGCTGAATAGAAAGAATTCTTTTATGGGTACCGCTCGAATAATACTTGGTGTTACGGGCGGTATTGCTGCGTTTAAAAGCTTAAATATTTTACGTCAGCTCAAAAAACAAGGTCATGAAGTAGTTGTAGTTCCAACTGAAAACGCTTTGAAAATGGTGGGGGAAACAAGTTTTAGGGCATTGTCTGATAATCCTGTTTCCCATGATATATTTGAGCATGTTCCTAATTATGGGCATATTGAACTAGCTAATTGGGCTGACTTAATTATAATTGCTCCAGCAACCGCTAACTTTATAGCGAAGATGGCTAGTGGTGTCGCTGACGATTTATTATCAGCAATACTATTAGCTACTAGCAAACCTATTAGTGTTGCGCCAGCTATGCATACAAATATGTATGAGCATCCTGCTACTAAACGAAATATAAAAACTTTGAAACAATTTGGAATCAATATTATTGATTCAGTAGTAGGTGAGCTTACCAATGGTGATATAGGTAAGGGTCGTTTAGCTGATGAGAACTATATAGTTGAGCAAAGTTTAGCTACTTTATACGACAAAGACTATACAGATAAAAGAATTCTTATAACTGCTGGAGGCACTAAAGAATACATCGATCCTGTTAGATTCATATCTAATAGTAGTAGCGGTAAACAAGGTATTGCTATAGCTAAGCAAGCACAAAAACGTGGCGCAAAAGTGACTTTGTTAGCTTGTAATATTAAAGATGATTTATTATCTGATATTTCAAATGATATTAGTATCTTAAAAGTTGAAACTGCAAGCGATTTGTATGATAGAGTTCTTGAACAATATGACGACCACGATATTATAGTGATGTGTGCTGCTGTTTCAGATTGGACTGTTAAATCTCCATCAGATACTAAAATAAAAAAGCAACATGACATAGATGAAATGAACTTAACTTTAGTAAAGACTAAGGACATTTTAAAAGAAGTTTCACTAAAAAATAGTTTAGATAAACAAAAAGTAATCGTTGGTTTTGCTGCAGAAACAGGGGACGAAGAAACGATTCTAAGCTATGGTAGGGAAAAAATTTCGCGTAAGAATTGTGATCTTTTAGTTATAAATCCTGTAGGTAAATCACAAGGCTTTGATAAAGATACCAATAGTGTATATATAATAAATAAAGAAGGCGAAGTGCTTTCACAAAATAATTCCACAAAAACAAATATTGCTACTACAATATTAGATACTTTACAAGATTACATTGAGGACTAAGAGTTTCATCGTTGTGAGGCGAGAATGTTTGATAAAGAAACAAACAATTTAAGTGCTGATACGATGGTGTCGCATACTTTATTTGACTATGCTCAAAACAAATCTAAACTGAAGAAATACGTAGTCAAAGTATTGTTAGATTTACCTATGCCACATATGGATAGGCTTTTCGATTATGAAGTCCCATCTGATAATGTAAATAGTATTGCTTTTGGAATTCCTGTTACTGTTCCTTTTTCTAATAGAAATTTGCAAGGCTGGATAATAGAACATGGATATACTTACGATTATCCAGAAAAACTTTTGCAAATAAAAAGTGTGGATTCAAAATACTCTTTACTCACACCTGAAATATATGAGTTAGCTAAAAAAACTGCTCAGCTGTATTTGACTAACACGAGTGAGATAGTAAAAATAGCTGTGCAAAACAGACAAATTAGAGTTGAAAAAAAATTTGCTCCTGACTTATCAGACTGTGAAGTAAATGTAGACGATATTCCTAAAGAAGCAATAACTCAGTATATAAATGGTGAAGTTTTGCTGAAAAACCTTGAAAATTCACTTCCTGTAAAAGCAACTATTACACTTAGATCTTATTATGGTACAGATTTGTTAAACTGGGTATATTCGATATTGCTACCGACTTTTATTACATTAAAGACTAATAAACAAGTAATCATATTGTTACCAACTAAAAAACAATCAGATCTAGTCCACTCTTTTTTGAAGAAATACATTTCAGATAAAAATATTGCAACAATATACTCAGAAGATACAGGTTCTGTAAAATATACGAACTTTTTAAAAGTTTTAACAGGGCAAGCTAGAGTAATTTTAGGCACGCAGAACGCTGTTTTTGCTCCTGCTCGAGATTTAGGCTTAATTATTTGTTTTGATGACGCTAACTTGAACTATCAAAGCCAAAAATCTCCTTATATAAATATTCGTCAAGTTGCAATTCAACGTAGTATAAATGAGAAACTAGCTTTAATACTTGCTGGTTTTAATAAGAGTATTTATATGCGTCAGCTTGAAAATTTAAAATGGGCTATTCCGCTAGAAATTACTCCGCAACACGCTAGGATGATAGCCCCAAAAATTGTATGTACACAACTACTCGACAATATAGAGCCTTACCATCGAATAAGCTCTTACTCATATGAAACTATAAAAAATGCTCTAGAAAAAGGTCCTGTATTAGTACAAGTTGGAACTAGAGGGTATTTTTCAAAAGTTGTGTGTAAAAAATGTTCTCTAGTACCTGTGTGTTCAAAATGTAAACATTTAGTATCAATGCAAAACGATAACTTATTTACCTGTATTAACTGTGGGAAAATTTACGATCACTATCAATGTAGTAAGTGTAAAAATGATGATTTTAAAGCCATTAGATCTGGTGATAATAAAACGATGCACGATTTAGGAAAAATGTTCCCATCTGTTCCAATCCTGCTTTCAAATGCAACTACTCCAATAACTGATTATATAGATGATAGAAGCAGAATAATAGTAGCAACACCAGGAGCAGAACCTATACCAATAAACGGCTATGCAGCTTCAATAATTTTAGATATAGAAACTATATATGAATTGCCAACATTTTGGGCACAAACAGAAAGTTTTAGGCGCTGGTATAACATTGTTGGACTAACTAGACAAAATGGTACAGTAGTTATTGATGGCAATATTGAAAATAATGTAGCTATAAACTTACAGACCTGGAACACAAATAAAATCTTAGATGAAATTTTGACTGAACGTAAAGAGCTACAATTACCGCCTCATAGCAAGTTTATTAGTTTATTCGGTAACCATCAGCAAATTACAGATTGTATTAAACATATTGAAGACAATGGTTTTGAAACCATAGGAGTGATTTCTAAACCTAATAATCAAGCTTTAACGATTTGTAAAAGCAGTATTGCTGAAAGTAAAAATTTACTTAACTTACTAAAAGAATATATAGCGTACAGAAGTTTGAAAAAATTACCTAGAATTAGGACTCAAGTAGACCCTATTCAGCTGTGGTAAATGTAAAAACCTAGTATTTTATGTTTTAATAGTTTAATGCGTATTTTATTTGCTGGAACACCAAAGAACGCAGTGCCTACTTTACAAGCGCTGATTGATAGTGAACATGAGATTGTTGCTGTTTTAACTAGACCACCTGCTCCTAGCGGTCGTGGTAGAAAACTTGTTGAATCAGAAGTTAGCATAAAGGCTAAAGAAAACAATATACCTGTACTCACATTAAAATCGTTAAAAGATGAACAGTCACAACAAATAATAAGTGATTTACACTGTGATGTAGCTGTAGTTGTGGCTTATGGTAATTTGATACCTAAAAAAGTTCTAGAAATGCCTAAATACGGCTGGATAAATCTGCATTTTTCTCTACTACCACGCTGGAGAGGAGCAGCTCCTGTGCAATACGCAGTTATGAATTCTGATACTGTAACTGGGGCTTGCGTTTTTCAACTTGAACAAGGGCTTGACACTGGACCTGTGTATGCTAGTTTACAAACGAGTGTGGGCGAGAAAACTTCTTCTGAGCTATTAGAAGAGTTGGGTAGTAGTGGAGCTGGGCTTGTGCTTGAGAGCCTAGATAAAATACTTGCTGGTCAAACACCACTTCCTCAACCAGAAGAAGGGGTTACTTTAGCTCCAAAAATTCCATCTAATATGGGAGAAATAGACTTTAATAAATCAGCTACAGAAATTGAAGCTTTAGTTAGGGCTGTTACTGACCAACCGGGAGCATATACTTTCATTGATAATAAACGCATAAAGATTGCCCCATTAACTTTGGCAGAAGAAAATGATTTAGCTCCTGGTGAATTAAAAATTACAAAGAGAAGTGTTTATGTTGGAACTAAAACTAATAATCTTCTTTTAACTAGGGTAGCACCTTCAGGAAAGTCTTGGATGAATGCCGCTGACTGGGCTAGAGGTCTTAGGGGAGAAAAGTACTTTGGAACTAATGACTAACTAACGTGTTGATAACTAGTAGTTTATTTGTTCCTAGCATTTGTGAAAGTAATCTAGAAATTTGATTAGCTCTTTTAGATTAGTTATATTTGTAGTTGACTCTATATTGTAAAGCTACTTGTGTAGAATTAATAGCAATAGGTTCTTGGAAAATTACATTTATTATAAATAAGGAAAAATATGGCAACAGCACCTAGGAAAAAATATTCAGATGGATATAGAGCTAAAGCTAAGGCTGTAGATAAAGCTAGGCTTGCTGCTTTTGAATGTTTAAGTGCTGTTCGTAAAGATGATGCATATGCGAATATAGTTTTACCAACAATTATTAAGAACAAATACTTAAATAAACGTGACGCCGCATTTGCCACAGAACTATCATATGGCACGATTAGAATGTTTGCTCTATACGATGAGATTATAAAAACAGCATATACTGGTAAAACTAAGCTCGATTCAACTGTTATAGATTTGCTTAGATTAGGGGCACATCAGCTATTTTCCATGCGTATTCCAACCCACGCTGCTGTTTCTGAGACAGTTGATTTAGCTAGACATATAACTACTGATGGTCCAGCTAGGACTATAAACGCTATAATGCGCAGAATGAGTGAGAGAACTCTACAAGAATGGGAAGAAATTGTCCTTAGTGGTAAACGTGAAGATGAAGTACTTAGCATTAAATACTCTCACCCTGCTTGGATAGTTAGAGCATTACAAGACAGCTTGGTGAAAAATGGTAGGCCAGCTGAAGAAGTAGTGGAATTGCTGGAAGCTAACTGTCAAAACCCATATGTTTGCTTAGTTGCTAGACCAAATCTTATACATCCTGCTGATTTAGCTGAACAAGCACAAAATATTTTACACACTAATGTTCGTCCCGGAATATTAAGCTATGACGCTGTAGTAATTGAAAACGGAACACCTGGGCGACTACCAGCAATCCGTGACGGGCTTGCTGCTGTTCAAGATGAGGGATCTCAGCTTTGCGCCCAGATTCTGGCAAATATCGAAACAGGGTCCGATGAAGGAAAATGGCTGGATATGTGTGCTGGACCAGGAGGAAAAGCGGCACTACTGGCTTGTTATGCTCAAGAACAAGGAATGTTCTTACTAGCAAATGAGTATTCAGCACATAGAGCTGAGCTTGTTGCTAAAACTTTGAAATCTGTAAATCCAAATACTTATGAAGTTGTTTGTAATGACGGCAGAGAGCTTGACGGACTGTATGACAAAATACTTGTTGATGCACCTTGTAGTGGATTAGGGGCTTTAAGACGCAGACCTGAGTCACGTTGGCGTAAAACTATAAAAGATTTAGCACAACTACGTATTTTGCAGCAAGAATTACTTGAAAATGCTTATAGATTACTAGCTCCTGGTGGGGTATTAGCATACGTTACTTGTTCTCCTCATATAGTTGAAACTCATGCACAGGTTAGTGCTTTTATGGAAAAACATGAGGACGCTATGGTTATTAATGCAGTTGAAGTTGCAAAAGACTTGATACCTGATAAAGAACTAGATTTAGGTGAGGGACCGTATTTGCAACTTTGGACACATATGCATGATAGTGACTGTATGTTTTTAGCGTTAATAGTCAAAAAATAAGCTTTACATTTCGTAAAACACATTTTCGTAAAACGTGACAGGTAGTAAATAAGTATTTAAAAATAATGAGCTGTATTTTAGCTAATTACTGACCAAATTTTGCTATTCTTCTATCTGCTTACGTTTGGTAGTGCATAAGTAAATTCTATCTATGGAAAGCACTTACCGTATTAAAACATATAGACCTAAGAGTTTACTAAAGTATATAAGCGCATATAACAACACTAGCTTGTAATTAGTGCTTATCCACTTTATGATAATTGTGTAACTTGTGGTTTAAATAACTAGTAAATAAAGGTGACAACGATGTCTGTAACTATTTCTCCATCAATTCTTAACTGTGATATAGCTAATTTACGTGGCGAGTTGGATAAAATTAGGAATGCTGATTTTGCGCATGTGGATGTAATGGATAATCATTTTGTGCCTAATTTATCATGGGGATTACCAGTAGTTGAAGCTGTAGTGAAAAGTAATATAATTCCAGTTGATGCTCATTTGATGATTGAAGATCCAGATCGTTGGGCTATAGAATATGCTGAGGTAGGTTGTGAATCTGTTACTTTCCACGCAGAAGCAGCAACAGCACCTATCAGATTGGCTCGTGAAATTCATAAAATCGGTTCCAAAGTTGGTTTAGCACTTAGACCAGCGACCCCTATAGAACCTTTCATCGATATTTTGCCTGAAATAGATATGTTACTAGTTATGACTGTTGAACCAGGATTTGGTGGACAAGCTTTCTTAGACTCAATGATGAATAAAGTACGTCGTACACGTAAAGCAATAAGCGAAGCAAACTTAGATGTAGTATTACAAGTTGATGGTGGAATAAATAGACAGACAATTGTTCAAGCTGCAGAAGCTGGAGCTAATGTATTTGTTGCTGGGTCTGCTGTTTATAAAGCAGAAGACGCATATAATGAAGTTGAAATTTTGCGTCAGCTTGGTAACAAACATTATTGTTGTAGCTAAAAACCATTATTATTGAATAACATATACTTATATAGATTTGTTGTTTTAAAACTTTCAGATAGAGTGTCTATTTTATAAAGTATTGCTACTTGTATAGTGTATGTATCTTAATATTTGTTTATAGTATTTTTATATAAAAGACCCTAGCTGTTTTTTAAAAAATAAATTAGTATTGATGTGTATAGATTTTCGGGGTCGGTGAAAGTCCGAACCGGTGGTTATAGTCCACGACCCGTAAGCTACTAATGCAAAGTAATTTACGGCTGATTTGGTGAAAATCCAAAACCGACGGTTAAAGTCCGGATGGGAGAAAATCATTATAAGACCACGTTTAAGTGTTATAACTTTTACGTGTGTTTTTGCTTACCCTGATTTTCTAACGAAAGGAGGGCAAGTATGACAAAACGTAAAGCTGTTACTAATAGCTTGAAATATAATATTTTTTATAAGTCAATTTCATTACTATCTATAACTGTTTCTTTACTAATCTGGTTTTTGATATCAAAACTTACAACTTTAGGTGAAATTTTTTTACCATCTCCCATAAAGGTATTTGAAAAATTTATTTCAGATATAACTAATCTGCAAACTCTGAATTATATTTTTGTGACTCTGGTAGAGTCAGCATTTGGTTCAATAATTGGGGCTTTTATAGGGGTAGCACTAGCGTTAACAGTGTATAAGAGTGTTATTGCTGATAAAGCAATTCATCCGTTCATTGCAATGAGCCAATCTATACCAGCAATTGCGCTTGCGCCTGTTTTAGTTCTATGGATAGGATATGGATTAATATCAATAATTATTTTATGTACACTGATAGTTTTCTTCCCAATATTTATCTCTACTTTGACTGGTTTTAAAACTATAGATAAAGAAGTCATAGAAGCAGCTAAACTAGACGGAGCTACAGGAATAAAACTAATAGCTGAAATTGAATTTCCTTTAGCTATTCCCAATTTCTTGAGTGGACTACGAAATGGTTTTACTTTGTCTATAACTGGGGCAATTGTTGGTGAAATGGTAATGGGAGGCAACGGTTTAGGCACACTTTTAACCGTATACAGAAATAATTTAGACATAGTTGGGATGTTCTCAACGATAATAATATTATGCGTACTATCGTTACTAATTTATCAGCTCTTATTATTCTTCGAAAGAAAAAGCAAAATAATGCTTTCGCTCATACCATAAAACTATAAAAATAGAATGAATTTACAGATTCTAGATACCTATTACGCAAATAAACAAATTCAAATTAGAAAAGGCACAATATAATGTATACAAATAAAGCAATTAAGAAATTACTTACAATATCGACTCTAATATTTGCCCTATTTACTTTAAGTTCTTGCAGCATGTCAACACAGAGTATAAACAAAAATGACTCTAAGACAAATACAACTGATACAGACATAACTCTAGGGTTAACGTACATTCCTAATATACAATTTGCTCCTTTTTATGTTGCTGAACAAAATAAATACTTCGGGTCAAACGTTAAACTACGTCACCATGGTGCTAGCGAAGGATTATTTGACGCTCTACTTGCTGGAAATGAAACTTTTGTGGTTGCTGGCGCAGATGAAACTTTAAAAGCAATGGATATGAACAAAAATCTAGATCTAGTAGTAGTATCTAACTACTATAAAAAATACCCTATTTCAATTTTTGCTTTAGAAGACAAAGGTATCAAAATCCCAGCTGATTTAAAAGGGAAAACAATAGGAATACCTGGAAAATTTGGGGAAAATTACTATGCACTACTACTATTCTTAAAAGAAAATAATATGCAAGAAAAAGACGTGCATATTAAAGAAGTAGGGTATACACAGTTAGCTGCAATGAAAACGCAGCAAGTTGATGCAGTTGTAGGATATACAAATAATGATTTGATACAACTTCAAGAAAATAATATAAAGGTTAAGACAATAGAAATTACGAATAAGGCTAATCCTTTGATCTCGGCTAGTTTAATAACTAAACGAGAATATGCTGAAAAAAATCCTAAACTAGTTGAAAAAATAAAAAAAGCTATGAAAAAGGGCATAGACTTTACTATAAAATCACCAGAAAAAGCCACAGATATAACAGCAAAACACTATGTTAAAGAGCTGGATAAAAGTAAAGACTTAGGATTAAAAATACTGAAAGCAACAAACATACTATTTGATCCTAAAGGACTAGGTAGTTTTGATACAACAATAGATAAAAATCAATGTGAAGCGATGAAAAAGTTTATGCTTGAAGAAAAAATATTGACACAGAGTACTGATAAGAAAATATGTCAACTATGACCGATATCTTCGATATCATACTTAAATACAAGAATAAACTATAAATAATATACTATATGGACAAAATATTTAGGAATAATATTTATAACTAAAATGTTTTAGTAAAATATATCCTATAAACGCAAAGTATCTAAGTAATAAATAAGAAAGTAGGGAGTGGATAATATTTATTTCTTGATTAGCATCAATGCGTAAATATTTAATGCTAAAAATAAAATGTTTTAGTATTATTTATTACTTAGAATAAAACTATTTGACTAGGTTTCTTACCAGAATATCAAAACTGACTTACAGTCGCTTAATTGCTAGAAAAGTACTTTCCACTAACACGGCGGGGGAATAAATGCACGTTACAACATTAGCTTGGTCTTTACTAATCGTTTTAGTTATAGGCTTATTAGTATTTGATTTCGTAGGACACGTAAGACATGCTCATACTCCTTCTCTAAAGGAAGCTACTATATGGTCAGTTGCTTATATATCATTAGCTGTTTGCTTCGGCTTTGTAATATACGGTGTATGGGGAATTGAATACGCAGCACAATACTGGGCAGGATGGGTAACAGAATGGAGCCTATCGATTGATAATTTATTCGTATTCCTCATAATTTTTAGTTCTTTTAGAGTACCTAGGCAATATCAACAAAAAGTACTACTAATTGGAATTACACTTGCACTTATATTCCGTGGAATATTCATTATATTGGGTAGTGCAATAATTTCACGTTTTTCTGCTATTTTCTATCTATTCGGATTCTTCCTAATATACACAGCAATAACACAGCTCAAACCGCATAAAGACAATGAAGATGAAGAATATAAAGAAACAACATTAACAAGGATTGTATGCAAAATTTTCCCAACAACACCAGGATATGTTGAAGGAAAAATGTTACATCGAAATGCTGGTAAAACATATATAACTCCTATGCTTATAGTTGTCATAGCTGTAGGAAGTGCTGACATAATGTTTGCTTTTGACTCAATACCAGCTATTTTTGGATTGACTAAAGAACCATACATTGTTTTTGCAGCCAACGCTTTTTCTTTGCTAGGATTACGTCAATTCTTCTTCTTAATTGATCGTCTAATGGAAAAACTTGTTTTCTTGAATTATGGTTTAGCTGCAATTTTAGGATTTATTGGTATAAAACTAATTATCCATGCAATGCATGAAAATAATCTTTCATTTATAAACGGTGGAGAAGGCGTGCATTGGATTAGTGAACCAAGTATTGCTTTTTCAATGATATATATTCTTAGCGTTTTAATTATTACAGCTGTTACATCAGTTATTTATGCAAAAAGAAAAGAAAAGCGCTTAGAAAGTAACAAATAACTATACTTATTACCAGTTCAAAACTGGTACCTACTAGTAAAAAGAAAATATGAGAGAAGAACTTATAGTAAAAGGTGCTAGAGAGCACAATCTAAAAAGTGTAGACATTAGTTTACCTAGAGAAAAATTTATTGTATTTACTGGATTATCAGGTTCAGGTAAATCGTCACTAGCATTTGACACAATATTTGCTGAAGGACAGAGAAGATACGTTGAATCTTTGTCTTCTTATGCACGTCAATTTTTAGGGCAAATGGATAAACCTGACGTGGATTTTATTGAAGGTCTATCTCCTGCAGTATCCATTGATCAGAAATCTACTTCTAAAAACCCTAGGTCAACTGTAGGAACTATAACAGAAATATATGACTATTTACGTTTACTATATGCTCGCGCAGGTAGCGCGTATTGTCCTATATGTGATGAAGAAGTTGTTGAACAGACAACTCAGCAAATTGTTGACAAAGTACTAGAACATCCACTTGGCACAAAACTTCAAGTTTTAGCTCCAGTTATTCGTGGACGCAAAGGGGAGTACATCGAGCTGTTTTCTCAGTTACTTACACAAGGATTTTCACGTGTAATGGTTGATGGACACCAATATAAGCTGGATAGTGTTCCGCCTTTAGAGAAAAAAGTCAAACATAACATTGAAGTAATTGTTGACAGAATAGTTCTAAAAGATAACTCCAAGACTCGTCTGACTGATTCAGTCGAAAGCTCTTTAAAACTTGCTGATGGTAGAGTAATAATAGATTACATTCAAGGTGAGACAAGCACTCAAACTCGTTTTTCTATACATAGAGCATGTCCAAATGAGCATGAACTAACTCTAGATGAAATAGAGCCAAGGACGTTTTCTTTCAATGCTCCACAAGGTGCTTGCTCTACTTGTTTGGGAATAGGAACTTATTTAGAAGTTGACCCTGAGTTAATACTGGGTGAGAGAACTTTGACTTTGCGTGAAAATGTAATTGGAATATGGGCAGGAAATGCTGATTATTTCCACAAACAACTAGCCTCTTTAGGAATAGAACATGGCTTCGATATTGACACGCCATGGAATGAGCTTTCAAAAGAAGCTAAAGAAATTATTTTGTATGGAAAAGACTATAAAGTAGAAGTTGAATACAGAAATAGATGGGGTAGACTACGTCAATATACTTCAGGTTTTGAAGGAGCTGTACAGTATTTAAAACGTAAGTATGCCGAAACTGAATCTGACATAATGCGTCAAAAATATGAAGCATATATGCGTGAAATTCCTTGTAAAGGCTGTAACGGTGCAAGACTGAAAAAAGAAGTTTTATCTGTAAAAATTGGTGGACTAAATATCGCACAATTCTGTGATCTGCCGATTAGTGAAGCTAAAGAATTTTTAGATAATCTAAGCTTGGATTCAAAGAGAGCCATTATAGCTAAAAGTGTGCTTGTTGAAATATTGGCACGCTTAAAATTCTTAGTAGATGTTGGTTTGACGTATTTAACTCTGTCACGTTCAGCTAAAACCCTCTCAGGTGGAGAAGCACAACGCATCCGCTTAGCTACACAAATAGGTTCAGGGCTTGTGGGAGTTTTATATGTACTAGACGAGCCTTCAATTGGTCTACATCAAAAAGATAACCAAAAACTTATTGAAGCATTAGTTGGGTTAAAAAATCTTGGTAATACACTTATTGTGGTTGAACATGATGAAGACACAATGAAAGCAGCTGATTGGATTGTAGATATAGGTCCAGGTGCTGGAGAATATGGCGGTAATATAATTCACAGCGGTACTTACGAAGAGCTGCTCAAAAATACAGACTCAATTACTGCTGACTACTTATCAGGACGTAAAGAAATCGCTATTCCATCTAAGCGTAGAAAAGTTGATATTGCTAACTCGGTTACTGTAGAAGGTGCCAAAGAAAATAACTTAAAGAATGTTAAAGCAACTATTCCTCTTGGAGTATTCACTGCTGTAACAGGGGTTAGCGGATCAGGTAAATCAACTTTAATAAACGGTATTTTATATCAAGCTCTGGTGAAAAAGTTGCATGGTGCTAGAACAGTGCCTGGAGCTCATAAAAAAGTTACTGGTATAGAAAATCTGGATAAAGTTGTGCACGTTGATCAATCTCCAATTGGACGTACCCCACGATCTAACCCAGCAACTTATACAGGTGTTTGGGATAATATTCGTAAGCTATTTGCACAAACTCCAGAAGCAAAAATGAGAGGGTATGGACCAGGTCGTTTTTCTTTCAACGTTGCTGGTGGACGCTGTGAGGCATGTAAGGGCGACGGAACTCTAAAAATTGAAATGAACTTTTTACCTGATGTATATGTGCCATGTGAACAATGTCATGGAGCTAGATACAATAGGGAAACCTTAGAAATAAGGTACAAAGGAAAAAATGTAGCTGATGTTTTAGATATGCCTATCAGCGCAGCTGTAGAATTTTTTGAACACATCCCTAGTATTGCTCGTCACCTAAGGACACTTACAGATGTAGGTCTGGGATACATAAGATTAGGGCAAAGTGCACCAACTCTATCAGGTGGTGAGGCACAAAGAGTAAAGCTTGCCTCTGAGCTACAAAAACGCTCTAATGGTAGAACAATTTACGTACTAGACGAACCTACTACTGGTCTACACATTGAAGATATCAACAAACTTTTAGTTGTATTGAATGGGCTGGTTGATAAGGGCAATACTGTGGTAGTAATTGAACATAACCTAGATGTTATTAAGTGTGCTGACTGGATAATAGATATGGGACCAGAAGGTGGAAGCCAAGGAGGTAAGATTGTCGCTAGCGGAGCACCAGAGAAAGTCGCCAAAACTAAAGGGTCATATACTGGAATGTTCTTGAAAGATATTTTAGCTAAGAAAAAATAAGTTTTTTGGTTAAAATATGAATAAATAATTTATTTCAAACGGTGAGGAAAATGAGCCAGCTTAGTTATAAACCTAAAACTAGTCAAATTCCAACTGACGCTGGCGTATACCGTTTTTTTGATAAAAATGGTGAAATTATATACGTAGGCAAAGCTAAAAGTTTACGTAATCGCCTCACTGATTATTTTCAAGATTTATCTAAACTTACTCCTAAAACTAGGGTAATGGTTACAACTGCTGTTCATGTAGACTGGACAGTGGTACAAAGTGAAATAGAAGCTTTAACTCTAGAGTACGCATGGATAAAAGAATATCAGCCACGTTTTAATATTATGTATCGTGATGATAAATCTTATCCTTATCTAGCTGTGACTATGAATGAAGAATTCCCTAGAGTAATGATAACCAGAGATGCTCATAAAAACGGAGTGAAATATTTTGGTCCGTATTCTAAAGTATGGGCTATACGTGAAACAATGGACAATTTATGCAAAGTATTTAAAACTAGGACTTGCTCTAATGCTGTTTTTAATAGTTCTAAATTGCGTAATCGTCCTTGTTTACTAGGGGATATAGGTAAATGTTCTGCACCGTGTGTGGGACGTATAAGTAAAGATAATTACTATAATGATGCTAAGAATTTGTGTTCTTTTGTATCAGGCAAAACAGGTAATTATTTTACTGAACGTAAAAAGGTAATGACTGAAGCAGCCAGTGAACTAAACTTTGAGAAAGCAGCCAGAATACGTGATGAAATCATTGCTCTTGAAAAAGTCTTAGAGAAAAATACTATTGTTTTATCAGATGAAACAGATGCTGATGTTTTTGCTATGAAATGTGATGAACTCACAGCTTCTATAGTGTTGTTTCACGTTCGTGCTGGCCGTATTCGAGCTACTAAGACTTGGATTGGTGAGCGTCTTGATGACAGTAATGAACATGAGCTATTATCAATGTTTTTAATTAATACTTACAGTGAGTATAACGAAAACGAAATTTCTAGATTACAGTCTACAAGTGTTGATGATAAAAATCATTACGGTATAGAAATTATTCCTAAAGAAATCTTAGTTTCTCATGAGTTAGAAGATAGTGCTTTGATAGAGTACTTATCTAATTTACGCAAAGCTAAAATACAAGTGCGTGTACCTGTACGCGGTGATAAGGCTACTTTGATGGACACTGCAATTAAAAATGCTTCACATACACTTGAAAGAGAAAAACTTAAACGATTAAATGACATAACTACGCGCTCTGTTGTATTAGAGCAGATGAGAGATATCTTTGAGATGGATACAGTGCCTTTGCGTATAGAATGCTATGATTCTTCACATATACAAGGTACAAACCATGTGGCTTCCATGGTAGTTTTTGAAGATGGGCTACCTAAGAAAAAAGATTATCGCTCTTATAGTATTTCTCTACAAGAAGACGGCAGTCTTAAAGATGACACTGCAGCTTTATATGAAGTGTTGTCTAGACGCTTTGCTAGATTACTAGAAGAAGAATCATCACCTATCGCCAGTATAGATGATAACGGTGTGAAAACTGTTAGAAGATTTTCTTATCGTCCAGACTTACTGGTAATAGATGGTGGATTGCCTCAAGTAAATACTGCTAAAAAAGTTCTTGATAACTTTGGTTTAGATATTCCAGTTATAGGTTTGGCTAAACGTCTAGAAGAAATATACTTTCCAAATGAAGATTTTCCTTTAATTCTTCCTCGCCGTAGTCAAATTCTTTATATGCTTCAGTATATACGTGACGAATCACATCGTTTTGCTATCACTCTGCACCGTAAAAAACGTACAAAAACAATGTTTTCTTCTGTACTAGACAACATAGATGGGGTAGGTAAAACTAGGAAAAAAGCTTTACTACAACATTTTGGTAGTATTTCAGCCATACGTAAAGCAAGTGTTAAAGAAATTGCTTCCGTAAAAGGTATTAGCGAGCAACTAGCTGAAAATATCTATTCTGTTTTGAAATCTCAGGATAAATAATAAAGGGTTTATATTAGACCTTTAGCCTTTATTTCTAAGTATTTATCGCAAACTTTTCCAGGTAAGGTTTCGCTATCTGCTTCAACTATATATATTTTATTCATCTGGAATTTTCGTTTTATTTCATTGCGTATTAGCTGGTTACTAGCAACAGCGGCTTTTTCATAAATATCAGATGTATTGTTAAGTAACTTAGATTCATCTATATAACAAGATGCAATAATTATAGAATTGCCTTTATTTAACATTAATGCGGTTTCTAATAGTCTATTAGTGTAAACAGTTTGATCTACAGGAGTTATAAATATTATTATTCCGCTGTTTTTCATTTTGGATTTTATAGTAGGTATGTGTTTGCTCCAAGTTACTTCTTTAAACTGTGCAAATACATCTGCAAACATATGTGCAATGTCTGAAATAATGTTTTGGCTATCATTTGGTACGTAGCTTTTATGGATTTGAGAGCTGACTAATAGAATTTCAACTTTGTCATGTGCATGATTAATTAGTGCTGATAAAAGCATACAAGTTTCGATATGAGAATCTAATCGTGGTTTATTGTTAGTTCGAATAGCGCTTAACCTAGAAACATCTACTACTATTAATACTTTTCTATACTGTTCTGGGTGCCAAGACTTTACAATTAAACTCTGTGTTTTAGCACTTGCACGCCAATCTATATCTCGTATATCGTCGCCTATGACATATTTCCTCATGCTGTCAAATTCTGAGCCTTTACCACGTAAATATGTAGCTGAAGTACCCTCAATATCTCTTAACTTTCTAAGCTTTGAAGGAAGCTGTTTGCGACTTTTAAATTCAGGTAGTATTGTTATTTTTGCTGGAGCATCGTAATTCGTTTGCTTTGCTATTAGTTTTAGTTTTCCAAAGAATCGGATTGTTACTTTTGCAGGACTTTTAGTTCCACGTCTGGTAGGGGTTAGAATAAAAGTTAAAACGGTTGTTTTTTCGGGTTCTATAATTGTGTTTTTTCGATCATTTTCACACCCTGCACTAGGTGACCAAGTATCACGCACTAATGCGAATATTTTAGTTTTAGTTGGATTTAGTATTCTAACCTCGCATATAAAACTTTCACCATTTCTAATACTGGAGGGAACGTGTCTAGTTACACTTATTTTTTTTGAAGAATACAAAGTGAAATAGTCAATTACGCATAATAATAAAACGCATAAAGTCCATATTGTTACAAAGTAATATGACTGAGTTATTATTGCGGGAATTATTCCTAATAGTATTAGTATTGCAGATCGAGGTGTTAGTATCATTATCTTGGTACCGTTATATTTTGGATAATTGATTGTATTACAGTGCTTGGCAAAACTCCTTCTATTTCTGCTTCAGAATGTAGTTTTATTCTGTGAGTTAGGGTAGGTTTAGCCATTATTTTTATGTCATCTGGAGTTACATAGTTTCTACCATTTAGCCAAGCCCAAGCTTTAGAGGCTTTTAATAATGTTATTGATCCACGAGGAGAAGCACCTAGTAAAATATTAGGGTTATTGCGTGTAGCTTGTATTATATCAACTATGTATCCTAGTAAATCAACACTTATTTTTACTGTTGACATTTGTGCTTTTGCTTCAGAAATCATATCTGCGTCAGCCAGTTTTAAAACCGCATTGAAGCTCTCACCATTTATAGATTTGTCTTGTTTAGATAATATTTCAAGCTCATCTTTTTTATTTGGTAATTGCATAGTGATTTTCATGGCAAAACGGTCAAGCTGTGCTTCAGGTAGCGCATATGTACCTTCATACTCTATTGGGTTTTGAGTAGCTATTACCATAAATGGTTTTGGAAGAGGAAGAGATTGTCCATTTACGCTCACTTGTCGTTCTTCCATTGCTTCAAGCAAAGCAGATTGTGTTTTTGCTGGTGTACGGTTTATTTCATCAGCTAAAACTATATTTGTAAAAATTGGTCCATGCTTTAAAACGAAGTCTTTTTCATTATCGTCATATAGTAAAGAGCCAGTTATGTCTGATGGCATTAAGTCGGGAGTAAATTGTATACGTTTAAAACTTAGGTTAAGAGTTTGAGCAAGTGTTTTAGCTAGCAAAGTTTTACCCACACCTGGTACGCCCTCGAGTAAAATATGTCCATCTATTAGTAGACCGATAACTAGACCAGTAAGAGCTGAATCTTGTCCAACAACTGTCTTTGATATTTGTGTGCGTATCTCTGAAAGTTGCTTACGTACATCAGTGTTTTGTTCTTGGGAGTTGTCTATATTATTGTTTTCCATCTTTTACCCTTTTTTCAATTGACTCTAAGTTTAATGATAGTATATTTAGTTCTTCATTTGATCTTATTGGCTGAGTGAAAAATATTTTTTCAAGATCTGTAATACTACTTCCGGTTTTCTTCGCCAAAGCATTTGTAAACTCTTCTAAAGAGGAACGTTCATTTATTATTAGTAGCTTCGATAATTTTTTCTTGTAGTATCTACGTAATATATTGGCTGTGTACTCTTGGTCGTTGCTCTTACGATACAAATTAGCTTTAGAGAAAATAATATCTTCGTGTTTTACAATTACTGGTAAATCTTCTTCAACAACTTTGCCTAAACGTATAGATTTACCTGATAAGTAAAATAATGTTGCTATGGCTAACAATATTACTAGTTGATATGTACCTGGAGGTAGTAGAGCATTAACACCTGTTTGTTTTTCCTCTGGTGAAGAAAAGTCTTCCAGATATGGTAAATACCAATATACAGTTTTGTATTTATTCAAGATATTCAAAGCAAGAGCAGCATTGCCTTCTTTAGTGATTTGTCCGTTTGTAAAAATCGAACCATCTGATATATAAGTAAGCGTATTATTGGCATTTTTCTTTTGAATTAAAGCGTAACTTGTTCCTTCTTTTCCCTTAATAGGAAAACAAACTGCAAGGTTAGTATTACTTACACTATCTGAAGAGTTTTTAGGTAGTAGACTGAATAAAGAGTGGGATATTTTAGTTTTATAGTTCAAGAAATCTAAAGTACAATCTGATGTGATTGGCTTAGTGCTGGAAGAGAAAGTTGTTTGAATATTGCTTAAATTTGCATTAGCAGTATTTATAAAAATAATGTCTTTTACTTTGTTATTTTCTATTGTTTTTAACTTTTTATCAGGTATCATATGTGGATTTAAAACAACTATTGCTGAATCTTCTTTAGATGATATATTTTTTATATTGGATACTCTGTTTATAGTTTTTATATATGTGCTTTTTTCTCGCAAAACTTCAGATAGTGCCATAGTCCCATTTTTACCTGGATTATCTATAGCATACGGTGTTGAAGACTTAGTATTATTGAAAATCATAGAAACGATAAATGCTATTATTAGTAACAAAGCAATTAGTATATATACATTTTTATCTTTTGAAGTTTTCATTAATGTATACCTCCATAGCCGAACCCTTCATAGGATTTTTCATATAGAGGATTTTTTTCCATAATGTCATTTAATAAATCATTTATAAAAATGTATTCTTCC
The DNA here is from genome assembly GCF_011751945.2 of Actinomyces sp. zg-332. Taxonomy (NCBI): domain Bacteria; kingdom Bacillati; phylum Actinomycetota; class Actinomycetes; order Actinomycetales; family Actinomycetaceae; genus Tongtianella; species Tongtianella jiaweipingae. The sequence goes on from NZ_CP064951.1 coordinate 675,030, forward strand.
CGATTTGCTAGTCTATTACCATACATAACTCTATTGAAAATTTGAGTTGCTTTATCTATGTTTTTAGCAAATTCAGGTTTTTCTGCTCCTATTTTTTCTGCTGCTTCATTTGGAGTCATATTTTTAGTGATAGTTAATACTTTTGACTCGTGAAGATACTTTATTATTGCCCTATATGTTTCTAAAACACCAATAGTGTAATCATTGTTATTTTTTACAGCATTTTTAGCTGAAAATATTAATTGTTGATAAGATCTATTATCTAGTAGGAACCCACCGCTTATTATCTTAGCTGGATAGTTTTTTCTAATCTTGTTAACCATATAAATAATGCCAGAAACTACTAAAACAAATAAGATTAACACGAGCCAATCAAGCAGACGTTGACTAGAGGTAGTGCTATTACCTAAAGAGAAACTAAAGAGTTGTCTTATATAGTCAATAATTATATCGAGTATATTCTTTTTCTCTTTATAAGTACTCTTAGATAGTTCCTGTTCTAATAGTTTCCTAGCATCATCGTCAGTAATGATGTCTTTAGGTACAAAAATACCTAAAATGTTCACATTTGTTCACTTTCGCTTTTACCAAGTGCTTCTCGAATATCTAAGTCTAAGGCTTCTTTTCTAATTCGTATATCAGTGTATATTAAGGAATAAATTATACCCCAAATTGGATATAACAAAGCCATGGTCATTGTGCTCAATATTTGTATTACAACGAAGAATATGTATGCATTAGACGAAAAAGCAGTAAGATAAAATATTATACCTGTAATGGCTGCAAGTGCCATATTGAGTACATATAGTAAAATTCCAGCAAGTATACTTATTCCTAATATTTTTAACAAAAAACCTTTGGAAAGAGTCCAAGATCTCTTTATAGCTTTTAGTATACCTATTTCTTCTAGTAACATTGCTTGTGTTGTAAGCCCCAACTTTAAGTATAAATAAAGTGAAAATATGACTATAAGCGGTGAACTTATAGCAACTACTGTAAAAATCATATCTAAATCGTAACTAAATAGCATAAAAGATATAAACGTAATTGTGATAATCCCAATAAAAACTACACTTAAAACTATGAGCGCAGATAGAATGTAAAGTATTACTATTTTATGCAGAGAACGTAACGTTTTTTTGAGATAGAATGCGGCAGGTTTCTTATCTCCCACTATCAAATCTGCGGTTACATATATTGCGGCACCCGTTATTATAGAAATACATAATAGAGTAATAAACGTTGCTATTAGTTGATTTCTGAACAATTCAAAAAGTGCAGATGTGGAGAGATTCTCTATAAGCGATGGGGTTGTAAGAAGACTTTCGTCAGCGGAGAATATAAATTGTATAATTCCAGCTATAACCGCAAATACTAAAGCAGATAAGAAATACGCTCTAGGGTTTTTCTTCAAAGCTTTAAAAGCACCATCTATTATATCTGATACGGAAAGTGGCTTTAGAGGAATAATTCCGTTTTCTATTTCAATAATAGAGTTAATTTCAGGTTTTGTAGGCGTTATATTGTATTGATTTAACTGGTTGTAAATTTTTTCTTTTTCTTCAGGTGAAGCCACACGACCATATTTTGGTTCAGGCTCTGGTTCTGTAGCAGGATTTTTTACTTGCGAATCATCCCAAACCCATTCGTTATTTTCATTGTTCATATGGTTATTCCTAAACTTAAAAGTATCTTAAATAGGGCATATAAAGTTAAAAAATAAATTTTAGCTTTGTCGCATATATTCAATATATTACCATTAATGGTTCGAAAACTTGCCATTTGAATATAACAATTAGTTTTAAAATATAAACACTGGTACACTGACACACGATACAAATGCAGTATCACTCTTTAATGCGGATCCTGAGGAAAAAATATGACTCATATACTTCTTATTGAGAGTGACGAAACATTGACTGAAATGTTCAGTGCGTTACTTGAATCCGTTGGATACACCACAACACTTTGTAACGATGGCGTTACAGCTATGTCTGTTTTTAATAGTACAAATCCAGACTTAGTCATTTTAGACGTTTCATTACCAGGGTTAAGTGGTTTGCAGATCTGTAAAAAGATCAGACTTATTAGTGACATTCCTATCATAATTGTCAGCGCTAAATGCAGTACTGATGATATTGTTACTGGACTTGAGGCAGGTGCTGATGACTATGTTATCAAACCTTTCAAGACTAAAGAATTGCTCGCTCGAATAAAAACTCGTTTGCGTACTTCTGATACGGTTGAAGAATCAATTATGTATGTTGCTAATATGGAAATTGATACGGTTGCTCATCAAGTTAAGAAACATGGTGAAATTATACAGCTAACTCCTCTAGAGTTTTTATTATTTTCTACACTTGCTTCTAAACCAGGTAAAGTTTTTACTCGTGAAGAATTACTTGAGATTGTTTGGGGATATAAGCATGTTGCAGATACAAGGTTAGTTAATGTTCACGTTCAAAGATTACGTTCAAAGATTGAAGATGACCCAGAAAATCCTAAGACTATTGTGACAATAAGAGGAATTGGGTATAGATGTGAGACTAGAAAATAATGTGTATAGACATATATAAGGTTGCTTTTTAAAAAGCAACCTTTTGTTATTTAAAGCTCTTTTATCATTAGGTTATAGTTTTATCGTTTCTAGAAAAATAGACGTATTCATCTTTATATAATTAATTACGGGAGAAGTAGTTAAGTTTTCCACAAAATTTATAATTCTTTAATTTATCTTATACTTTTAGAATTACTATGAATATATCTAAAGGAGGTGTAATGCATTTTATAGGTAAAAAGATACATTTTGCTAGGGAAATGGCAAAAGATTTTAGTCATACACTTTTTCTGACCTCGTGTTGTATATGTTCTAAAGAAGGAAATGCTATTTGCTCGACTTGTATGAGTCAAATATACGAGTCAGATTTTTTATTACCTATTTGCCTGAACAAGAATATGGGTTTAAAGCTTATAATCTAGCTCTTAGCAGTTATACCGATTTCTGGAGACAAATTATCCTTATTTTAAAACACAGCAAAATTTACAGTTATGATAATTTGATTCAAGTATTAGCAGAAGTTATATTCACTAATTTGTTAAAAATTGAAAATAAAAATATTTTATCATTTAGAAAAGGAAAAGTTATTTTAAGCTATATACCTTCAAGTTGGGGTAGACGTATTAAAGGTAGAAATAATAACTATTTTCTAGCTAAACAACTTTTACTTATGCTTAGAAAAGAAAGTGTTGATGTAGCTTTATCAAAGCTCATTGAGTTCAAATTTTTTACCCTATCTCAATCTGGGAAATCAGATGCACAAAGAAAAGAAAATCGTGAAAACTCTATGATTGTTTTAGAAGAAAACTTTCCTTTTCATAATTTGAATATATCGACTGATAAAGATACCAAAGCTCACTTTCTAGAAAAAATGGTATTTGCAGAAGAAAAAAGAGAACCTAGTTTTTCTGTACTGGAAGGCAAAACTTTTATTTTTATCGAAGATGTTATAACTACTGGAGCTACTACTAATGCTTTATTGAAAGAAATTGGTAAACATATAACTTGTAAAGATACAGTTTTAATTGTAAGCATTGCTAATGTAAATATTCAGTCACAAATGTGAATCATGGCACAGTGTTTTCACCTATGGCATAAATTATGGATAGTCTATATGAAAGATAGTATTATTGAAGTGTCAGTATATTTGCTGCACTTGTCCTTAAGGAGGTGGTAGTGAAAACGCTATCTTATCATTCTACTTATATTTTAGGAGGACAAAATGAAGGTTACTATTGTAGGTCGTCACAGTAATATTGATAATAAATTACGTGAATATATCGAAGAAAAAGTATCAAAAGTTGAACAACTTTATCCTAGAGCAGACTCTGTGAATGTTGAAGTAACTCATGAAAATAACCCGAGACGTGTAAATACTTCTGAAAAAGTTGAATTCACGGTATTAGGGAAAGGTCCAATTATTCGTGCTGAGGCAACTTCTTTTGATAAATATGCTGCTGTAGATATAGCTATCGGCAAGCTATTTGAACGTTTGCGCCGTATGCGTGATAAAGCTAAAGATCACCGCCGTTATGAAAGTGTATCTTTCAATATTCAGGGTATTGTTGATGAAATTAAAATACCGGAAAAAGAAAAAGCTGAGGAAAAAACTGTAAAAACACCAGCTGATTTGAAACCTGGTGAATATATTGAAGAACAAGTAGGGGATTCGCCAGTTACTATACGCCAAAAGGTATATGAAGCATCACAAATGACAGTTGATGAGGCATTAGACCAGATGGAATTAGTCGGACATCCATTTTTCTTGTTTATTGATAAGGAAACTAAACAGCCATGTGCGGTTTACCATCGACATGGTTGGACTTATGGTGTAATTCGCTTAGATACAACTGTAGTAGAATAAATATTTGTAAATAGGGTTGCTTTCCTAAAATGATTAGAAAGCAACCCTTATTCGTTCTTATTAATAACATTTTTATTGTAGAATTAGTTAGATAATTTTATTTTTTACATATAGTAGGAGTTCTGCGTGTCAATAGTAGATAAAATTCTTCGTATTGGTGAAGGCCGTCAACTAAGAAGACTAGAAGCAATAGCTAAAAAGGTTGATGCAATAGAAGAAAAATTCGTAGCCATGACTGATGAAGAGCTTAAAGGACAAACACAGCTTTTCAAAGATCGTTTGGCAAATGGTGAAACTCTTGACGACTTACTAGTTGAGGCATTTGCGACTGTACGTGAAGCATCACGTAGAACCCTAGGCATGCGTCATTTCCCAGTGCAGATAATGGGTGGAGCAGCCCTACACTGGGGAAATATTGCTGAAATGAAAACTGGTGAAGGTAAAACACTTGTAGCTACTTTGCCTTCATACTTACGTGCATTAACTGGAAAAGGTGTTCACGTTGTCACAGTAAACGATTATTTGGCTTCTTACCAGTCAGAGCTTATGGGACGTGTCTACCGTTTCTTAGGTATGACAACAGGCTGTATTTTAAACTCAATGACTCCTAAAGAACGTAGAGAAGAATATAACTGTGACATTACTTACGGAACCAACAACGAATTTGGTTTTGATTATCTACGTGACAATATGGCAGAACTACCAGAAGAAATGGTACAAAGAGGTCATAATTATGTGATTGTGGACGAGGTTGACTCAATTCTTATTGACGAAGCTCGTACTCCACTGATTATTTCTGGTCCTTCTACTGAGGATGTAAATAAATGGTACGCGGAGTTTGCAACTATTGCTAATAAACTTACTGTTGAACAAGACTATGAAGTTGATGAGAAAAAGAAAACAGTGGGTATCCTTGAAAGTGGTATAGAAAAAGTAGAAGACTACTTAGGAATAGATAACTTATATGAAGCTGAAAATACTCCGCTAATTGGTTTCTTGAATAACGCTATTAAGGCTAAAGAAATTTTCAAACGAGACATTGACTATATTGTTTCTAAAGACAACGAAATTCTAATTGTTGATGAGCATACTGGACGTGTTCTTCCCGGACGCCGTTATAGTGAGGGTATGCATCAGGCAATTGAAGCTAAAGAAAAAGTTAAAATTAATTCTGAGAACCAAACTCTAGCTACAATCACTTTGCAAAACTACTTCAGATTGTATCCAGAGGGTTCACGAGCAGGTATGACTGGTACTGCTGAAACTGAAGCAGCAGAATTCGCTTCAACCTACAAAATTGGTGTTATTCCTATTCCATCAAATAGACCGATGATTAGGAAAGACAATGACGATGTTGTCTACGTTACTGAAATAAGGAAACTACGTGCCATCGTGCAAGATATTGTTGAGCGACATGAAAAAGGCCAGCCTGTTCTAGTTGGTACTACTTCTGTTGAAAAATCCGAATTACTTTCTTCACTACTGAAGGAAGTTAGGGTTCCTCACGAAGTTCTAAACGCTAAGCAACACGAACGTGAAGCTGGTGTTATTGCTATGGCTGGACGCAAGGGTGCAGTAACCGTTGCTACTAATATGGCTGGTCGTGGTACTGACATTATGCTTGGTGGTAATGCTGAATTCATTGCTATTGCTAACATGAAAGCTAAAGGATATGACGTAAACGTTGATCCAGAAAGCTATGAAAAGGCTTGGCCAGAAGTGTTACAAGAAGCAAAGGAAGCAGTATCTGCTGAACATGATGAGGTAGTTAAACTGGGTGGTCTGTACGTGCTAGGTACTGAACGACACGAGTCTCGTCGTATAGATAACCAGTTGCGAGGTCGTTCCGGACGTCAAGGTGACCCAGGTGAATCTCGTTTCTATCTTTCAATGGAAGATGACTTGATGCGTTTGTTTAATAACTCATTAGCACAACGTATCATGAATTCTTCAGGATTTGATCAAGATACACCTTTGGAATATAAGATTGTTACAAGAGGTATTGCTTCAGCGCAGCGACAAGTTGAATCACGTAACTTTGAGATTCGTAAGAACGTTTTGAAGTACGATGACATTATGACTGAACAGCGTGAAAAAGTTTATAGTCAGCGCCGTAGAGTTCTTGAAGGTGAAGATTTACGTGAACAGATTGTATTTTTCGCTCAGTCTCTAATCTCTAATGTTGTTAATTTATACTGTTCAGCACCAAGTAAGTCTGATTGGGATTTAACATCTCTATGGTCAACTTTGCGTGAATTTTATCCTGTTTCAATCACTATTGAAGATTTCGTTGAAGAAACTGGCTCTGTTGAACTTATTACTCAAGCAATGCTTATAGAAGAATTGACAGAAGATATAAAGGTTGCTTACGAAAAAGCTGAACAAGATTTGTCTGAAAACGCTGTTGCTATTTCTCAGTTAGGTGAAGATCCAATGCGTCAGCTAGAGCGTAGAGTTTTGCTAGCAACTGTTGACCGTATGTGGCGTGAACATTTGTATGAGATGGATTATTTGAAAGAGGGTATAGGCCTTAGAGCTATGGCTCAGCGTGATCCATTAGTAGAATATGCTAATGAGGGTGCGCAAATGTTTGCTACCATGATGGAACGTATTCGTGAGGAAACCGTAACACATATATTTGGTTACTATGGTCACTTTACTCGTGTATATAATGAACTCGTAGAAAGTGGTGCAATTGAAAAGGTAGAAGAGCAGTCTGAATCTGTGATGGGTGATGTAGGTCAAGCAAAGACCACTGATAACTTGCAATATCATGCTCCTGATGAATCTGGTCAAGCTACTTCCTCGGATGATTCTAAGCCTAAAGAACAAGGTAATAGGCAAGAACGCCGTGCAGCTAAGAAAAAGAAGAAAAAGTAAATCTAACTTTTAGATAAGAGGAAGTAGGGAAGTTCTCTGCTTCCTCTTATTTTTTAACACAAATTAAGCTACTATATACCGGATTAATATACTGATTTTATTGCTCTTATTAGTTGCATTTATAAAAATATTCATTAGCTATGATTATGGTAAGAATCACAAAAATATTTTGAACCTATACTAAGAATTTAAAAGCGCAAAAGTAAATCTAACAGGGTAGGAATTATAGCTATATTTACCTATGGATAAGTACAGTGAGTGAATATAAGTCGACAGTAAAAAGATAAGATAAGTTTTAAATATTGAATATAGCAAGCAATGTTAAAACAGGTAAAGTGGTAAAAGTAAAAATATAAAAACGCTAAAAATATTTCTATAAGCAAAACTAAAAACTAAAACCAAAGTGTATAACCCTGTAATAAAACGCTAAATAGTGAAAATACCAATCGCTAACAAAACTAAACACTAAATTAAGTATCACAAAACAAGGATATATTGAAACAAAAGCTAAGTGAAACAATAAAGAGCAGTCAAATACAAGTAATAGCAAAATATTGAAAGGTAAAAATAGTAGTAACAATAATACTAGATAAGCAAAACGCTAAAACAATACAACAAGCAACCTAGACAGTATCCTAAGGAAATAAATAAAATGAATTCTGATATTTTTCTTTATAACAAAAAACAAATAACATATAAATATTTTATAAAGTAAAAGGGCCAAATACAGATGTAAATAGCCCTTTGGTAGTCTTTGTTAGTTTATTTATTGATAATCTACTTATTTTTGCAATCGCAACAGCACAATTTAACAGTATTTACTTTCTGAGCATTTAAGTAACGTTTGTTTACGTTTTCCCAATTGACAATATTCCAGAAAGCTTTTACATAGTTAGCTTTAACGTTTAAATAGTCTAAGTAGAAAGCGTGTTCCCACATATCAAGCATTAGTAGTGGAACTATGCCTGCTGGCATATTTGATTGTTGGTCAAATAGCTGGAAAATGTGCATACGCTTACCTAGAGAATCCCAACCTAGAATTGACCAGCCAGAACCTTGTATTCCCATAGCGTTGGCTTCAAAATGTGCTTGGAAAGCTCCAAATGAACCAAACTGTTCAACAATTGCTTCTTTGATTTCACCGTCTATTTTTCCGCCTTCTGGGCAAAGATTAGTCCAGAAAATGCTGTGGTTAATGTGTCCACCTAAGTTGAAAGCAAGGTTCTTTTCCCACAAATTTACTGCTGATAAGTCATTATTAGCACGTGCTTCTTCTAGTTTTTGTACAGCTGCATTTGCTCCGTCAACGTAAGCTTGATGGTGTTTTGTATGGTGTAAAGTCATAATTTCTTTAGAAATGTGTGGTTCTAAAGCATCATAGTCGTATGGTAGTTCAGGCAAAACATATTGAGTCATTTTTATTCCTTACAATCTGAATGTTTATTTTAATAAACAAATCTTTAAGTAAGAATATTTCAAATCTGCTTAATACCATAAAATTTTGCACTCACTGAAAGTAAATGGTAGGGCAGATGTAAAATAATCTGGAACTTATATTGTAAATGCATTATTCAAAGAATGCACCATTTACGGATTGTTGTTGTGTTTTATTTGTTCTAAAATACTAGGATCTTTAATCTTTGTATCTTGAGCGAATAAAACAATCTTGGATATTATCTCAGCAGTCTTTGGATCTTCATCAATGAATGGTAAGAATAATTTACCACGCTGTTGTGAATGCACTGGTAGAACATTTATTACAGATCCAGCTTTTTGGTGAATAATTCCACTGCCTAAATGTATAGTGTAATCTGCACGCCTACCATTGATGATAGCGAAATTATCACTAAAAGTTACATTTTCTAGCTTGAATAGTTCAAGGTTAAAGCTGATAATTGCTTTTCTCATTTGAACAGTAGAGTGGCTTGTTTGCGGGTCAACGCCACCTACATGAGCAACACTTACAGCTAAATCTACATCACGCATTACTTCAGAGAAAATAATGTCAGGTATATCATCTATTTTTATCTCTTTCAGAGTTTTACGTTCATAAAAACACACCCATTCTAAAGTAGGTGCTTCAATTTCTGATGGAGAGAACCAATCTGCTAAAGCATAAATTTTAGCTATTATATTTTCTTTATAATAGACTTTTTGTAAGCCTTCTTCTGGGTCTACAACCCAACGTCTTGTCTTTAGCAATCCAATAGTTTTTTGTGGCTGGATTTGGTGTCCAGCATACCTCAAAGAATTAGTCTTACCTAATTCATCAGCCGTTTTTAGATATAACTCTCTAAAGACTTGTTTGAAAGGCCGTTTAATTTGTCTGGTGAATAAGTCTTTCTGATAGATATGCCATTTGTCGCTATTATATAGATCCAGTGGATGAGCTATTTTTAGTGACGTATCTTTTGGAATATCAATGGTCTTGCGTTCATAATTACCGTTTTTATCACTAGCATACAAGACTATTAACTTCTCGTTTTCAAAGTAACCAACCTCTTCACCAGCTTTGAATACTAGGTTTCTTAGTAGCGGTGAAATAACGAGGTTATTTTCTAGCAGGTTGCTTATTTCTTCTGAATGGAAAGTAACTTCATCTTCCATTGCCTCTTCAAGCATTTTCTTAGAACGTACATATTGATCTTTAAGATTATTGTGGGTTTGCTTCAAATCTTCAATATATGTGTCTTTTTTATACTTAGCTGGTAGAGATTTTAGTTTTTTACCATCTTTTTCATAAACAATTTCGCTTTTACCGTTTTCATCTATTCGTATATAAACGGTTATGTCACCAATTTCTTTAGGTGCAAAAAAGCTAGCAGATTCTTGGATTAGTTTTGTTTCCATAGTCCAAGTTAGGCGTGTAGCATCACTGTACCCAGCATTTCTAGCTAAGTTTTCTAAAGCTATGCTAACACTTGTTGCTTCACTTGCTCTGCGTCCAGCTCCGAATTGTTTACTAGTTTTCAAGAAATCTTGTAAGAACTTATATCGATGTAAGATATCTTTCTCACCGTTCTTAGCAACAGGAATAAGCCCATAGCTTTTTACTAGGTCTTGGTTACGCTTATCTAAAATTGCTTTTTCAGTGTCCTCAATAGCTATACGACCTAGGGTGGCGTCAGCAAATTTCCTTGCTCTGGAATGTTTTGCGCCATCAGATATGTATTTTGCGCTTTCATATAGCAAGTTAAAGTTTTCTTGGCCTAACTGTGCATAAGATGATTTAAACCAATCGACATCAAAAGCCCCATTTTGCAAATCATCTACTGATATTGGAGTGTATTTAGCAAATAGTGACTCTTTCTTTTTGTCTATATCGCTGGTATGTGCTTGGAAATAGTAGCAACCACTTGCCAGTCCTTGCCAACCTAGATACTGTTCGATAATAGGTATCCACTGTGGCGCATACATTGCTACTTCAACTAGGCGCATAACAGGAATGTTTGTTGTGGCTAGTTTTTCCTTCAGAATATCTACACTGTCACTTTCTTTAGGGAAACTCACCTTTAACAAGTGGCTTAAAGTAGATTTCTTTGAATCATCTTTTGACCAATACCAAGTATTTCGATCAAGTTTCAATTTACCTAAGGCTTTTAATACTTTGACTAGATTTTCTATTCCTTCAATGCGTTTAATAGAGTGTATAGCACTAGAGTGTTGTAAAGGAATATCTCCACGCTCTAGTTCAAGTTCAACTAGAATATCTATAATTTTCTGTCCATGTATTTCTAGTATTTTCTCTGAATGCTCATTTTTGGAGTAGTAGTTATCAAATTGCTTATACATATAAGGCTTAGTTATAGAATATTTATCGTTGATTTGTATACTTATTATTTCCAAATTTGATTTAGAGTTTGCAAGAATATATTGATATAAGAAATCTACCTTGACTAACCCTAAATGCACAGCGTATGCAACTTCATATATGTTTAAAAATACTGTTTCCCATGAAATATTATTTTCCTTAGATAATTTTTGCATTTGAGAGTCGATGTAGTATTTTATTTCAAAAACTTTTATGAAGTCTTCGTCATTAGTATATTTGTCCAAATAATTGAATAACGTGGTCATGAAAGCTATAGAAGTAAAAATACTTTCATAAGATTTGTTTTTACCCCAATCTAAATAGGAATTAGATAGTTTAGTAATAGGATATTTATTTATTATTGTGTTAATTATGGATAAAGCTATTTCAAAATTATATTGGGTAAAACCGTGTTTTTTATCTGAGTATAGGGCCTCTATTACATCTTTACCTTGCTTATTTTTCCAAGTAGAACCAAAGTATTTTAAATCTTCTTTTTCTAGTAGGAAATTTAGCTCATCTAATGAAGTTTTTAATACTTTATTTATAATCTTGAAGTAGCATTCTTCTTCATCGTCATCATGGTCTAAATCAAAAGTGTTTAAAGCTAAATGCAAATGTAACAACGTATTGTAATCATCTATATGAGTGCTATAAAAATCTTCCCAGACTTTAGTCAAAGGATAGTAGGAAAGATCAACTTTATCACCACGATCACGATAATCTGTAGGTTTTGTTGTAGCAAAGGTATTTCCAAGTATTACTTCACCGTAGGAGGTTTTGTATTCGTAATCTTCATGCTGAGTGTATAACTCGTTCAAAGCTTTTACTATTTTTAGTAATTTTTTAGTTGGTGTGGAGAAGATGTTCTTTGCTTTGATTGGTATATCCAAACTTAGAGATACATTTGGTGTATAATCTTTGTCATACAAGTTATCTAGAGCTTTTTCTAAGTTATTTGAGCCAAGCAATTTGCCAATTAGAACTTCTTCGCTAGAAGAAATAGAGGTAATTTTTTGTATAAAATCTGAAATTTCTTGCTCAGATAGTTTTTTCTCCTCTTTAGCTTTAGACACCAACTCTAAGGCACCCAAACGCTTATTTTCATCTTTACTTTGAATAAGGTTATCTATTGTTATTTTCAAGTCATCTATATTTTGCTTATAGAGTAACTCAATGCTATATTGTCTAATTTCAGGAGTCTTTAGACGTAAGTATCCTTCAAAATCAGCTATATATTCAAAAGTAAGAGCATTATCTTTTATAATCTTATAAAGAAGTTTTGTAGGAAAGTTTCTATTACCAAAAAGTTTTACTAAGGTATATTTTTGTTTCTCAGTTTTAGGATTAGAGTATAAAGTACTTAGCACTTTACCGAAATCATAGTAGCTTGTTAGGTAATCTGTATACTCGTCAGTAATTAAATCATCTTTTAACAGGCAAGCAATATAACCTAACTCTTTCGACAAATCATCTTTAGAGATAGTAACTTTATACCATGGGAAAATACAAGGAGAGTAAGTTTTAGTTTTCTTTGTAAAAGAGTTAAAAGCTACTTTTAGGATATTAAAGAAAAGCTTTGCTTCTTCACAGCTTTCATAATAGTCATTGAAAGATACATCTTTAAAATCTCTATCGTAGTAACCATAAGTGATAGATATATGAGGTAAGAAACAAGCAACTATTTGTAAAGCTTCCTCCAAGAGAGCTTTATCATTAGTTTCACAGTAATTTCTAATAATGTTCTTAGCTATTTTTCTTGCCCTAATATCATCTTGCAAATCACTCAAAACATAAGAAACTAGCAAATGTGAGTGATGTTTACCACACTCAATGATTTGGTTAATGCCTTGTATTTTGCAACTTATATCTTTGCTACCTTCAAACCATAGCCCAATCAAAGCTTCAACATTATCATCACTAGTTATTAAAGTTTTAGAATCGATATTACCGTTTAGTAAATCGTAGATTAAAGCTACTTCTTTTTTAGTTACTCGGTCGTCTTCGTATTCACCAATACCAGTAAAAGTACCTATAGATCTTCTAATTGATGCAAAACGAACCATATTGTTATCGTGAATAATATTGAAAAGTTTCACAAAATTTTCATGTAGTCCACTATCCATGGACTCACAAATTGCTTGTCTTAAACCTTCTTGTAGCTTAGATGCTAGTAGGAGACCTGCAAGTAAATCATTTAGTTCTTTATTACTTGAAGCAACAATACCACCAATTACACTAGAGGTAAGCACACTTGTGTTCTTCTGGCTTAAAAGTAAATCTCTAATGAAATCAATTACTTCAACGTTGTTATTATCAATTTCAATAGCGCAGTACTCGTTAAAGAAAAAGGTAGAGTAGTAGGTATCTTTATCGTATTGTTCTTTCAATAAGCCCATTATGTCGATGTTCAGCAGATTAAATGCGATAAAATCGCCGAGTAAACCGCATATTTTATTGAATAGGTGAGCATAATTTTGCGAACGAACTGTTCTTCGATAATAACTTACAGTATATGGATATTGTGGAAGCCTTTGGCAAACTTGTAAAAATTTAACTCTAAGTTCTTTTCCCATCAACAAATCTAAAGCAGGATATATTGAAGAAGGGAAAATATCATCTAAATTAACATAATCTTTTCTATACAACGCATCAGAAGTGTCCGAAACCCACTTATTGCCCCAATCACCGTAATCTGAAGAATCAGTACCTTCAAATAAAGCATTTACAAAATTCTCACTTGGCTTATTGAGAGATTTTTTAGCAGACTTTACTCTTTCGATAAAAGAATCCCTCACATCAGATTTGAAAGCGTAGTACCTAAACATTTCTACCACATTCTCCCTGCTAGCATTGTCAATCGGATAATAGTTACCACGTCTTCTTCACGTAAAACTATATTTTCATCTAGCTCTGTGAACTGGGTATTATTGATAAATAAGCAGTAAATACCGTCTTTAAAACTTTCAATTGCATTATCTAGTGCGTATCCTAAATCTTGTTTATTAGTGTTATACAAAGCACCAAAACTAACTTTACCTGTTGAGCTTTTGTCTTTAATTTCACTTGCTGTAATGTAATCAAAAAGTTCAGGTCTATAAGTTTGTGAGTCGATTTGATTATTAAATTTCTCAACCTGTATTGTGACCAAGTTTTGTATTAAATCTTTTACCGATGAAATATTGTCATTAATGAAATAAGTTTCTTGTTTTATTCTAGGTTTTCTATTTGAAAGTTGCTTTAAATTAACATAAATTTTCAAAAAGACTCCATATACATCGTAGATATATAAATAACACTTAAATTATAATAAGAAACTATAAAATAAGCCATCTTGTTAATTTATGTACCTACTCTAAAAGTAACGAAAAAGTTATCTTTAAAACACGTATAAATAAATATATGAATAAGAACTTATAAAATGCCTATAAAACTTTAAAACTAATCTATAATTAACACTGAAATTAGCGGATTATTCACTCAGGAAGAAAAATGAAAACTCACCATGTACTAGTTTTTTCTGATGATTTATATAATAGGGAACATATCGTTTCATCACTAGAAGGCATTTTGAACGGTTGTATTTTAGAACTAAAAGAATGTGCAACCGCAGATATTGCTGTTGAAGAAGTTAAAAATAATAACTATGACGCAATAATTATGTATGGACAAACTTATAAAGAAGGAGCAATGGCTCTGGCTAAAAGAATACAAAATGAGCTTGGCTCATTGCCACCTACAATAATGTTAGTAGAAAGAGCTCAAGATGCTTGGCTATCAAAATGGGCTGGTGCTACAAAAATAGTGACTTTACCTGTAAAACCAAATGTTTTGAGGCAAGTAGTAGCTGATCTTCTAAAAGGAGAATAATGTTTTCTATCGGAATTGATATTGGTGGTACAAAAATAGCTGCAGGATTAGTAAATCAAGATGGTGAGATTTTAGAAAGTTATATTGAAGAAACTAGTAGTGCTAATCTGGAAAAAATTAATGACGATATCGTATTTTTGAGTGAAAAACTTGCTAAAGATAAGCAAATAGTTGGTATAGGTGTAGCTACCACGGGTTTCATCTCCAAAGATAGAGACAAAATACTATTTGGGACAAATATTGAACATAAGTCCTACAATCTAAAAAAAGTATTAGAAGAAAGGCTCCCTTATAAAATAGTAATAGAAAATGATGCTAATGCTGCTGGATGGGCAGAATATAAATTCGGAGCAGGCAAAGGCGCATCTTCGATGCTTATGATTACTTCAGGCACAGGAATTGGTGGAGCTAATATCATCGACAATAAGTTAGTCAGAGGTAATTACGGCAAAGGTGGCGAGGTTGGGCACATGAAAATTGTTCCTAATGGAGCCTGGTGTAGCTGTGGACTAAGTGGTTGTTTAGAAGCCTATGCCAGTGGTAGTGCCTTGGTTAGGAACGCAACTAACCTACTAAAAGCTAACCCGAGCAAAATGCAAAATATTTTGAAGCACTGTCCTGAAAATAAAATTATCGGTCCAGCAATTACCCTTGCTGCGCAAGAGGGCGATGAAACAGCTAAAGATTTGCTAGCTGAAATAGGATATTGGATTGGATACGGTGCAGCAAATCTTGCCACTATAAATGATCCTGAGATAATCGTCATAGGTGGAGGTGTATGTGCTGCTAAAGATTTGATACTAAAACACGTAAAATCTAGTTATTACGAAAACCTGTCTTCAGGTGCATACACTGACACGGCTGATATAGTTTTAGCGCAAATGCAAAATGATGCTGGTATGATAGGTTCAGCAGATTTGGCTCGAGTATAAGGTATAGGAAATAAAATAATGTTGTTATATAAGGTTATAAAAACTTGTGTTGGTCCAATAGCTAAAATACTGTATAAACCATACGTTGAAGGACTGGAAAATGTTCCAGAGACAGGATCAGCAATTTTAGCATCAAACCACTTAGCTGTAATTGATTCGTTTTTCCTACCTTTAGCTCTAAAACGCGAGATAGTATTTATTGGCAAAGCTGATTACTTTAAAGGCAAAGGTATAAAAGGTAAAATTGTTGCTAAATTCATGCGTTCTGTCGGGACGATACCTGTTGATAGAAGCGGCGGAAAAGCACATTCTGCTTTACAAGCAGGATTAAAACGTATTGAAAGTGGCGAACTTTTCGGTATATATCCTGAAGGAACACGTAGCCCAGATGGAAAGTTATATAAAGGAAAAGTGGGAGTTGCTCGCTTAGCCTTGTTATCTGGAGCTAAAGTAATACCAGTAGCTATGATAAATACTGATGTAGCACAACCTATAGGTAAAACTGTGCCTAAACGCGGTGTACCTATTGGAGTAGTATTTGGAGAACCATTAGATTTCTCACAATACGCTGGAGAAGAAAATAACAAAGAAGTTCTACGTTCTATAACAAATACGGTAATGCAAGAGCTACAAAAACTCTCAGGACAAGAATACGTGGATAGATACGCCTCAGATGTAAAAAATGAATTAGCTGAAAAAGGCTTATTCAAAGGTCCACTTCCTCCAAAATCTGGAAAATAAGTAATTCTTTAATAACAAAATAACTTCCTCAAAGGAGATAAAATGACACAAAAGCCAGTTCGCAAAGTTGCTTTTCTAACTGCTGGGGGATTTGCACCATGTTTATCATCAGCAGTTGCTTTCCTAATAAAACGTTATAACGAATTAGATCCACAAATCGAAATGATTGGGTACGAACATGGCTATCATGGATTACTAACAGGTACTAAAATTGTAATTGATGAACGAACGAGACAAAACTGCGATATTCTACATGAATATGGGGGAAGTCCGATTGGTAACTCTAGAGTAAAACTCACTAACGTAAAGAATCTTGTTCAACGTGGGCTTATTGAAGAAGGGGAGAATCCTCTAGAAAAAGCTGCTAAACAACTTGTAGCTGATGGAGTAGATGTACTACATACAATTGGTGGAGATGATACAAATACAACCGCAGCAGATTTAGCTGCATATTTAGCAGAAAACGACTACGATTTAACTGTTGTAGGTCTGCCTAAAACAATTGATAATGACATTATTCCTATCCGTCAGTCTCTTGGAGCTATAACAGCTTCTCATGAAGCAGCAAAATATGCTCATAATATTATTTCAGAACATCGTTCAAATCCTAGAATGTTGATTATACACGAAATTATGGGACGTAACTGTGGGTGGCTTACTGCAGCAGCAACTAAGAAATATCATGATGATCTAAAGACCAAAAAGTGGTTACCAAGCATTGGATTATGTAAAGAACGCTACGATGTTCATGCTGTTTTTGTGCCAGAACTACATATTGATATTGAAAAAGAAGCTGCTCGTTTGAAAGCAATTATGGATGAGCAGGGCAATGTTAATATTTTCTTGTCTGAGGGTGCAGGCGTTGCTGATATTGTAAAAGAGCTGGAAAATTCTGGCGAAGAGGTACAACGTGATCCATTTGGTCATGTGATGTTGGATAAGATTAATCCTGGACAATGGTTTGCTAAACAATTCGCTAAGCTCATTGGTGCTGAAAAAGTCATGGTACAAAAATCAGGATATTTCTCACGTTCAGCAGCAGCCAGCTCTGAAGATTTACGTTTGATACAGTCTATGACAACTCTAGCTGTTGAATCAGCATTAAAGAGGGTCTCAGGGGTAGTTGGGCATGATGAAGAAAACGGCTGTTTACTAAGTGTAATTGCTTTTGATCGTATAGCTGGTGGTAAGAAATTTAATGTCCAAGAAGACTGGTTCCAAGACTTACTAAAAGAAATTGGTCAAGAATAAGAAATAAATAGTTACTCTTGTATAGTTTAGGCGTAGGAAAGTTTCCTGCGCCTAAATTTTATGGTGCGTTTATAGTTGCAAGATACGATTTAACATGGATAAGTATATTTAGCGATTAGGTTTTTATGGAAAGATATACTAAATGTTTATTTAATTGATTATTATGAGTTCGTAATTGAAAAGCTGAATATAAGAGTTTTATATCTAAACTTTGCTGGCTGTTTTGAAAAATTATATATTTCTGCTATGAAGTTAGTTTTTGAAAGGCATAAAATGAGTTGTCCAACAAACTGTAGGAAAATATACTCTTTTAAATCCGACAAAATGTAGTATTCTCTAGCCTTGAAAGTTGGATTTATTATTGGAATTGAAAGCTTTCTGCTCCTTTATATCGCATAGTATTGTAGTAGTATATTTCAGTAATCATACACAGTAAAAATAACTTTAGAAAATGAAATATAGTTTTATACACTGAAATTACGTTTAAGTTCTGATAAATATGCTAGCTATACACTAAAGTATAGATATTATACATGCTACGTTTTATGACATTACGCGTATTACAATTTATATAAAAATACTAAATTGTTGAAAAACAAAAATTAATCTACAACATCTAAACTAATATATACGAAACTTGCAATAAAAAGATGTAGTATAAATATAGTAAGAAAACTCATGTGTTAACTAAATATTACAAAAACTTTTGTATAATGTTTACTTGAGTGACTAGCATAATTTTAAATTATCTAGCTTTTTTCTTAAAATACTTTGAAATAGTAGTGACAAGCACGACTAGTAACAAAAGAGAGAAAGCATGCCAGAGTTCGGCGATGAGACACGTGTAAATGTTGGTAAAACACCATCAACACTAGGTACCGTTGACAATTTTATTGGTGCGGTAATTGAGGACCGTTTTAAGATAAAGTCACGTATTGCACGCGGTGGTATGGCAACGGTATATCGAGCAGAAGATAGAAGACTTGATCGTTTGGTTGCTGTAAAAATAATGCACCCACATCTAGCTGATTCTGCTGATTTCGTAGCACGTTTTAGGCGTGAAGCTCGCGTTGCAGCTCAACTAACTCACCCTGGTGTTGTAGCAATACATGATCAGGGAATTATTGATGGATCTGGATACTTAGTTATGGAACTAGTTGAAGGACCTAATTTGAGGACTCAGCTAAAGCGCGAAGGCTCTTTCAACATAAAGCGTAGTTTGACGATTATTTTAGAAATTCTTCAGGCTCTATATGCTGCACATCAAACAGGACTTATACACCGAGATGTTAAACCAGAGAATGTTTTGATTACTCCTTACGGTCAAGTTAAAGTGGCTGATTTCGGTTTAGCTCGTGCTGTTTCTGAGACAACGGCTGCTACTACAAACAGTGTGCTTGGTACTGTTTCTTATATGGCGCCTGAAATTATTACAACTGGTAGTGCTGACTTGCGTACCGATATATATGCTACTGGTGTAATGTTGTATGAACTTATAGCCGGGCATCCACCGTTGGCTGGGTCTACACCTATTCAAATAGCTTATAAGCATGTGCATGAAGGTATTCCAAATATTTGTGATGAACTCGAATGGGTGCCAGAATCTGTTGCTAATCTTATTGCTAAATTTACAAATAGAGATTCACAGCAACGTCCTGCTGATGCGATGGTTGCTGCTCAGATGGTGCAAGAACTGCTTGATACAATACCTTCTGATTTACTTCTTAAAAGAGCTGATGTTGAGCCTTCAATTACTGAAGATGAAGACCAGGCGGATGAACAAATTGTAGAACATGACTCAGGTGCTACATCTGCTTTAACTTATCATCATGGAACTGTTGCTTTATCTATGGAAGATTCTTCCTATGGTCCAGTGGGTGCTGTTTCATCGTCTAAAGTAGAAAGTAAAGAACAGAATAAAATTTCTTATGATCTAACTCCTACTGACGGAGTAGACACTCAAGTGCCTGTTACTACAGAGCTTGTAAGCTCTGCAAATGAGGGCACCATGGTGAAAGAAAAGAAAAAGTCTAAGCTATTGTCAAAAATAAAACCTTTGTATATAGCAGTATTTTCTGTTGTTGTAGTTGCAGGGTTTGCTACTTGGTGGTTTACGCTAGGACCGGGAGCATATATAAATATTCCTAAGGTTGAAGGTAAAACTATCGATGAAGCTGTTAAAATGTTGAGTAACAGCAACATTAAATTTGATAAGAAGTACGTTTTCAGTGACACTATTGAGAAAGATAAAGTAGTTGGAACTAACCCTAAAGATAAGGTTTATAAGAGTTCTAAACTAATGCTACTTATTTCTAAAGGTGTCCAACAGATAAATATTCCTAATGTGTCTGGTTTGAGCGAAAAAGAGGCTACTAAAGTTTTGCTTGCAGCTAACTTACAGCTCAATAAAGAAAGCGTAGAAGTTTGGTCTGAAGATGTAGAAAAAGGTAAGGTAGCTGGTACTGATCCTACTGCTGATACAGTGATTCCTCATACTAAATTTGTGACAATACAGATTTCAAAGGGTCGTGAACCTATTCAAGTACCAAATGTTGTAGGAAAACAGTCGGCAGAGGCTCAAAAGATTATTTCTGATGCAGGACTCAAACCTGAAGTTTCTGAAGATTTCTCAGATAACGTAGCAAAAGGTTTGGTTATAAGCCAAAGTCCAAACGCAGATGGAACTACGATATTTAGAAATGATCCTGTAAAGATTGTTGTTTCCAAGGGACCAAGAACTGTTGCGGTTCCTAATGTATTTGGAAAATCAGTCAACGAAGCCACATCTATACTTCAACAAGCTGGTTTCAAAGTTAATATTGTAAAAGTCCTTGGTGGAGCTTTTGGAATAGTTCGCTCAACAACTCCAGGTGGGGGAGAACAAGCACTTCCTGGTTCAACAATCACTGTTACAGTTTTGTAGCACGCTAACTTTTATGAAATGCTACTGTGAGTAAAAGGCACGGTAGCATTTTGTTTTAATATTTATACTATCCTTCACGTTCTATTAAAGATTGCCCAAAGTCTAATAAGTACTTTTTTACTTCTTCGTTAATGTTTAAATCTTTTAGAATAGAATATCCTTTGTTGTAATAATCTTTCATTTTAGTTTCATGAATATAATATGCTCCAGAATTGACTATCTGTTTTTTGATGTTTTCAATTAATTCGGCTTGTTCTATAGGATTTTTTTCTTTCAATGTAGGTAATACTTTTATAACTTCTTTTCTATCTGCAATGCTCAAATTTTCTAGAGTAAATGCTAAAAGTAAAGTTTTCTTTTCTTCAATTAAATCAATTCCGGCTGGTTTTCCTGTTTTAGTTCGATTTCCAAATATTCCAAGCTCATCATCTTTCATCTGGAAAGCTATTCCCCATGAAACTAGTGCTTGAGTAATTTTTTCTATATTGGTATTAGAGTTGCCTGAGATTTTATTACCAAGTATAAAAGGCTTGGTAACAGTATAATGAGCTGTTTTAGAAATTAATATATTTTTTATTATATCTTTATTTAGTAGGTAATTTTTATCAGCTTGTTGGTTGCTAGCATATAAATCGTAGTACTGTCCTATGGCTACTTCTTTAGTAATTTCTGTAAAATATTGTATAACGTTTCTATAAGTATCTAGGTTCGATATATTTATTTTTTGTATGTGTTCGAAAGATTTTGACAGTAATAAATCTCCCAATAAAATTGCCGCATTTATTCCATATTTTTCAGCAGAAGTGTTTATAAAATTCTTTTTGTGAAAATTGGAAAAATAAATATGAGTTGCAGGATTGGAACGTCTAGTATCAGTATTATCGATGATGTCATCGTGTATCAGCGCTGACAAATGGTATAGTTCTATAGCAGTACATAAATGAGTTAATGAAAAATCACTTACGTAACTGTTAGAAAAACTACCATTAGTTATATTACTCATACTGCCCAGTAAACACATTTTAGGTCTTATAAATTTACCTTTTAATAAGTTATTCTTAGCTGGATACAAAAACTCTTCCAATAACTCAGAATTAGGATATGAATTTTGTACTTCCAACAAAGACTCTAATAAAAGCTCTTTAGTTGCGTTTAATCTATCTGTAATATAACTTTCTATTTGTTTCATACATTAAAGATACTATCTATTTAAACTACATGCTAACATTTATATATACTGTGACCTAAAAGGGGTAGATATGCCAATCGTAATTAGTTACCACGGAACACCTGAGTCTAATGTTGCTTTGCATGCTGCTTACAATGCTGCTAAGACCATGGAAACTGAATTAGTAGTAGTACTAGCTGCTAAAACTTCTGAAGATGACTCTCGTACTTTAGACACTGCTCAGGATACTCTTTGGGATTTGTTAAAAACTATGTCTGTGGCATACAAAGTTATTCGAGCAAAAGCTAACGTTGAGATTGCTGATAGCGTTCTTGAAGTTGCAAGAGAAGAAGATGCAAGTTTGATTTTTATTGGTTTGGCAGGTCGACAAGGCATAAAAGGTCAGATGGTTGGTGTAAACGCTCAAAAAATATTGTTAGAGTCAATTTGTCCTGTAGTAACTGTTACTCAGCATAGTAGTTATATTGAAGGAATGGACATTTCTCAAGAGTAAAATCTAAACGCTACTTTTACTTTATTGTTGCAATATTTTGTATTCGACTGTATAATGACGTGGTGTTTATTTTAACGCATTTCCACTGATTAAAGCAGATATAGTGATGAAATAGCATTTGATAGTAGTACTACATATATTGATCTGCAACTAGTGGTTTTAGAAAGTATTTGTAAGCTAACAAAGAAAAAATTGGTTAAACAGTGACAAATAAAACGACTTCTCGAACAAAAAAAACTACTAAAAAAATAGTGAATTCTAGTGAAAATGAACTAGATAGCAATCTAGTTTTAAATGATGAAGAGAAAACATCTAAAACCCCTAAAACCACAAAAGCTAAGACTGTATCTAAGAAAAAGACTGCTAAGAATACATCTAAAGAAGAGGTAAAAGAAGCTGACCAATCTACATTGGAAGAAATCGAAGAAGATGTTTTCAAAGACGATGTCGATGAGCAACTACCTAACGAAGATGAGATTGATTTAAACGATGAAGAAATCTTAGATCTAGATGACGAAGATTACGATTTAGATGATGAAACAGAAATAGAAGACACTGAAGAAGACTTTGAAGAAAACGAACGCGAAGAAAAAGAAGAAAAAGAAGAGAAATTTACAAACGGTTTCATTCTATCAGAACGAGATAATAGTGATGAGCCTGTACAACAAGTTACAGTAGCGGGTGCAACTGCTGATCCAGTTAAGGACTATTTAAAACAAATAGGTAAAGTTGCTCTTCTAAACGCTGATCAAGAAGTTGAATTAGCTAAAAGAGTTGAAGCTGGCTTGTATGCTGAAGAAAAATTACGTCGCGAAAGCAGCGAAATGCCTTCAAAGCTACGCCGTGAACTCACCATGATTGTTCAGGATGGACAAAGAGCTAAAAACCATTTACTAGAAGCTAACTTGCGTCTAGTTGTTTCTCTAGCTAAACGTTATACAGGACGAGGAATGCTTTTCCTAGACCTAATTCAAGAGGGAAACCTAGGTCTAATTCGTGCTGTTGAAAAATTCGACTACGTAAAAGGGTATAAGTTCTCAACGTATGCTACTTGGTGGATACGTCAAGCAATTACACGTGCGATGGCTGATCAGGCTCGTACGATTCGTATACCAGTACATATGGTTGAAGTTATCAACAAACTTGCTCGAGTTCAAAGACAAATGCTACAGGATTTAGGTCGTGAACCTACACCTGAGGAACTAGCTGAAGAACTAGATATGACACCTGAAAAGGTAGTTGAAGTACAAAAGTATGGGCGTGAACCAATTTCTCTACACACTCCACTGGGTGAAGATGGAGATAGTGAATTTGGTGACTTGATTGAGGATTCAGAGGCTGTAGTTCCAGCTGATGCAGTTTCTTTCAAATTATTGCAAGAACAGTTACACCGTGTTTTGGATACCTTATCAGAACGTGAAGCAGGCGTAGTTATGATGCGTTTTGGTCTAAACGATGGACAACCTAAGACTTTGGACGAAATTGGTAAAGTCTACGGTGTTACACGTGAACGTATCCGTCAGATTGAGTCAAAGACTATGTCTAAACTACGTCACCCATCAAGATCTCAAGTTTTGCGTGATTACTTAGAATAGGAATAAAAATGACCGATAAGCCTTCAGACTACTCAGCTAGACACTTACAGATTCTTGAAGGTTTAGAAGCTGTACGCAAAAGACCAGGAATGTATATTGGTTCCACAGATCAGCGTGGACTTATGCATTGCTTATGGGAAATTATTGATAATGCAGTTGATGAAGCCTTAGAAGGATATTGTAAGAATATACTAGTTACTCTGCATAAAGATCGTTCAGTAACTGTTGAAGACGACGGGCGTGGAATACCTATTGATATAGTTCCACAAGTTGGACTAACAGGTGTTGAAGTAGTATTCACTAAATTGCACGCAGGTGGTAAGTTTGGTGGAGGTACTTACGCTTCTTCCGGTGGTTTGCATGGCGTTGGTGCGTCTGTAGTAAATGCTTTGTCTACACGTTTAAACGTTGAAGTAGACAGGGGCGGAAAAACTTATGCTATGGCTTTTTGTAGGGGAGAGTCTGGAATATTTGACGATTCAAAAGGAATTTTGGCAAATAATCCATTTACACCTTTCATCGATGAAAGTGAACTTAATGTTGTAGGTAAAACCCCACGTAAAAAAACTGGTACTAGAATACGTTTTTGGGCAGATACTCAAATTTTTCCTGAAAATATAGATTTCTCTTACGAAGATTTGCTGGCTAGGGCCAGACAAACAACTTTCCTTATTCCTGGTTTATGTATATCTGTAGTTGATGATAGAAAAGAAGAACAACAAAGCGAATCGTTTAAATACGATGGTGGTGTTGTAGACTTTGTAGACTTTTTGAGTCACGACGGTCCAATCACAGATATCTGGAAAATTGAAGGTAACGGCACATATACTGAAACTGTTCAGCAACTAGATAAAAAAGGACATTTACAACCAGTAGAAGTTGAAAGAAACTGTGAAGTAGAATGTGCTTTAAGATGGACTAAAGGTTATGACACAGATATAAAGTCTTTTGTAAACATTATTGCAACGCCTAAAGGTGGCTCACATTTAACAGGATTTGAACTAGCTTTAACAAAGCACTTTAGAACATATATTGAAAAGAATGCTCGTAAATTCAAAGTAAGTCCTAAAGATCCTAAAATTGAAAAAGACGATGTGCTAGCAGGAATGGTAGCTGTTGTTACAGTTCGTATACCTGAGCCACAGTTTGAAGGACAAACTAAAGAAATATTAGGTACTCCTCAGGCTAGATCTGTTGTAAATAGTGTTGTAACTAGCTTTTTAAAAGAAAAATTTGCATCTAAATCTCGTGATGATAAACAACAAATTTCTGTTTTGGCTGAAAAAGTTGTTGGAGAGATGAAAGCTAGAGTCAGCGCTAGAATAAATAAAGAAATAACTAGGCGTAAAACAGCTCTTGAAACTTCTACTTTACCAGCAAAACTGGCTGATTGCTCTTCAAAGGATGTTAGTACATCTGAACTGTTTATTGTCGAAGGAGACTCAGCACTAGGTACTGCGAAGTCAGCAAGATCTTCCAAATTCCAAGCATTACTGCCTATACGAGGAAAAATATTGAATGTTCAGAAAGCCTCGATTAGTGATATGCTTTCAAACGCAGAATGTGCTTCTATTATACAAGTAATCGGAGCTGGTTCAGGGCGTTCATTTGAGATTGAAAACGCTAGATATGGAAAAGTCATTTTGATGACAGATGCTGATGTTGATGGAGCTCATATTCGAACGCTACTTTTGACTTTATTTTTCCGCTATATGCGTCCAATGATTGAGCAGGGAAGAGTCTATGCTGCTGTTCCTCCTTTACATAGAGTAGAAATAATGGCTTCTGGTCGTAAGAAAAAAGAAATCGTTTACACTTATTCTGAAGAAGAACTACATGCTGTATTGGCAAAGCTGAAAAAGAGTGGACGTAAGTACAAAGAACCTATTCAGCGATACAAAGGTTTAGGTGAAATGGATGCCGATCAGCTTGCTGAGACAACTATGGATCCAGCTCTTAGAACACTTCGTAGGATTACCATTGCTGATGAAGAGCAAGTTCGTAAAGCTGAAGAAGTGTTTGAGCTGCTTATGGGAACTACCGTTGCTCCACGTAAAGATTTTATTGTAGATAATTCACATAAGTTTGATCGTAATAAAATTGATGCATAGTTGTGGATATTGCAATCAAAGTGAAATAAAATAAGTAGCTTTAAAGTATGAAACCTCATATTAACTATCTAATTTGCTTAGTGTAAACTTGGTAGTGAGAGTCTAAGTAAAAATGGAGTGTTATATGGCTAAGGTTTCAATTCTTGTGCCTATTTTTAATGTTGAAAAGTATTTGTCAGAGTGCTTGGATAGCTTGCTGAATCAGACTTTAAAAGATATTGAAATTATATGTATAAATGATGGATCGACAGATAGTTCTAAACAAATTTTAGATGAGTATGCCAAGAAAGATTCACGAATATTTATTATAGATAAAGCTAATTCTGGCTATGGCGACTCTATGAATATTGGTTTGAAAAAAGCTACAGGTGAATACATCGGTGTAGTCGAATCTGATGACTGGGTAGAACCAACAATGTTTGAAGATATGTATGCTTTGGCAAAAGAACATGATGTAGAGGTTGTCAAAGGAAACTATTTTACTTATTACACTAGTGCAGAGAAAAAATATTTAAGCGATCAAAAAATACAACTAGTACTTGAAAATGAAACAAAAACTGTTATAAATCCGTTACATAATAATCATATTTTTTATCAAAATCCAGCAATATGGGCAGGGCTATATAACCGTAAGTTTTTGCAAGAAAATGGTATAGAATTTTTACCGACTCCTGGAGCTTCGTATCAAGACACTGGTTTTAACTTCAAAGTATGGGCTTGTGCTAGTAGAGTTTTTTATACCACGAATGCATATTTACACTACCGTAAAGACAATGAAGCATCTTCAGTAAACAGCGTAGCTAAAACTTTCTCAATACAAGAAGAATATGCAGAAATTGAACGTTTTTTGCGTGAAAAGAACAAATATGAAGACTTAATGCATGTGTACCATAAAGTAAAATTCCAAGGTTACTTTTGGAATATAAATAGGCTTACACCTGCTTTAGCTGAGGAATTTATAAATGCTATTAATATTGAGTATAAAAAACATTTAGAAAATGGGGAGCCAATTTATGAATTCTATGATCCAAATACTGCTCGTATCGTAAAAGAAATTGTGAGCAATCCAAAACTTTTTATACAAAGAAAATATGCTAAAGAAAAAGCTATAATTTCCATTATTATGCCTGTTCGTGATGCAAATGATTACTTAGAAAAGGCTATAAATTCAGTTTTATCTCAGACTTTTAAAGAATTTGAGCTAGTTATTATAGACTGTGGTTCAACTGATGGTTCTTTGAGAATAATCGACAAGTATTTGAGCTTAGATCCAAGAATCAGAATGTTACACTCTAACAATACTATTCCATTATTAGCTAGAAATGATGGAATATTTGAAGCAAATAGTAATTATATTACCTTTATAGACCCTCATGATTACTATGAAAAAGACGCAATAGAAAGTTTATATACATCAATTTTAGAAAATGACGTTGATATAGTAGTGGGACAAACTACTCCTGAAAACAATTACAATACAGTTGTATGTGATGAACAAACAATAAATACACAAGATTTATCTATTTGCCGAAAAAGTGGAAAGTACAATATTGATTCTTCCATCATTAAGAACTTTAATTACTGTCCATTTGCTAAAATTTATAAGAAAGATATGATTGTTAGAAACGATTCATTCTTTTTCATAGAAGATATTGAAGATAAGTTTTTTACTTATTTTTATATGCTACTTTCTGAAAAAGTTTATTTCATCGACTCTAGTAGACACATTTACAGCTGCGGATTACATAAAGTAAGTAATTCTGAAAAAAATATTTTAAAAGATAGTGCTGATAATAGAATAAACATTATCGACAGAGGATTTAAAATACTACAAAATAAAACTTTAATGGATAAGTATTATAAAACCTTTATAGTTTTTTACAAAGACAATTTTTCAAAGGCACTAGAAGCTGATAGCTCTAAGCGAGCACTGTACAAGTTAGAAACATGGCTGATTCAAAATGAAGATAAACTATCCTCTTACGACTTGCCACTATTACAAGAAATATTAGAAGTATTTCCGAAAAATATCAAAAATAGGAGTAAATATAATAAGTTATATCGTAAAATTATACGCAAATTTATTAGTGTTTTTCAAAAGTAAAAATATGTAGATATATAGAATGTTTATATGTTATGTAATATAACTTTTATACAAAAACTAATAAAAAACTTAATAAAACTAGCGTAAAATGTAGAATGTAGGCTATTTACCGAGCCAATAGTTATAGTAATCTATATTTTGACAAAATGTCTATATTCTGAAAATATACAAGTAAGAAATAGGTGGTGAATACTGATTTTATGTCTTTGCCCGTGGAAAATTTGAATATTACGTGGAAAACGCTAGATAATACTAGTGCTAAAAGTCTTCATTCACTTATACATAAAATTGAAGTATGCGATTGTGTAACTTACAACACTGAAGAATATGAAATTCAGGAAATATTTGAGTCCGAGCAAAAATACTGTATTGGTGGCTTTACTCCTGATAATGAACTAATTGCTTATGCAGTAATAAAGACTACTTTAGATAAAAAAACTGTTCACTGTTTAGGTGGAGTAGACCCACAGTACCGTGGAATAGGAATTGGTACGTATTTGCTGTCTACGTACGAACAAATAACCGTAGAAATGTTAAAAGATGACTTTGATAAAAATAATAAAGTTAAGTTTTTGAACCACAATCCTAAAAAAGAGGGCTATGTTGTAGTAGAAATAAATGATACGAAAAAGGAATTGAAACTAAAATTAGATGAATTAGGATTTCTTCCTAAAAATAGATTCTACGAGTTACGTAAAAAAATAGATAAGCCTTATAAACACATACTGTTGCCAACATATAAAAAGATAGTAGACTGGCAAGAAAATTTAGAAGAATTAGTGAGAAAAACTAATAATAATATTGGCGAACAATACCTAAATTTACCAACTTTAGATATCCAGCAATGGCAATATTATATGCGTAACGCTAATAAAAAATGGTGTAAAATACTTTTAGATAAGTCGACGGACAGAAGTAAAATCATAGGATATATAGTTTCTTCTAAATATGAGCAAGACTGGAAAGTGTTAAATCATAAAGAAGCTTATATTGATTTGATTACAGTTATACCTAAAAAAGAACAGAGTATTTTGGTAAAAGCTTTGATACAATCTTACATAAATACTTGTATTGATGATGGCTTAGATTACGTAGCTATAGGCTTAGAACCTGACAAGCAACCAGAACTGTACAATATATTAATGGAAATGGGATTTGAAGTATCTAATTCATCTACAGAATACGTAAAGTCGATACAAATCTAAGTAGCAATATAAAACAACCACTACAGTTAAAATCGTATAGTCATACTATATTGCTAAAACCATCTATGTTCGACAAAGTACATACTAAAGTTGTAAGTCTATAAGAACTCTTTATTACTTGCCTATTATTTCGATATTTTTATCTACTTTAACTCCTGATGCATCACGACGAGTATCAATATCAGGTAGGCGTATAGGTAAAAATTCTTTAGATAAAGCACGACCAGTACCTACACCAACCCAAGCAAGTTTCAAGAAATCTTCACCTTTTAAGAATTTATGAACACGAACACCTTGTCCAGCACGATTTTTTATAGGAAAAGCGTTGAAAGGTGAAGTTTTAACACCCATCTGATCAGTTCCAGGTAAAGCATTGTCACAAGCAGCTACTGTAATTACATTAGCATTATCAATTTCATCTTCAGGAATAATACCAGTAGCTATAACATAGGCTCCATCACGTAAACTCATACCAGCAACACCACGTGATACTCGTCCCTGAGGTCTAATCTTTGATAACTCTAAACGCAACAGCTGTGCGTCACTTGATATTATTGCTATTTGTGAGCTGTCATCACCATAGTCAACGCTTACCACTTCATCATATTTTTCTAAAATAATAATTTCAAATTCTTCTTTATTTTCTAAAAACTCAGGGCGCATACGTTTTATAACGCCACTCTTGGTAACTATACATAAAGGACTGGAATCATCGCTAAGATTTACCAAGCCAATAACTTTTCTATCAGTTTCAAGTAGCTTAGAAGCTTCAGTTGCCCCATTGAAAGATATAGGACCTTCAACTCTAGGAAGAGCAACTAAATCTACAATCTCAACTTTATGTAAAATACCGTCATCAGTTACTAAACCGACAACAGAACGCGTTGTTGAAGAAATAGTATGTGTTATAGCATCATTACTAGCTCTGTCAGTGCCACAGTATATTTCTTCCTCACCATTTACACGGGCAATTAGTCCAGAGGCTGATAAAACTACTTTACAAGGCTCGTCCTCAATCATAAGAGGAATAGTATTCTTAGAAGAAGTACTAAGTAGAGGCTGAGCATTATTTTCAGCTCCCGATTCGCTTATTAACACTGTACGCCTAGGATTTCCTAGCTTAGTAGATATTTCTTCTAGTTCTGACTGTACTAGTTTAATTAGCAACAAATTATTGTCTAGTAAGCTCTGTAAGTATGCTATAGCTTCCAGCAAATCTTTCTTTTCGTTCTCAAGCTCTATACGTGAAAACTTAGTTAATCTGCGAAGTTTTAGCTCTAAGATATATTCAGCTTGAATATCAGTTAAATTGAAAGTATCAATAAGTGTTGCTTTTGCACTAGCAGCGTCATCACTTTCACGAATTATACTTATAACTTTGTCAATATCTAAAATAGCGATTAACAAACCATCAACTAAATGTAAACGCTCTTGTTTTTTATTCAAACGGAAAATAGTGCGTTTGCGTACAACATCAACTCTATGTTCAATAAATACCTGCAATAAGTCTTTAAGCCCTAGAACTTTAGGAGCTCCATTTACTAAGCAAACAGTATTTATGGAAAAAGTTTCTTCCATAGGCGTGTACTTGAAAAGTGATGCTAAAACAGCTTGAGGATTAAAACCATTTTTTAGCTCAATTACTAAGCGTAAACCATGTTCCCTGTCTGTTAAGTTATTTACAGCTGAAATACCTTGTAATTTTCTTGAAGAAACAGCGTCTTTAATTTTTTCAATTACGCGTTCAGGACCAACCATATATGGCAATTGATCTACAACAATTGCTTGTTTTCTAGCACTTATACGTTCTATTTTAGCATTGGCTCTTATTTTGAAAGATCCTCGTCCTGACTCATAAGCTTGCTTTACACCGTCAAGACCTACTATAACTCCACCCTCTGGTAAATCAGGTCCAGGAATAAAACGCATTAATTCATCAACAGTTGCATCAGGATTATCTAATAAATAAATACAAGCATTAATAGATTCAGTTAGATTATGTGGAGCAATATTAGTTGCCATACCAACAGCGATACCACTAGCACCATTTACAAGCAGATTAGGAAAAGCGGCAGGCAAAACTTCAGGTTGCATATAGCGGTTATCGTAGTTTGGTACGAAATCAACTACTTCTTCGTCTAAGTTGTTTGTAAGTTCTAGTGCTGAGGAAGCTAATCTAGCTTCTGTGTAACGGTAAGCAGCAGGACCATCATCTAGAGTACCAAAGTTACCATGTCCGTCAACTAGTGGTAGGCGTAGTGAAAATGGTTGAGCCATTCTCACCAAAGCATCGTAAATAGCACTGTCACCGTGAGGGTGCAACTTACCCATCACGTCACCGACAATACCAGCAGATTTTACATGACCTCTATCAGGTAGAAGTCCCATTTGTTTCATTTGGAATAGAATTCTTCTTTGGACAGGTTTCAAACCGTCTCTAGCATCAGGCAGAGCTCTAGAATATATGACAGAATAAGCATATTCGAGAAAAGATGTTTCCATCTCATCACAAACATTAATATCAATAATATTTTCTTTTATTTTTTCTGTAGACATAAAGACAAAAACCTATTCTGGACGTAAAATCTTATCTAGAAACTATTCTAATACGGGAAAACGAAAAAATGACTATTTTTGAGCATATAGATGTAGAAAAAGATTATAAAAATATATTAATTACTGAAATTTTTGAGAATGTATTGAAAGTAACTAATATTATAAAACAATCTGATAATACGTTTTTGCCTGTTTTAGATAACATAAAAGATAAAAATATTAATAAAACTGTAATTGTTTTGGCTGATGGACTAGGGGCTAAACTTTTAAAATCTAAACAGTCGTATGCGCCTTTTTTGAGAAAACAAGAAGCACAAATACTTAAAACTTGTTTACCTTCAACTACAGTAAGTGCCATTACTGCTTTTACGACAGGTAAATTGCCTTCTGAAACAAACATGCTTGGGTGGAGTATAATAAATCCTGAAAATAGTAAGCTTTTAAAACTTTTGAGTTTTGAGGGGTACAACGGTGATCCTTCTGTTTTTCAGAAATCTAAGACTTGGTTTGAAAAACTCGCTGAAGAAAATGTACAATCTTATTATGTAGGGCTAGAAAAATTTGAGAATTCTGGTTTTACTCGAGCAAGTTTTAAAGGTAGCATTTTTCTTCCTGTAAAAGATGAAGAGTTTTTCATTGAAGAGACCGTGAAATTGAATAAAAAAGGTGAAAAAGTAATTTATTTACATTGGAAAGAAATTGATTACTTATCCCACAAATTAGGTACAAATAACTATGACTTAGAGCTAGCTATTGAGGGCTTTGATGCATTTATAAAACACCTATACTCAAAGCTAGATTCTAATACGCTGCTAGTAGTTTTAGCTGACCATGGGACAGTAAATGTCCAAGAAAAAGACCGCATATACATTGATACATTTAGCAAATATGACTTTATAGAAAATATTGCTGGTGAAGGACGTTCTTTACATATTCATCTAAAAAAGAGTGTTGATAAAAAAGCTTTTATTGCTGATTTGCAGGAGTTTTTAGGTGAAACAACGTACATACTTTCGAAAGAAAACTCTTTTATAAATGGGGAAAAAATTTTTGAAGATACTGCTTGGGAAATCTTGGGAGATATTGTACTTTTCCCTAAGGAAAACTACTTATTATGTGATAGAAATACTCAACCTGAAACGATGATAAATTTAAAAGGAGTACACGGCTCCATAACTAACGACGAAGTTTTAATTCCTTGTATCTATATGATAAAAAGCTAACTTATTTGAAAAATAGTATCAAAATATTCACTAAAACTTTATCTATAGAATATAAAATGGCTTTTTAAAACGTTGTTAATACTTATTTAATAAAAAAGTAATGAAAATTTTATTTATATCTATATGTATTATCTGGAATAAAAAATTATGCCTAGTAACAAATTAAGGTACTAGACATAACTCAAAGATAACTTTATTCCCTTTATAAGGGACTATTTGATTTTTCCTCCGAAAACAATTTCATCCCAAGTTGGCACAGATTGACGCTTATTGGTTTTCTTAGCCACAGGCTTAGGAGTTTGTATAGGAGCTTCCTCTTCTTGAATTACTGGTAAAGATAGCTGTGTTTCTTCTAATTCGTCATCGGATACAGAACTAGTACTTTCTTGGTTAGTAACTGCAGAAAAATCTCCGAACAAAGTGGAGTCAACTTTATCAGTATTACCAGTAATGCTCGAAATAGCGATAACGTTATCCACATCAGATGTTACGCTTTGTGGCAGTGATACAGAGTTGTCATCACCATAAATGTCAGCATTTTGTCTTGTTCCACGCACTGCTGATAATTGGTCAAGTAACTCATCAATGTTTTCAACTTGCTGAGGCTCTTGTAAATCTTCAGGCTTAGTTATAGGAACTACTATATCTGGAATAGTAGGAGGCATAGCTGTTTCGGTCAACCAATGTGCCTCTTCATCAATTGCATATATTCCATTTCCAGTTTCACTCATAGACCAGTGAGCTTGGCGTTCAGTCGTTCCCTGTACAAAAGTCAAAACTATTTCCCAAGGTTCGTCATTTTTCTTGATTGCTGTCCACTCCATAAAATTAGGATCTACACCACGAGCAGCAAGCCTATCAATAACAATATCGCCAAGTAGTGGAGAATCAGGATCACCGTTTACACGGCAAGAAAGAGCTCTTTCAGCAGCCCAAGTTCTTTCAGCAATAATAGGACGTTCATATTTACGCAAGCGGTCAATTGAAATGTCATACGTCATAGCTATTTCTTCTACAGATGCTCCAGCACGTATCAAAACTTGTATATCTTTGACACTAAGTGAAGAATTAGCAGCATGAATTGCTTCTAAATGTGGACGATCTTTACGTACAGCAGCACGCAAAGCATCATTAATCAGCAAAGTGTAACGTGAACCATCTTCAGCGGTTAAAACAAGATAGTTTCCATCACTGTGTAACCCTAGTAATTCTAGTTCAAGCACACTTCCTCCTATGTGTAATAGCCATTACGTAAGTATTAACTTATACTATATGCTACATCATATCTATATAAAATACATGAAATACAAATAAAAGATAGATTTTTTAATTTAATAATGTTATTATCCAACCGCAAATAAATTATTTTTGACTCGAAAGGGTATCTATGGCTAAAGATTACGATACGCCTCGCAAAGCGGACGATGATGTGCAAGAAGATTCTTTTGAGGAACTACAATCACGTCGTCAGAACGTTAGCACTTCTTCATTAGAAGATGATGAAACTGAAGTTGCTGATAGCTACGAGCTACCAGGTGCTGACCTTTCTGGTGAAGAACTATCTGTTCGTGTTTTGCCTAAACAAGACGATGAGTTTACATGCTCTGTTTGCTACCTAGTTCACCATGTATCTCAGATGTCACATGAAGAAGATGGGCAACCTGTTTGCTCTGACTGTGCCTTCTAAAAGAGTAAGGATAAAATATGGGAATCTTCGATCGCTTCAAGAAAAACAAAATAGAAGATCTCGACGTGCAAATCAAAGAAGATTTTAAGATAAAAGATAATTCTGATGTAGAAAAAGAAGTTGAGCAATTCGAACAAGTCGAGAACAATGTTATACACGGCCCATATGATATTTCTCAAGCACACGAAAAAAATAAGTATTTGAATATGGGAGCTTTAAGGATTCCCGCTATTCCTGATATGCAGGTAATTCCTGATCCGTCACCTCAAGAAGGCTACTATACGAGCGTAACTTTAGTACTTGAAGAATCTGCTTTGAATTTGATGGTACTTAGTGATAGTAAATCTGGTGGACTTTGGGCAGAACTATTAGAATTATTGTCAGAAGATTTTAATAGTCAGTCTGCAAATCCTATTGAAACAGCTGGACGCTACGGTAGAGAAATAGTTGCGACTGTAACTGCTTCTACTCCTGATGGTCGTAAAGGTACTGAAAAGATGCGTTTCATAGGTGTAGAAGGTCCTAGATGGGTTTTACGAGCAATTGTTACTGGTAAAGCAATGCATGATGAAGAAACCGAAAAAATAATTGAAAACGTATTTGAAAAAGTAATAGTTGATCGTGGTGAAAATCCAATTCCTCCTGGCGAAATATTACTTTTAGATTTGCCTGAAGAATTACCAGAAATGCTACAAGAAAAAGAATAAAAATGTTTCTCAAAGACTTCTTACTCAACTTACTTCGTACTAATAGGGAAGATATTGTTGCTATTGAAGAAAAAGAAGTGACATCAAAGTTGGGATTAACCTCCATCATCGATGTAAAAGAACGAGAAGAAGTAAAAGTTGGGGGAGTCTTAGAAGCAATTACTTACCATCCGTCCTCTTCGTCTTCAGCGTTAGGGGTTGGTGCTACTTTATATGATGGTACTTCTTCTATTGATATCATGTGGTTAGGTCGTAAAAAGATTCCTGGTATTGTAGTTGGAGTGCACATAATAGTTGAAGGTAGAGTTGTTAAGCAAAATGGTCGCTTAGCGATTATGAATCCTATATATGAGATTGTTTCAGACACTATTTTATAAGCGTGTAACAAAAACTGGAGAAAAGAAGTTTGATGGAAAATAAAGATGAGTTAATAAAAACTAAGTTCGCTTCTCAGATATTAGATGATAATTTCTCTTTTATGCAAGCAAGCGGCGGTTTGCTAGGTATACTGGGATCAGTACTGCCTAGTCTCATCTTTGTTATAGCTTATCTTATATTACATACTTTTTTACTTCCTATAGTCTTTGCAGTATCTTCCAGTATAGTTTTGGGTGCCTTGAGTTTTATGTACAAGAAACCTATTTCTCAGATATTTTTTGGGATAATTGGTGTTGTAATTTGTAGTTGGTGGGTTTATCAAACAGGGCGTGCTGAAAACTTTTTTGTATTAGGTCTTATAACAAATGCTGTTTATTTGTTCGTAATGCTAGTTAGTATTTTAGTGCGTATACCTTTGATTGGCTTATTGGTTGAACTGATCTCTTCTAGCCCTCTTTTGTGGAGAAAAAATCCACGTAAGTATAGCGTATATCGAAACGTAACATGGGTATGGGTAGGAATGTTTGCGCTTAGATTAGGGGTAAAATTACCTCTATATTTATCTGAAAACGTTGCTTGGCTTGCAACTGCTCATATAATTTTATCTGTGCCTTTATACGTTTTGGTTGTATACATTTCTTGGGTAATGATAAAGCCTATTTTGAAACTCTAATTTATAGGTGTTATGCAAGAAGTAGTAGGAAATAGTAAGCATTCGTAGTTGAATTTTTGTTTATTTTAGAATGAGAAGTGTAGATACGTGTTGCTACTGTAACTTTATATTAATAATGTAAGAAAGTATGCGTTTATAAAACTTTTAAATACAGGCAAAACTATAAAACAGTTTTGTTTATGCATAAGTAAAAACGATAAAGTTGTTACTTTAGCCTAGTGAGTCTTCGCTAGAATCTGAATCTAGGACTTGGATACGAACATTAGCTTCTAAAATCGCTTGTTCAATTAGTTCTAAATCATTTTCACCTTGCTCAGATACCAAAAGTAATAATTCATCTCCTGCTTCAAAAATATCATCTGTCCATGAAGGTACCATTGGTCTGTTATTACGTAAAATAGCTGATAGAATTGCTGTTTTTGGTAAGAACAATGTGCTGATTTTATTTCCTACTAGCGGTGAATTATTATCTAGAGCGTATGAATGCATAGAAGCTCCAGATTTTTGGAAGTTAAAGATTCTAACTAGTGAGTTTACAGATAATGCTTCTTCAACTAGGGCAGTCATAATTCTAGGGGTTGAAACTGGCACATCAACACCCCATGAATCGCCAAACATCCATTCGTTCTTAGGGTTATTTACACGAGCCACAGTTTTAGGTACGGCATATTCTGTCTTAGCTAATAGAGATATAACTAGGTTAGCTTTATCATCTCCAGTAGCTGAAATAGCCACATCACATTCTCGTATGCCAGCTTCTTCAAGAGTGGTTGGGGAACAAGCATCAGCTAAAATCCAGTCAGCTTCAGCCACAGAAGCAATACGCATAGCCTCAGGTGAGTTATCTATCAAGGTAACCTCGTGCCCTCGTTGCAACAACTCTCGGGCAATGGAACGTCCAACCGACCCAGCTCCAGCAATTAAAGCACGCATTAGAAATTTTCCTTTACAAATTCAGATGATAAAGCACGTTTTACTATTGAACTATTATCAGCACTTACGGAAAATACAATTTCGTCACTTTCTTGAAGAACCAAGTGTGGCGTTGGCATCATGCTTTTCGTAAATCTAGTTATAAATACTACTTTTATATTGAGTTTTTCTTCAATTGACTCAATTGTATTGCCTATCCAAGAGTAGTGAGGGTGGCAGCGATATATTCTTATTTCAGCACTATTTTGGTGGTAAATTTCTTGAGAAGATTCGCTAGGTAACATCCAATGCAACATGGCATTTGTTGTCCACTTTACCGGCCCAACTGTAGGTATACCGAGTTTTCTATATAAACTTGCACGCTCAGGATCATATATACGAGCTACAACATTTTCAACTCCAAATGTTTCACGCACAATTCTAGATGCAAGTATATTGGAGTTATCACCATTTGAAACAGCAGCAAAAGCGTATGCTTCTTCAATACCTGCTTGTATC
Organism: Actinomyces sp. zg-332; assembly: GCF_011751945.2. NCBI lineage: Bacteria > Bacillati > Actinomycetota > Actinomycetes > Actinomycetales > Actinomycetaceae > Tongtianella > Tongtianella jiaweipingae. Next base: position 713,211 of record NZ_CP064951.1, read on the forward strand.
AAAATATCTTTGTCAAAACCAATTCCTTTTACACGTTTTCCTGTAAAATTGGCAGGCAAACGTCTGAAAGCATCAGCTTTCTGGTCTATTACGGCAACTGAATGCCCTTGATCATGTAATACTGCGGCGAGTGTAGACCCAACACGTCCCGATCCCATAATTACGAAGTGCACAACAAAAAATTACGCCTAATTTTGTAAAATTTCATCTTTTACATACTGATTTCTTAAAAAATAGGCAATATTTTAATATTTCTTATACAAATTTACGTTATTTATATACAAACACTTAAAGTTACGTATTGGTAACACTTTGTAAAACTTATATATATGTAGAGTAAAAATGAATAATATACTTTAAAAATTTTTAGGTCAACTTCACTGATATGTGACAAATATATAAAACTTTATTACTCAAAAGTGTATTTTTGAATAGAAAAGAGTAATATTTGTAAAATGGATGATTTATTTGAGAAAGTAAAATTATTAGTTGTTGGCAAACCAATGCGTTCTCACTATAAAAATACGCATACTTTGTCCAAACGAATTGCTATACCTATTTTTGGTGCAGTAATGATATCAACTTTGGCTTACGCTCCTGATGAGATATTTATAGTTTTATCATCAAATAATATCGCCAGTATATCTTTAACTATGTTAATAGGGATAATGATTACACTTACTATGGTTGCAACAGCATTATCCTACCGTAAAACTTTATATGAATACCCTAAAGACAACAGCGATTACGAAGTTGTTTCATCTAATCTTCATCCAACTATTTCTCGAGTAGTTGTTGCTACATTATTGGTTAGCTACGTTTTAACCTTAACCGTTTCCATATCTGCAAGTGCCAGCTATATTTCCTTACTGTTTCCATCTTTCGATGGCAGAGAAAAATACATTGGTATCATACTTATTCTTTTGCTCGCTCTAATAAATTTACGTGGTATACATATAACACATAAAGTATTTTCATTTCCTGTTTACTTATTTTTAATTCTCGTATTTATAATGATTATAGTAGGATATTTCCAGTTCTTTACATCAAATCTTCCTATTTTACAAACGATACAATATGATGCTAGCTACACTAATATTAACAATACAAGTGAAATTAGCTTATTCAACTTCTATGTAAGCGTAGCTGCCTTTGCTGCAGGTTGCGTATTACTTGCTGGAATGACAACTGTATCTAATAGTGTTTACGTCATGAAACAACCATCAAGTAAAAACGCCTCTAAAACCATGTTCGCCCTGATAAGTATTGTTTCTGTGGCTATGCTCAATATCATATTCTTAGCTTCAGAAATAGGTGTAAAACGTTTCGCAACCACCAGCAAACAACTTTTATTCCATTCAGCTGAAATAAGAGAAGTAAAAGTGTCTCCTATTATTGGTCAGCTCAGCACAAGTATTTTTTCAAATACCTCACTTATTTTTACTTTTATTGTTTTTATAACTAGTATTGTCTTAATTATTGCTGGTAATGTAGCTTTTCATGACTTCCCTAATTTAGCTTCTTTGCTTTCAAGGGATAGTCTCTTGCCTAACTGGTTATATAAACGAGGAGATAGGCTAACTTATTCTAATGGAATAATTGTTTTATCAATTTTAGCTATATTCCTGATGGTAACTTTTGATGCTGATGTTTCTAGCCTTGTGCAACTTTATATTATTACCATTTTTGTTACACTTTCAGCTTCGCAAATAGCGATGGTACATTATTGGAATAAACAGTTACGACTTGAAACTCAAAGCGTTATACGTAGGAAGAATAAAATCTCTAGGGTTTTCAACCTAGTAGGTGCTTTTATTAGTTCATTTGTGTTAATCATGATAATTGCGACACGGAGTTTAGTAGCAACTCTAGTAGTTATAGCAATGATTCTGATTATTTTTAGCTTTATGGGAGCTGTTAAATCACACTATGAACGTATTTCAAAACAACTTGCTGTAAAAGATTATAACGATGCTAGAATTCTTCCATCAAGAGTTCACGCTATGATACTTGTCTCTAAGTTACATCAGCCTTCAATGCGTGCAATTTCTTATGCTAGAGCAACTAACCCATCTAGCTTGGAAATATTGACGGTGTGTGTAGACCAAGAAGAAGCCGACCAACTTCATAATCAGTGGCAGCAATCTGACTTGAAAGTTCCATTGACTTTTGTACACTCACCTTATCGTGACATAACAGGTCCAATTATCAAATATGTTCGCTCAGTTAGAAAGCGTTCTCCTAGGGACTTGGTTATGATTTTTATTCCAGAGTATCTATTACCTAACTGGTGGGCTAAACTACTACATAATAGGACAGCCATTCGTTTGAAGACTCGTCTCTTGTTTACTCCTGGTGTAGTTTTAGTTAATGTACCTTGGCGTATTGATAACGTTGAAGATAAAGAAGTTAGTGCTAAAGCTAGGGTTAAAGCACCTGAAGTTGTTATAAGACAAGATAAGCAAGATAATAAGTAATTTTACCTTTTATATTCGCGTTACTAAAAGTTACATCAAAAATAGTGTAATGTTGTGGTAAAAGTGGGTAAATTGAAAGTAAAGGTGACAAGTTGTGAAATCATATCAGGACATAAATAAAGAAACGATTGATAAATGGGCTGAAGAAGGATGGGAATGGGCAAAGCCTATCTCTCATGAAGAATATGTTAATGCAAAAAATGGTACTTGGAATGTTTTACTAACACCAACTGTATTCGTTCCTCATAGTTGGTTTGGAAACTTAAAAGGTAAGAAAATATTAGGATTGGCATCAGGCGGGGGACAGCAAATGCCAATATTCAACGCATTGGGTGCGATATGTAGCGTGATTGATTACTCTCCAAAACAAATTGAATCTGAGTTGAAAGTTGCAGAAAGACAAGGGTATGAAATAGATGCTATACAGGCAGATATGACAAAAACCTTTCCTTATGATGATGAGACTTTTGATATTGTTTTTCACCCTGTATCAAATTGTTATGTTGAAGATGTACAACATGTTTTTAATGAGACATATAGAGTCTTGAAAAAGGGAGGAATTTTTCTTGCAGGATTAAATAATGAAATCAACTATATTGTTGATGATGATGAAAAAGAAGTAATTTGGCAAATGCCGTTTAACCCTGTGAAAGATGAAAAAGCTAGAGAATACCTGATTAAATACGACGCAGGAATGCAGTTTTCTCATAACATGACGGAACAAATAGGTGGGCAGTTGAAAGCAGGCTTTACATTGCTTGACTTATACGAAGATACTAATGGCTCTGGAAGACTTCATGAATTGAACATCAAAACCTTTATAGCAACTAAATCAGTTAAACTATAAAGTTTATAGTTTGTTGAACATAGTTTCTTGACTGGATAAGTAAATATAGATTGCTTAGTTGTAGTGGAAATATTGTCTTTTGGTTGTATAAATCAATGATGTTTAGGGTAGAACATATATTCTTTAGGAGTTCAAAAACTAATTGAGGTTGTTATTTATAGTATTAGAAAACTCTTAGATTCTTAGTGAGTATTTTTAAAGTAGATAAGTACTATTTGGATAATAAATACGGTGAGTAGAAAATAAGTTCAAAAGTAAAGTATTCTTATTTCTTTGAATTATAAGACAGGGGTACGAAAGTTTCGCAACGCTTTATAAGAGAGCTTCATATATTAAAAAGAGTAAAACATATTTTGAATGTTATCTAAATAATATAGAATGTGTATGAACGTCTAGATTGTATCTGTTATTTCTTGCAAGAAAATCATCGATATGTGTGAAACAATTTCTTGGTAATGTGGTTATAATCTAAGGAAATAAAAATAGATATTTTAGAAATGGTGGAGTAATGTCACAAACCTTTGATTGCCTTCTTGTAAAGCCAGTTCATAAAGGTCAGTGTATTGCACGTGTAAATGGGAAAGTGTTACTTGTACAAGGTGGCATTCCTGGGGAAAAAGTTAGTGTTGAAATTGTTGAAGAAAAAAAGAGCTATTCGGTTGCACGTGTTGTGAAAGTTATTCTGCCTTCTCCTAGCAGAGTATCTGGAGTCTGGCGCGAAGGTGAAGAAAAAGGACTTGGGGGACTAGAATTATCTCATGTTGCTTATCCTGATCAGCTGAAGTGGAAAACTGACGTATTGAATGATAGCTTTTCACGTATTGCTGGAGAAAAAGTCTTAGCTCAGCTCAAAGAATTGCCTCCAATAAATGTTAGGGATGTAAATACTCGTTCAGGCTATGCAGTGCATGGTCTACCACCTGCGAAAGATCATACACATTGGCGTACACGTATGGTGTTTGTAGCTGATAAAGATTCTAATTTAGGGATGAGTAAATATCACACCAATGATATTCTTGCTGTTGAAACTATGCCTTTAGCATCTAAGAAAATTTTAGATAGTGGTATTTTAGGCAAAAACGGTATTTTAAAAAGTGTCTTATCACCTGGAGATATAGTTTATTGTGTAGTAGATAGTCAAGATGGTGTCTATTTTACAGTCAATGATGTTACTTATGATGTTAATGGTGAAATTATAAATAATCCTGTACTTATTGAAAGAGTAAAAACTTTTGCTTCAGATGTATATGAGTATAAGGTAAATCCTACATCTTTTTGGCAAATTCATGAAAAAGCACCAAATATTCTAGTTGATACTGTTTTGAAGGCTTCGAGTGGGCAAGACTTTTCTTCTTACAGTGATTTCAATCCTTTAGTTTTAAGGGATTCTGCTTTTAGTTTAGGGGAAAAAATTCGTCAGAGTCTTGCTGGTAAAAAGGTTTTAGAACTTTATAGCGGAAGTGGGCTTTTTACTAAACCTCTAGCTGATTACGTTGGTAAAAACGGTAAAATTGTAGCTATTGAAGGTGATAGGCAAGCTACGCAAAGTGCTAAGGAAAACTTGAAAGATAGCTTAAATGTAGAATGTTTCAAAGCCAATATTGACGGAAAGCTTATCTCTAAAGTGATTTCCAAATATGGACAATTTGATGTTGTTGTGGCTGACCCCTCACGTTCAGGTTGTGGTAAGGAAGTTGTGCAAAAGATTTGTGCTGAAAGTGGTGCTGAATACTTCGTTTATATAGCTTGTGATATTGCTTCGTTGAGCCGTGATATAAAAGTAGCTGTAGAAAATGGTTATAAGATTGCGCAGATAGTTTCTTATGATTTATTCCCGCATACTCATCACTTCGAGACGGTGGCTCTGCTTGAAAGAGTGCGAAAGTAAAGATTTGTAAGACTACATTTAGAGATGTTTTTTGTATTTTGTTGGGAGCTTTTACTATTTGTAATAAGCACTTAATCGAGATAAACGATTTTAATGTTAATTTGACAGTTGTGATTGGTACTTGATAGACAACAAAACTCTGAGGGTCTTAGTGTTAGTTATTTTACAAGGATATTCAAATAGTTAGTTTAGAGAGTTTTTATTCATGAAAAAATATTTTTCTTAAACTTTCTGGCATAGAAATAAACATCATTTCCACTACAGTTTCCGCCGGTATGCTACTGTCGCTAAGTAGCCATTCTTTTGTCATACCCACACCACCGTGGCAGTAAAGACGAATGCTATACATAGTTTGGGGATCTAATGTATCTGTGTCTAAAATTCTTTTTGCTTCTTCGGAATATCTGTGAACGAAGTACTCAACCATATATTTCCATAAAGAATATTTTGACGTATCTTCGTATGTTCGTTTGTAAAAAGTAAAGTCTTCTCTCATTTGATTCATACTTTTGGCTACTGATTCGATTGATATAATGTTCGTTTCAAAAGCGTTATGAAAAAATATCCATGCTAGAAGATCGTATTTATCTTTGAAATGATAATAAAAAGTCGGACGCTGTATTTCTGCTTCTTTACAGATTTCTGTTACACGGATTTTTTCTATCTTTTTCTTTACCATAAGTTTTTTCATAGCATTAGCTATCCATATTTTTGTTCGTTCAGCCATTTTTTTAAAACCCATTTCTTACAAAATAGTATATATGTAATAAAATATAACATAATTCTATTTTTGTATATAGGATTTTTTCAAGCTTCTAAATAGAATAATCTTGGAGAATAAATAGAAATAATTTAGGAAGTAGAAAAATAAGGTTTCATAAATTACAAATCTAAAGTACTTAAAATATTGCTGGGAAAGACCTACTAAAAGATTTTATTGTAGAAAGGTATAAGACAAAAGAGCTGTTATTACCTTATGATTACGAGGATAAATTGTTCATATAACGATTAATAGAGTTGAGCATCGCTGATAAAAACGAAAGCAAGCGTGGGCTAGATAGAAAATTTACAAGAATTTTATATTTGAACTTGAAGAAAAGGAGTGAAAAATATGTCGTATTTGACAATGAAAGACGGAACAAAAATATATTACGAGGATCATGGACAGGGAGAAACCCTTTTATTCAGCCATGGACTTAATTCTTCACATTTAGCACTTAGAGATTTTATTAATGAGTTCAAGGGAGAATATAGGGTTGTCTTTTATGACCAGCGCGGACATGAATCTTCTGATAGAGCAAAAATTCACATGAACGTAAAAACTCTCGGGCAGGATATGAACGAGTTAATTGAAGCATTAGATCTGAAAGATATAACCGTGATTGGGCATTCTATGGGAGCGGCATCTATTTTCAGCTATGTTGATCAGTTTGGCTGTGGAAAGCTAAAAAGAATCGTTGCTGCAGATATGTCTCCAAGAATTAGTAATGCTGACTGGCAAGGCGGAATTGGTCAGGGACAGTGGACAGACGAAGACTTCATGCAAGATTTAGAGAGAATCTTTGATAATATCGGATACGCTGGTTGGTATATTACGAAGAATATGATGAATCCCGCTCTTGCTGATTTCCCTGTAGAAATGGAAGAAGCGATGATAGTACTTTGCGGAAAAGGTTTTGATCCTCTTACAATGGCAAGCTTATGGTTCTCATTGTTTAGAGTAGATCAACGTCCTGTAATGGAAAAGATTACTGTTCCATTTCTTTATATTATGCCGGAAATTCCTCTCTATAACATGACAAATGTTGATTTTATGAGGAGTCACGTTAAAGGCTCTTTCACCTTGGAAAAAGATTTTCCAGGAACAACTCATAATATTTTTGAGCAGATGCCACATGAGGTGGCTGATAAAGTAAAGAGCTTTATTAATAAGAATTAAGAAGAAATACGTTTATAGGTATAGAAAATTCTTAGTTACGCCTCGATAATATCTGCTAGGATTTACGCCTCTTTTTACTGTTTAAGAGTGATAGGTGTAATACTAATCTTCTTGCTCTGTAATGCATATGTGATGAACAACGCATAAGTTTTGCTTGTAGTACCGATAAAATGACTAAATAGCCTATAGTAGTTAATATAGACTATGGGTAACCATAACTTATTGCGCAACCTTAATCTAAACAGAGCAGGAGGATTAATTATGCATAAAATAGGCGAAGAATCTGTTTATGAGGGGCGAATTTTAGATTTAAAAATCGAGCATTACGAATTAGATGGCAAGATTTTAAAAAGAGAATTGGTTGTTCATAAAGATGCCGTTGCTATTTTGCCGGTGGATAATCAGGGATATACCTATTTAGTAAAACAATATCGAAGCGCTATAAAAGATTATGTGTTAGAAGTCCCAGCGGGTCTTGTAGAAGATGGGGAAGACTATGAAGAAGCAGCCCTTAGAGAGCTACAGGAAGAAGTCGGATTTACGGCTAAGAATTTGGAAAAAGTTTTTCAAGGATACAATAGCGTCGGTTTTTGTACAAAGAAAACCACTGTTTATATAGCTAACGATTTATCTGTATCTAAACTTCCAGAAGATGATGATGAGGATATAGAAATTGTTAAAATCCATATTGATGATTTAAAACAGATGTATTATGAAGGAAAAATAAAGGATTTTAAGACAGCTATCGCAATATTAAACCATAATTAGTAGTAGGTTTAGGTGATATACGTTGAAGAACGTCTATATGCTAGGCAATACGTTTATGCATGAGTGTTGAATGATACGTATTTGTTATATATAGTTATTGTGTTACACGGAATTTTGCAGATAGTAGTCCACATTTATAACAATATTATTTCCGAGGAATAACTTTTTAACCTTTGATTTCTTAATATAAAATATCATAACTATCTTGTGAATAAATAATATGTTTATTGTAATTTCAAAGCTAAATGCATATTATTAATGGGTGTATTACAAAGAAGTCATATTACCAAATTAGTAACCATTTTACTTATTATAATGATTGTCTTTATAGTTTTACATTTTACGCCCCTTAGGGGAACGCTGATTTATAAAAATGGGTGAGGGGTTATGAAGTTAGTAAACTTTTTAACGAAGAAAAATATTTTATTTTTAAGTATAGCTATAGGTGCTTTGAGTTTAATTTCAGAAATACTAGTATTTCAAATACAAAACCCACTAGCAATATTATCGTACGGTGCAACCATTAGTGTTTTATATACTTTTGTGATGATATTACTAGTTGTGCAAATTATTGCTAGCGGCTTTGTAGTATATAGTACCAAAGAAAAATTTTATAAAATCAATTTGGGAGTTAATATATTAGCTTTCATTGTGCTTATATTTGCTAGAACTGTGACTGGGTTAGTGTCTAACCTAGATAGTGTGTCTGGTTTTCTTGATACAGCCGCTAATTACTCTTCTATTACGTTAGACGATATCACTAGAGCTGTTGTATCTTTAATTCTAGGATACGCAATTTTAATAGTATATGGTATTTATGCTTTAGTTTTGCTAGTAAAGGCTACAAATGCTGAAAGTAGTGGTGCTAGTGCAAATATTAGTGAAGTAAATCCTCAAGCTTCAGGTGAGACAGTTAATGAAGACTCAATTAACCAGCTTAATGAAAGTGCTGAAGAGCTTGCTGAAAAGACTAAAGCTATGGCTGGAATGATTGCAGATAAAACTAAAGTCATGGCTGAAGGCTTGGGTGAAAAAAGTAAAGAAACAGCTGAAGAGCTATCTAAAAAGACTAAGGAAGCACACAAAGAAGTTACATCTTTTATAAAATCGAAAAAAGGTAAAGCAATATTGATTCCAACTACTGTAGTTGTTGTTCTAGCACTTGCAGTTGGTGTTTATTTTGGATTTATACATAAAACTGAAGTAGATGTTAGACCATACTTTTCCATTGAATTTGAAGGAGAAAGTGGAAAAGGTGAGATTGTAAGCACCCTTGATACTCAAAAAATTGTTACTTTAGGAAACGATGAAGATAAGAAATCATTTATTAATAAGGTAAGTGTGGAATTTGATAAAACTAACAACCTAAAAAATGGTGATAAAGTTACAGCTACATATTCTTTGAGTACTGGCAATGACAGTTATAATGGTTACGTTATTGCAACTAAAACAAAGACTTTTATAGTAAAAGGTCTAGATGATTATATAAATGATGTTAAAGATATTTCATCTAAAGAAATGGCTACTTTAGACAATATAGTTAAAGAAAAACTAGATAAAATTACTAATAAAATAGAAACTACAGGATCAAACGGTGGATATCACCTTGATAGTAAAGAACCTATTAAAATTGATAAGGTTGATCAAGTTGGTAAAGTCCTAGTTAAATCTGAAGAAAATAACTGTAGCATCTATTACGTTTACCGCATTGTTATTAGTGGTAAAGAACGTAGTATATTCGGAGAAGAGAAGAAAGACGTTGTTGTACACGAGTACAGAATATTTAGTACTGATAGACTTCGTAAACCACTTCAAACAAAAGAAATATTGCGAGACTATAGTAGTAAACAAGAATACTTAGCAGATAAAGATGAATACAAAGATATGACAGCTGCTAAGATTATTAATAGATTTATGGGGATTGCTGATAGCGATGAGATTATACCTATAGATAAATGATACCGTTTATTTATGTAATAGATGATTAATGCTCTTAGCTTTGTACGTAAGCAAATTACAACTAACTCATAAAAGCCCTCTATATTCATTATAGAGGGCTTAAACCATGTTACGTATTATTCATTTAAAGCTAAGTTAGGGGAGTAATACACTAAAGTTACAGCTATTACGCAAGTATTTAATGCTCAGCAAATCTAAAGTTTTTACCCAAAGATTTTTCAGTAGTTACGTATTGCCTAAATTTATAAATTAGTGGTTGCCACTTTGATACGTCAATATGGGAATCATCGTGTAGTATTTTTTCGTCAACTAATATATTTACTATTTCACATTCTACAATCGCAAAACCTTCTCTTATGAATATTTCTGAAACAGTTGTTTCAATTTGTATAGGGCATTGCTGTATACGTGCTGTTTCTACTGATATTCCTCTCGCTTTAGAAAAATTGCCTAAAGTAAATTTATCTGCACAGAATTCATATCCCATTTTTTGCTTATAATCAGGGACATCTTTTTTGCCAGTAGTTTTTGCTATAGACTCGACTTTTTCCCACATACTTCCCTCAGCTATATTGAAAGTTACTTGTCGATTTAAAACTAGATTACTATAGCCTTGACTATTTACAGCTATACCAATTACTAAAGAGTTGTTTAAATTCCATGTTGAACTAATAACTGTAATATTATCTTCTCCTATCTCATTTTTCGTAGTCATAAGTACTACTGGAAAACCATAATATAGGCTATCTTTGTCAAGTTTTTTAAACATATTTTTACCTCCGAGTAAAGTATAATATTTGTATTAATCGATGTTCATAGATATGAATAAAACTGATTGTGGGATTTTATGAATGGTTTTCCTCAGTTACATGAAGTAACAAAAGTTCTGGCTGATAAATCGAGATTAGATATATTGACTATACTAATGGATAACAGATTTCATACTGTTAGTGAGCTAGCTAGAAAAGTTAAACTTAAAAGTCATACTGTTTCATATCATTTGAAAAAGCTTAATGAGATGGAATGGGTTTCTTATTATAAACAGGGGAAAAACTCTTACTATAAACTTACTTCAGACGAAGTTGCACACCTACTTGAAAATATGATGAATATTTCACCAATCAAAGAAGTAAACTCTCTACGCAAATATGAAGAATATAATAAATTGAAACATGGAAGAACCTGTTATAAACATTTGGCTGGAGTAATAGGCGTAGACTTTCTCAATAACCTCATAAAGTATGAATATATTACCCTTCAAATGAATGCAATACATCTTAGTGTAAAAGGAGAAGAATTTTTTGAAAATCTAGGTTTAGATATTGCTAGTATAAAGAAACAATCAGGAGAGTTTATAAAGCCTTGTTTAGATTGGACTGAAAGACTCTTTCATCTGAGTGGAAATCTTGGGAAAGCTTTCTTGAATTTATGTATAGACGGTGGATATATTTTGCAAAATTCTACTGATAGAAGTGTAACTTTGTCTAAAGATGGAGAAGAATTTTTCTCAAAACTATTTGCTGAATCTGCTTAGAAATAATACATTCACACTATTTGCTTAGTAAATTCTTCCAAAAATATTGAAGCGGCTTTAGAAAGTTGATCTGGTTTAGCCCATATTAATCGCATCGGTGACAAAATGGGAGGATTAATTGGCTTAAAACATAGCGAACTATCTCCATCAGTATTAATCAACTTATCGAAACTAAAGGCATATCCTAGTCCTTCTCGAACAAAAATAGAAGCATTATAAATCAAATCGTAGGTTGCAACGATATTAAGTTTTTCTTGCATATTTTTTATTTCGTTAGGCATTTCATCTGTAAAACCTTGTCTGGAAATAATTAGTGGTAGAGAGCAAAAATCGTCAAAGGATATATTTGTTTTACTAGCTAACGGGTCATCTTTTCTCATTAAAATTCCCCATTTATCTTCATAAGGCAAGGGGAGAGAATTATATAAGGAAGTGTCCATATTTTGCACAACAACAGCAAAGTCGAGAAGACCATTATTAAGATAACTTGTTAGCGATTGAAAGTTACCACTGTGCAGATTAAAACGTATATTGTGATATGTAGATTGTAATTTTTTAGCAACATTAGCGACTAAAGATATACCTTCAGATTCAGCGCAGCCGATGTTTATTTCACCACCATCAAAATCATTCATTGAACTAAACTCCAAGATTGTCTTATCTATTAAGGCTAGAATATCTATAGCACGTTTATAAAGAGTTTGTCCTTGCGGGGTTAGCTTAATGTGATAGTTGCTACGTAAGAATAATTTTTGCCCTACTTCTCGTTCCAGCTCTTTGAGTTGACGCGAAAGAGTTGGTTGGGTTATATGAAGTTTTTGAGCGGCTTTGGTAATGCTATTGTTTCTTGCAACTTCTACAAAGTATCGCAGTACTCTAGTTTCCATTTTTTCCTTTTTATTTGGTAAAAATCTATTAAGTAAAATTTATCAGATATTTATAAAAAGCATAACTAATTATAGAAAATAAGTATTTGATATTTCTGTTTTAGAAAAATATCTTTAAAAGTAAGAGAAATGAAATGCAAGAAATTTAAGATGTTATGAATTTGTGAAGAATAGGAGGAAAGAAGATGGAAACAGAGGTAAAAGAATTCTTAGAGTACGTAAAAGCTGGAAAAGAAATACAAAGTGGAACGCAAATACAAAAAACTGTTTCTAAACTCGCAGATGAAGCCATGAAACTCACATCAAAACTAAATAATAGTTACTGTACCAGAGAAGAAATTATTGATTTGATGAGTAAGATTACTGGAAGAAAAATAGATTCCAGCTTTTCATTATTTCCACCTTTTAACACAGACTGCGGTAAGAATATTGAAATAGGCAGGGAAGTTTTTATTAATTCAGGTTGTAAATTTCAAGATCAAGGTGGAATAACTATAGGAGATAGAGTTTTGATAGGTCACAACGTAGTACTAGCAACTTTAAACCATCCACAGCCCGTATCCAGACGTCAAAATCTTATCCCTAAACCAATAAAGATAGGAAATGATGTATGGATCGGAGCAAATGCGACGGTTTGTCCAGGAGTAAGTATAGGACAAGGCGCAATTGTTGCAGCTGGTGCTGTAGTTACAAAAGATGTTTTACCAAATACTGTTGTGGCTGGAGTTCCAGCAAAACTAATTAAAAATATAAGCGATAATTAATGTATAAGGAAAAAGATGCTTGAGATAGAAAAACTAGAATTAGTGACACAATGGGATAAAACTTTCGCTAAGAGCAAGCTAGTAGATCATGAAAAAGTCCTTTTCAAAAATAGGTACGGTATAACGCTGGTGGCAGATATGTATACTCCTAAGAATATTGATACCAAGATGCCAGCTCTAGCTATTAGTGGACCATTTGGTGCTGTAAAGGAACAATCTAGTGGGTTATACGCTCAAACTATAGCTGAAAAAGGATTTATAACGATTGCTTTTGATCCGTCTTTTACTGGGGAAAGTACAGGGATGCCACGTTTTGTTGCTTCTGCCGATATAAATACCGAAGATTTTCAAGCAGCGGTAGATTTTTTATCTTTGCATGAAAAAGTAGATCCTGAAAAAATTGGAATAGTTGGTATCTGTGGTTGGGGAGGAATGGCTATTAATGCAGCAGTAATTGACACTAGAATCAAAGCCACAGTAGCAGTAACTATGTATGATATGTCTAGAGTTAGCGCAAATGGTTATTTTGACATGGAAGATAGTGCAGAAAACAGGTATGAAAATAAAAAGAGGTTAAACGAGCAGAGAATAAAAGACTATGTAAACGGAAGCTATGCAAAAAACGGTGGAGTAGTAGACCCTCTTCCTCAAGATGCACCAGATTTTGTTAAAGATTACCACTCATATTATAAGACTGGCAGAGGTTATCACTCTCGTTCTTTAAATTCTAATGATGGATGGAATATAACTGGAACTATGTCCTTTATGAATCAGCCTATAATGAGACATAGTGATGAAATCAGGAATGCCGTTTTATTAGTGCATGGTGAAAAAGCACATTCGTATTACTTTAGTAAAGATACATTTGAAAAACTAAAAGGAGAAAATAAACACTTCATTACAATTCCAAATGCTGTACATGTAGATTTATATGATGATATAAACATCATACCTTTTGATGAAATAATAAAGTTTTTCAGAAAATATTTAGATAGTTAATATTGTATTAAGGTGTAGTTAGTTTTGTAATTACACCTTATTTTTTATATCGAAACTCTGTCTTTAAAATACTAGTTTTATTGAAGAATACTAGTAAACAAAACTCTTAAATAACTATTTTTAGCTTATACATTGGGAAGATTATAAAGTTTGTATAAATACTACTCCTATGACTTGTAACAGAGTGTATTACATAAATACTTTTCTGATACCATGTTTACGCAAGTTATTTATTAGGGGAGAAATGCATAAAAATAATTTTATTAAGAATAATATTAAGGTAGGTGTATCCTCATTATTGCTAGGATCACTACTTTTTGTTACTCCTCCAGTTTATGCAACTACAGATGTAAGTAGTACATCATCTGTATCAGATGCTACAGGAAGTTCTGTTGTATCTGCTTTTTCTGGAGGCGGAGCACTAAATGCAGTACCTACGGGAAGACAAGTAACACCTATAGTTACTGCTTCAGTCAATCCTACAACTTTACATGCTGTACCAACTTTGTATGGTAATCAGTTTAAATTTGATATGAGCTTTGAAGGACAAGAGCTACATAAGGGAGACTATTTCTATGTAGAGTCTCAAGATGTTCCAGTTGAGCTTCCTAGAACTTTTGTAGTATCAGCAGGCGATAAGAAAGAAGTTACTATTGCAACTGTTGAACGTGTAGGTTATGAAAGTGACTACTATAGAGGTCAAGATTCAACAGATTCGACTCGCTTTGACTTATCTACAAGTAAAGAATATGTTACAAAGAAAATTAAATATAAGGTAACCTTCAATGATAAAGTAGAAGGATTAAAAGACGTAAAAGCGTCCGTAACTAGAACTATGAATACACAAACTTTGGGTGTTACTAAAGAAAAACCAGTTAACCTCAAAGTATGGGTAAACGGACAAGTAGTTAAAGAGCAGACTTATACTTTAAAACCGTTTAATAATGCTACTGGTGGAGCTGGTGGATATGGACACCACGCTGTAAATGATGGTAAAAGTTCCTATGCCCGTATGAACTCAATGTTGTACGATTTCCGTCCTCTAGGCACTCCAGAAGATATTGCTTTTTCTAAAGATGTAAAAACTCAAGGCATATTGACCTTAAACGGTGAAATTGGCGGGTTGCCAGATGGATTTATAGCTAAGATTAGCGCAAAAGACACAAACCCCAACCCATACACCTGGGCAGATAACAATATGGTCGGTAAAAAACTACCTGTTTATTATATGCCTTACGATGAAAATGGTGTACCTCAGGCTAATTCTAAAGATAAAAGCGTTTATGTTACTCCAGATAATATGTACATGATTATTGAAAGCATAAGTCCGGATAAAAAAGAAGCAACTATACGTTTTTATGGAAACTACTCTAAGCCAGGCATAATTATTAATGGTACGCTTAACCCTACTAAAGAAGTAGGAAATGAGACCTCTAAATTTGGTGTTACGCTAAAGAATGAAAAGTGGGATCCTACAACTAAACTAGCAGAAAAATACGGTAATAAATATGGTCAAGCTGATAACTTGTATTACCATAACATTTTAATTACTGAGCCTAGTGGTAAAGCTTTAGATAAACCTCAAGCTATGGCAGGTGGTAACTATCGTTATGCAGATTCTGCTAAATTCTCAGCTCTTCTTGCAACTGTTTCAAATCCTGATCAAGTTTTAAAGGGAACTGTTATCGTAAACTATGTTGATGTTAATGGTAACTTAATCAAAGAAAAGGACCTTGTAAAAGATGTCGAGAACGCAGATGTTGATTCTGATTACGACACGATTGCTGACAGGCGTTTGCCTTCTATTGAAAAGAACGGCAAGAAGTACGTCCCAATTAAAGCAGGTAATTACACAGTTGGTACAGTTGGAAAAGAAAGTAATCTAACAACAAGTAGAATCAAAGGTCTAGTTGCTTCTGATGACCCAAATGGTGCTGAACCAAGCGGTAAAGTTGCACAAGGTACAAAGTATGTAACTTATGTTTATGAAGAAGAAAAACCAGAACCTGAGAAAGTTGGCTCAGTTGTTGTCAAGTATGTAAATACAAATGGCGATACAATTGCAACTGATGTACAAGATACTGTGAACAAGCCAGTTAACTCTGACTACGATACAACTGATTACAAGCCAGAACGAATTTATAAGAACGGTAAAGTATACGTTTATAAAGAACTTAAAACTGGTGATAAAGAAAAAGGCAAAGTTGCTGAAGGTACAACTGAAGTAACTTACATCTATGAAGAGCCTAAAGGCAATGTTCTTGTTCATTTTGTTGATATTGCTGGTAAAACAATTCGCCCTGATGAAAGTGATATTGAAAACGCTACTGTAGGTACAGATTACAACACAGAAGAAGATCACAAGCCAAAGACTATTACTTTCGAAAACAAGAAATACGAAATTGTTGAAACCTTAACTAAGGGACATGAAAAAGGTAAAGTTGCCGAAGGTACAACTCACGTCACTTATGTATATCGTGAAATTGTAACTCCTCCTCCAGCAGAAAAAGTTGGGTCAGTTACTGTTCACTATGTTGAAGAGGGAACTAACACTCCTATAGCAACTGATGTTAAAGACACAGTAAATGCTAAGGTCGGTACTACTTACGATACAACTGATTACAAGCCAGAACGAATTTACAAAAATGGTAAAGTATACGAATTTGTAAAGCTCAAAGAGGGTGACGTAGAAAAAGGTAATGTAGAAGAGAAACTAACTGAAGTAACTTATATTTATAAAGAAGTTAAAGGTAAGGTTCTTGTACACTATATTGATATCAAAGGTACTACAATCCGTCCTGATGAAGTATATACTGAAAGTGCTTCCGTGGGAACAGCTTACAATACAAGTGAAGATCACAAACCGGAAACTATTATTTTCCAAGGAAAAGAATATAAGATTGTTCCAGTCCTAACTAAGGGCAACGAGGAAGGCAAAGTTGTCGAAGGTACAACTCACGTTACCTATGTTTATGAGGAAATAAAGGGCTCTGTGATTGTTCACTACAAAGATAAACAAGGTAAAACTATTTCAGACGACGTAGAGGATGAAAAGAATTCTGAAGTTGGTAAAAAATACAATACTAAAGATCAGATAAAAGAAAAAATCACTACACCTGACGGAAAAGTATATAAGCGTGTGCCTGAACTAACTGAAGGTAAAGAAGAAGGTAAAGTTGCCAAGGAAACTACTCACGTAACTTATATTTATGAAGAAGTTAAAGGTAAGGTTGTTGTCCATTACGTTGATACTGCTGGTAAGACAATCCGTCCTGATGAAGTAGATACTGAAAGCGCTTCAGTAGGCACAGACTACAACACTGATGATCACAAACCAGAAACTATTACTTTCAAGGGAAAGAAATATAGGATTCTGCCAGCAATCATCATTGGAAAAGAAAAAGGAAAGGTTGCTGAAGGTACAACTAACGTAACTTATGTTTACGAAGAGATAAAGGAGCCAAGTGCTTCACCTAAGCCTCCAACTCCTACAGATCCTTCTAATATTCCTGCGCCTAAGCAAGGAAAACCTTCACAGCCAGGACCTAAAGCTAAGCAAGCTCCATTGGCAAGCACAGGTTATATTCCTGTAACAGACATTGCACTATACAGTCTATTTGTATTTTCTCTAACTGCTCTAATTAGAGTAATCAGAAAAAGAAAAGAAGACTAATAGTTAGTAGTGAAAGTTTATAATATCTGACAGATATTCACTTATAAGATAACTGAATAAGTATTTGTTAGGTGATAAGTTATCAGATACGGATATGGCGGGTAAAATATTACCCGTCATATTCTTTTTAAAGTAAAACTCTAAAGATAAAGGGAAATCGTTGTCATAATCACTAGTACTTTTAGTGGTTTTCTAAAGATTTTGCTGGGGAAAAATATTTATATATAGTAAATATCACGAGGGTTCGTTATATTGTAAATAATGTAAATGCGTTCTATATGATACTTGAGGTTTTAGGTGGGATAAAATGCAAGAAAAAATGGCAACTCCGTATAAGTCTGAGAAACGAAAAATACACGATGACGCTCTTAGTCCAGTTCCGCGTAAAAACTTAATTTTTCTTGAGGATGGTTTATTAGCCGGCGATATAATTCTTTTATGGAGAATACAGTTTGGTACTTTCACAAATCAAACAGTATTTCCAAAATACTTTGAATATACTTATGGTATTAATGCTCCTAAACATTTAGAAACTCTTATAGAAAAAGAGTATGTAATAGAAGAATCGGCATTTATGTCTCTTGACCATATTCGTGGAGAGGAAAAGAAAAAAATCTTAAAAGAAAAAGGTGTAAAAGGTTTATCAAAGTTAAAAGTGAAAGATTTAGACACCTTACTTGCTCAAAACTTTAGCGAATTGGAACTTAGTAAGTACTTTTCAATAAGGGGATATAAACTGACTTCAAAGGGGAAAAAAGCTCTAGAAAGTAACCAAGCAGTAGTAGATAAACATCCTAAGAAAAATATCTAATACTCTTATTTATAAATACTTTAGTGAGTTAAGATAATATTTATACTTTTAAATATTTGCTTTACAAGTTCTAAGGTAGTTTTGAAAACAAGATAAACTGAAGAGTCTCTACGCTACTTAACACAAGATGAAAGTTATTTGCGTGTCTGTGGATTATTATATTATGTAATCAAATTCTTAATTCTAATAGTGCCATGAGTGAGAAGCTAAGTAAAAGCGACCTGAATTTACAAAATATGCTTTTATGATATCTTACTTGAAAGATAGAGGAACTCTACTTTTTACGGATAAAACATACAAGTATTTTTCTTTTTGAAATAATATTTGGAAAGCTCTTGAAAAATTGTTTTCTGCAGTATATAAACTATTCAGGAGGTTTTTTATGAGAAAAATCGCAGTCATGGCTGGAACTATTCAAGATACTAATATGGGTAGAAAAGTTCTTGAAGAAAAGGGTTATATTTGCCACGGCGAAATTCCTGTTTCTAATACGCCTCTTGAACAGATGATTTTCCAGACAAAGAGTTCTGAATATAAAAAAGAAATAATATCTAAGCACATACGTAGTCTTGAAGATGAGGGATTTACACATCTTTTTGTATACTGTAACTCCCTTAGTGGTGCTGTAGATTTTGATGAGTTAGCTGGTGAAACTGGTATAAAAATAGTTACACCTTTACATGCATATAAAGAAGTGGCTGTTAGTGCTGATAAAATTATGGTTATTTCTGCCAATGCTCAAGGACTTGCTGGAATTGAAAAAGTGCTTTTTTCAGCTAATGAAAATCTTCAACTTATCGGTATTACTTTACTTGAAATGGTAAAAGCGATTGAAAACAACTTTCCACCAGAAAAAATATTAGAAGATTTCAAATTGGAGTCACTACTACAGTATGGTGAATACTTTGGAATTGAAAAAATAATTTTAGGATGTACACATTTTCCATATTTAGAAAATCAGCTGACAACTAAAACTCGTATCGAAGTAGTTAACCCTGCTAATAAGATGATTAGTTTACTTAACATATAGGAGGAAAATCATGAGTAAATTTATAGTTGAGAAGTCATTCTGGGAACTGTTTCCAGATGCAAAAATTGGTGTTGTATTGCTTAAAAACTATGAAAACGCTGAGGAATCCTCAGAGGAAATAGTATCTCTACTAGCAGAAAGTAACTCTTTAGCAAAAGAACATTTAACAGCTGAAGTATTTAGTGAAAATAAAGTTATTCAAGTTTACAGACAAGCTTATCAGAAGTTTAAAACTAAGAAAGGTGCACGTTCTAGTATTGAAGCTTTGCTTAAGCGTTCTATTAGTGACAGGCCAGTTGGCACTATAAATCCTTTAGTTGATATCTACAATTCAGCTAGCTTGAGATTTGCTTTGCCAGTTGGAGCTGAAGATATAGACACATTTGTAGGAGATTTGCGTCTGACCATTACTGATGGGGGAGATGAGTTTTACCTAATAGGTGATGAGGAAAATAATCCTACTCTAGAAAACGAACTTTGCTATAAAGACGATAAAGGTGCTGTTTGTCGTTGCTTTAACTGGCGTGATGGTGAACGTACAATGATTACTGAGAAAACTAAAAATGCTTTCTTAGTTATTGAGCTAGTTGATCCTGATCGAGTAGAAGCTTTGGAGAAAGCATTGAACTTTGTTGAAGAAAACGCTATGAAATTCTTGAAAGCTGAGACAAGTCAATACATTTTAGACAAAGATAACGCTCAGATGGATTTATAAGTATTAACTCTCTATTTTATTAGATGTGAGTAGGGCTTAAAGTTACATAAGAAAGCTTTAAGCCCTATACTTATATTGTGCAACACACGATGAAGTGTTGATGTGGCAAAAAGCTCTTAGAGTTACTTGTTTTATAGGACTTATGATTCACAGGAAGAATACGAATGTACGATTACATAGCTTTAGACATAGAAAATCCTAATAGAAGAGGTAATTCTATTTGCTCTATCGGTATTATTATGGTTAAAAATGGGCAAGTAGTAGATAAAATTTATAGCCTAATTAACCCTGAAGATCGTTTTGATAGAAAAAATATTGAAATAACTGGCATATCTGATGAGATGGTTATTTCTGCTCCTAATCTAGTAGAATATTGGAAAGAAATAGGTCACTTATTAGAAGAATATATAATTGTCGGTCATAATATTCAATACGATTTAAACGTTATTTCTAAATCTTTAGATAGATATAATTTGCCTATTCCATCTTTCAAATATGTTTGTACTTACTCTACTAGCAAATTTCTGTTATCTGAACAATCCTATGCTTTAGGCTACTTATGCAACAATATAGGGTACATTTATAACCAACACAACGCTTTAGAAGATGCTCAAGCAAGTGTACATTTATTTCAGTATCTACTTAGTAGTAACCCTGATTTTGTAGCTGTTCCTAGTGAATTTGTTTATAAGCAAAAACTACAAGAGAAATTAGATGAAAACTTGTTACGCAATATTAATGATTTGCATGGAATTATAAAAGGAATGGCGTTTGACAAGGTTATTTGTGATAAAGAAATAGAGTACTTGCGTGCTTGGGTTGAAGAAAATACTAAGTACAAGATTTATAGTGTATTTCATAGAATATTGTCCACACTAGAAGAAGTTCTTCAAGATGGAGTCATAACTAGCTATGAGTATCAGCTTTTAGTAAATCTTGTTGGCTGTGTTCGATCCTCAAATATTTATAGTGATACTACTTTAGGAATTCAAATACTTAAAGGGATTTTAAAAGCTATCATTAGCGATGATTATATTGCGGAAGAAGAAATAGTCGAACTTAAAAACTGGCTATATGAACATGAATATTTATCAGACGTATATCCTTACGATAAGGTATACTCACTTGTTACACAAGTATTAGAAGACGGAGAAGTTAGCGAAGATGAGAAAAAACAGCTATTTAGTAGTTTTGAAAAAATTCTAAACCCTATTAGTACTTCAGGAACAATAAGCTTACAAGGTAAAACCTTTTGTTTAACTGGTGATTTTCTAAACGGAAGCAAACGAGAAATTGAGAGTATTCTAACAGAAAAAGGTGGAGTTAAAAAGAGTGGGGTCTCAGCCAAACTCGACTATCTTTTTGTAGGAGCTTTAGGAAGTGGGGCTTGGAAGTACGGAAATGCTGGAGGGAAAATTTTAAAAGCTCAAGAGCTGCAAGAAAAAGGTAAAGCAATACAAATAATTTCAGAAAGTGACTTATCGAGCCTTTTTGAAAAGAGGTAGTTTATCTAAGCAAAACCTGCCACTTTCTTAGCGTTCACTAAGTGACTACAATATACAAAAACCAATAAAATTATTAGAAAAAGTATTGAATTATTCATTTTAAAGCGTAAACTAGTATAGTTACTTATAACAGTAGGTTAATCTTTGTTTTAGAATTTTACGGGCATGTAATTTGTCTCTACGATTTCAAGAAAATCTGGTTTTCCTACGTATTTCACTCTTTATATGGTTCTCATGAGAACTAAATTAGGGTGGTATACATGTACTAAGGAGAAGAATGCAGTCACCATTATGTGAATTTAAGAGTTTTGTAAATGAACTTGAGAACTATCTTAAAAAACTAGCAAAGAAACATAATGTTGAACATTTAAGCGGACCGCAAGGACACGCAGTAGTTTACCTTTACAAAAATGGAAATGAAGAAACTTGCGCAAGAGACATAATGGAGTATTTAAAAGTTTCCAAATCTGTAGCAAGTAATTTGTTGACAAGAATGGAAAAAAATAACTTTATTACAATACGTAGTTCTGATCTAGATAAAAGATGCAAAATTATTAAGCTAACAGAACTAGGTATTGAAAAAGCGAAACTAATGACTAATTTTTTCGATGAAATTTCTAATGAGTTACTGAAGGAAATTTCTTGTGAAGAAACCCAAATAGCTTTAAAAGTTGTAAAGCAGATAAACAAAAACTTGAAAAAGGATAAATAACTATGCTCAAATTATTCAAATATTTTTCCTTTAAAGAATGGTTTATGAGTTCTTTAGCAATTGTATTTGTAGTAATAAATGTCTGGTTAGAACTAAAAATTCCAGAGTATATGTCAGAGATTACTACACTTCTTAACACTAAGGGCACGCAAGCTAGTGAAATATTCTATTGGAATTTCACAAGCCCTGGCTCTAAAATGCTTCTGCTTTCACTTATAAGCTTTGCCTCATCAATTTTAACAGCATTTTTTGCTGCGCGTGTGGCTGCTGCTTTTTCTACCACTCTTAGATCAAAGATTTTTCACTCAGTTTTGGGTTATTCAAATGCTGAAGTTAAAGAATTTAGCGTGCCAAGTCTTTTGACTCGTACAACAAACGATATTACTCAAATACAAATGCTTATAACTATTGGTCTACAAGTAGTAACTAAAGGACCTATTATGGCAATTTGGGCTATGACTAAAATAGCAGATAAAGGTCATGAGTGGCTTTTAGCAACGCTAGTCGCTGTATCAGTAGTTGCACTGTTAATGCTTATACTGCTTGTTCTTGCCTTCCCTAAGCAAAAAATTATTCAAAAAATGACTGATAAATTGAATAGTGTTACACGCGAATCTCTAAATGGTATACGAGTAGTGCGTGCTTATAATGCGGAAAAATATCAGTACGATAAATTTGAAGTAGCTAATGATAGACTTACTAAACTTAATTTATTTGTGAATAGACTTATGGCCTTGATGACACCGGTAATTATGACAATTTCTGGTACATTATCACTATCTATATACTGGATAGGTGCACATTTGATAGAAGATGTTGCTATTGCTAAAAATCCAGCTCAAATACCACAAGCTATAGCTAAGAAAGTTGATATTTTCTCAGACATGGTTGTGTTTTCATCCTACGCCATGATGGTTGTCTTTGGATTCATGATGATGGTAATGCTATTCATGTTCTTACCTAGAGCAATTGTTTCAGCAAACCGTATAAATGAAGTTCTTGATAAGAAATCTTCAATAGAATACTTTCCACATACAACTCAAGAACCAATAGGAAAAGGGCATATTGAATTCGATAAAGTATCTTTCAAATATGCTGATACTTCTGAACCTGTATTAGAAAATGTTACTTTTAGTGCAAAACCGGGAGAGACGATTGCATTTATTGGATCTACAGGCTCAGGTAAATCTACATTAGTTAGCTTGGTTACTCGTTTTTATGATGTTACAAGCGGGTCAATAAAAATTGATGGTGTAGATATACGACAGTATTCAAATGAGGATTTACATAATAAAGTTGGATTTATTCCTCAAAAGCCTGTCTTATTCAGTGGCGATATTAAGTCAAATATTGACATGGGGATTAGTATTGAATCTCCTTTGAATGAAGAAAAAATTTGGGAAGCTTTGGAACTAGCCCAAGCGCGTAATTTTGTAGAAGAAAAAGAAGGCAAGATTAATTCTCATGTCGCTCAAAGTGGTAGTAATTTTTCAGGCGGACAAAAACAACGTCTGGCAATAGCTAGGGCATTGGCTCGTAAACCTGAGATATTAATATTCGATGATTCTTTCTCCGCTTTGGACTATAAGACAGACTATATTTTACGTAGTGAGCTGAAAGAAAAAACAGCTGATATGACAAAACTTATTGTTGCTCAACGTATATCTACAATTATGGATGCTGATCAGATTCTAGTGCTAGATGAAGGAAAAGTGGTAGGTAAAGGAACTCATAAACAGTTGCTGGAATCTAATGAAATTTATCAAGAAATTGCTTACTCACAGCTGTCTAAGAAGGAACTAGAAAATGAAAACTAAAAAGAAGCCTTCCTTATTTTTACGTCTGAAACCGCATACTAAAGGTTTTAGAATTCCGTTTGCGATTTCAGTAGTTGGTGCCATTGTTTCTTCTATAGTCACTGTAATTGGTCCAGATAAGTTAAAAGAAATAACTAACATTATCGTAGAAGGACTAAAGCCAACTAAAACAGGTCAGTTTTTAGGTATTGACTTAGAAAAAATTACTTCAATTGCTATCTTTTTAGTGATTCTGTATATCATTTCGGCACTAGCTGGATACATACAAGGATATACAATTGCTACAGTAGTGCAGAAGTTTAGTCAGAGATTACGCTCATCAATTGCGCGTAAAATCAATAATATCCCGTTGAACTATTACGATAGTCATTTACAAGGAGATACTCTTTCTAGAGTAACTAATGATGTTGATCTGACTTCTCAGTCTTTAAATAATAGCTTAGGTACTTTGATTAACTCTGTTATCTTGCTAATTGGATCTTTAATAATGATGTTCCTCGTAAATGTTACTATGGCTTTTACAACTGTAGGATCAGTGCTAGTTGGTTTCATTTTTGTAAGTATTATTATGAAGTTTTCTCAACCACTATTTGTTCAACAACAGTCAAATGTTGCCGCTGTGAATGGATACGTTGAAGAAATTTATTCAGGTCACAATGTTATCACTAGCTACAATGCTATAGAACAAGCAAGTAAAAAATTCGTGGAACTCAATAATAAGCTACATTCTTCAATGTGGAAATCTCAATTCTTCTCAGGAATAATGATGCCACTAATGATATTCATTGGTAACTTTGGATTCGTAATGGTATGTGTAGTAGGAGCAGTACTAGTTATTAAAGGACATATTACTATTGGTGACGTAGTTGCTTTTATGGCATATGTTCGAATTTTTTCTCAGCCACTTGGCCAAATAGCTCAAGGTATAACTCAGCTTCAAGCAGCTAGTGCAGCTATGAATAGGGTATTTGAGTTCTTGGCTGAAGAAGAAATGGAAGAAGAATCCCAAAAGAGCCAAAAGCTAGAAAATCTTGAAGGCAACGTTGATTTTAATAATGTGTATTTTGGCTATTCTGAAGATAAAACAATTATCAAAGATTTCTCAGCTTCAGCCAAATCTGGGCAAAAAATTGCTATTGTAGGACCAACAGGAGCTGGTAAAACAACAATAGTTAATTTACTAATGCGGTTCTATGAAATAGACAAAGGTGGAATTTTTATTGACGGTGTTAATATAACTGAGATGAAACGTAGCGAAATACATGATGCATTTTCAATGGTTCTACAAGATACCTGGTTATTTGAAGGAACTGTGAAAGAGAATTTGATTTACAACCGTAGAAATATTACTGATGAAGAAATAGTAAATGCTGCTAAAGCTGTTGGTGTACATCATTTTATTCAGACTTTGCCTGAAGGATATGATACTTACTTAGATGATTCAGTTACATTATCAGTTGGGCAAAAACAGCTACTTACGATAGCTCGTGCTTTGATAAAAGATTCTCCACTTTTGATTCTGGATGAAGCTACTTCATCAGTTGATACGCGTACTGAAGAAGTTATACAACGAGCAATGGATAAGTTAATGGAAGGACGTACTTCTTTTATTATTGCTCACCGTTTATCAACGATTAAAAACGCTGATCTAATCTTATTCATGAAAGATGGAAATATAGTTGAACAAGGTAATCATGACGAGCTTATGTTCAAGAATGGTTTATACGCAAACTTGTACAACTCTCAGTTTGTAAAATAAAAATTTACGCATGGCAGGGTAGGTTAGGTAAGTCTTAACTTACCCTGTAGTACTTTATTGTGTTCAAAGTAAGCATGTTTTTAGTAAAAGGAGAAAAATGTCTGTTATAACTACTGTATTATCTGTATTAGTTGCTATGGAATTCTTCTATATTTTTTATCTAGAAACTATTGCTACTACTTCTAAAACAACTTCACGCGTGTTTAAAATGCGAACGGATGAGCTTTGCCGTAAAAGTGTAAAAACGTTGTTTAAAATCAAGGTGTTTACAATGCTCTTATTGGAGTTGGGTTAATTTATGGGACTTTTTTCACCACCCATCCTAAAGAAATAGTAATTTTCTTACTCGTATATGTAATATTAGTGGCTTTTTATGGTGCAATTACTAGCGATAAAAGTATTTTATTGAAACAAGGTGGCATAGCTATTCTAACTTTAACGCTACTTTTACTGGGTATATAATATTACAATAGATAAGAATTTAAGCACGATATTTGGGTATAAAAACGTAAAGAAGTATGTTTTCTAAACTTTAGAATACTTTAGAAGTAAATAGAATAAACGCTATAAAACTTCTATATCAAAATGGCTAAGTATTGATATATTACAAATATAAAGAAAGTTTATTTTGTGGTTATATAAATAAACCTAGTTTTCATTCTGATAAACTATAACTAAAATAAGCATAAGCATATAAAACACCGACGTACTTCAAACAATTTATCCCTAAAATGTCGTAGAATGGCGTAATTGGAAAAATAATTAAGGGATAAGTATATGAGTAAAATGAATAAAGTATGTGTTATAGGGTCAGGTAGCTGGGGGAGTGCCTTATCTATAGTTCTTGCTCATAATGGATACGATGTCCACATATATGGTAGGTCTGCTGAACAAGTAAATGAGATTAATACTAATAAGACTAACTCCTCATACTTACCTGGAATTGTTTTTCCTGAAAACGTAGTTGCTTCAAATAGTTTGTCTGAAACTGTAAAAGACTGTGAATTAGTTGTACTAGCTGTCCCATCTCAACAAGTGCGTGGCATTATCGAAAAAATTGCACCTTTTACAAAACCTGAACAGATACTTGTAAACGTTGCTAAGGGTCTTGAAAAAGAAACAGGTTTACGTCTTTCACAAGTTGCAAAAAGTATTCTTCCAGATAACCCTTATGTTTTACTATCTGGTCCATCACATGCTGAAGAAGTTGCTAAGTCTATACCAACTATTGTTATAGCAGCTTGCGAAGATATGCATAATGCTCAAAAGGTGCGAAATTTTTTCATAACTGACACTTTTAAAGTATATTTGAACACTGATTTGGTTGGAATTGAAATTAGTGGTGCATTAAAAAATATAATTGCTTTTGGGGCAGGTATTGCTGATGGCATTGGTTTTGGAGATAATACCAAAGCAGCTTTGATTACTCGTGGTTTATACGAAATTACTAGACTAGGCTTAGCCATGGGGGCAAAATACTCAACTTTTAATGGTATGGGTGGTATTGGTGATTTAATTGTTACCTGTACTAGTAAACACTCTCGTAACTGGCAAGCTGGTTATCATATTGGTAGTGGAAAAACTTTAGAAGAGACTTTAGCTGAAGTTAAAATGGTAGTTGAAGGTATAACAATTACTGAAGTTGCTCATGAAATAGCTAAGACGTTACAAGTGAAAATGCCTATTGTTGAGTCAATTTATGGCGTAATCGAAGGACATATTTCGCCTAAAGAAGCAGCTTATAGCTTAATGAAACGTGTTAAAGAAGACGAATTTGATGGAATTGAGCTATTTTCAAACTTTTAGTATAACTAACTTTTGAGGAGGATACGTGAAAAATAAGACTAAGTTTGTGCTACGTTTTTTCAAACTAATGTTTGGATTATTTTTATTTGCTTTAGGCGTTATTGAATGTATTAATGCAAATATTGGTTATGCACCTTGGGACGTTTTTCACGTAGGTCTAAGTCAAACTACTGGTTTATCACTTGGAGTCGTATCTATAGTTACTGGACTATTTATAATAGTATTAGTAGTTTTTCTAAAAGAAATACTCGGTATAGGTACAATCTTGAATATGATTTTTATAGGCGTCTTTATTGATATAATTAACTACCTCAATTTTATTCCAGTTATGAGTAATTTCTGGTACGGATTCATTTTAATGCAGATAGGTTTGTTAACTTTATCTATAGCATCGTATTTTTATATTTCTGCCGGTTTTGGAGCAGGTCCTAGAGACAGTTTAATGGTTGCCTTAGCACGTAGAACGCCTTTACCAATTGGTATTTGTAGATCAATTGTTGAAGCAACTGCCGTTATAAGTGGTTTTTTCTTAGGCGGATATGTAAGAATTGGTACGGTTGTATATGTATTGTTAATCGGGGTGTATGTACAACTTGTGTTTATGATACTGAGATTTAACCCAGGTTATATAAAGCATGAAAGTATTAGACAGACTTTTAGTTCTTTTAAAAAATAATTCTACTTTTGCTGAAGATAATAAATAATGTATACACCTTACTTGACTGTTTATTAAATTTACTTACTGCTCTATCATATAAGGATGGGGAATTTTTTGAAAGCAAGTGCATAAAATGTTTACTTTAATTTTGTGGGTTTTATTTTTACTATCTGTTTATAGAGAACCTAGAAGTTTGTTAAATCCACCTTTATTTATTGTTACTTTATTTTCAACTTATTTTTGGGTTGGTGGACTTGTACAAGATGAAAACTTTCCAGTTTTACCTCAAATAGCTTTTATAGGAACTTTTATACTTGCACCTTTTATTGCTTTATTTATAGGTATCTTTCTTATTTACAATGGTGTTATTGTGATACGTAAAGAAGGAAAGTCTTTAGCTAATTGTCTATCTTTGCTTTTAGGAATAGCTATAATTGCTTTCTTTATAATAACTTTTATTTATCTTGTAAACGCAAATTCGGTTTTAAAAAATCACACATTTAGTAGTTACTTTTTTATAAGTTTTGCTGTTATAGTTTTCTCCTATTTTATTTTTGGGATGCTGTTTTTAGGTTTCTTCTTCTATTCAATTTTTTATCAGCATTTACCTAAGAGAAACAATTACGATTTCATTATTATTCACGGAGCAGGTTTAATTAACGGAAGAGAAATTAGTCCTCTTTTACAAGGCAGAATAGATACTGCATTGAAAGCATATTATAAATCTAATAATCCTGATATAAAAATAATTGCTAGTGGTGGAACAGGTGAAGATGAGAAAATTTCTGAAGCACAAGCTATAGCGAAATATCTTAAAACGCATTCAGTTCCTAGCAGTAAAATACTCCTTGAAGATGAGTCTACAAATACTTACGAAAATTTGTTCTTTTCAAAAGAAATAGCTGAAAAGTTAGTTGCTAATCCTAAATATTTGTTTGTAACAAGTGATTATCATGTTTTCCGTACTAGCTACTATGCCAAGAAAATAGGTATGAGAGGTGGGGGAGTTGGCAGTAAAACGGCTAAATATTATTTCCCTACAGCTTTTATTCGTGAATATATAGCGATTGTTATAAAAATGAGATGGGTTTTTGTTGTCTTATATGCTTTATTGGCTTTAGCTTTATTTTTAGCAACTCGTTAGGATACCAAAATATTTTTACTTATTTTTGCTGAAAACTATTTCAGTATGGGCAAGTTTTATATACAGCTTTAGGGAAGAACTGTCTAAACAAGTATTACCTAGTTTCATATACTTTATATGTTTGAAAGTTAACTTTTGAAAATTAAAGTATTTTTATTGCACTAAAAGAAAATGTGTAAATATATTTGGTTTTAAAAGTTATATGTGAGGAAAAATTTACTTTTCAATATGGAAAAATTTCCTATAAAGATTTAGAATTATAGCTATGTTCACGCTCGTTTCGTGTGAATTAGTTTCCCCGCTCGTTTAGCGGTTATTATGAAAGGTAAGTACATGTTACGTACACATAAGGCAGGCTCATTGCGAGCAAAAGATGCTGGTTCCATTGTTACTTTAGCAGGATGGGTCGACCGTCGTCGTGACCATGGTGGTATTACTTTTATTGATTTGCGTGATTCTTCAGGTATATCGCAAGTTGTTATTCGAGAAGAAGAAGTTGCCCACGATTTAAGAAATGAATTTGTTTTACAAGTTACTGGTGAGGTAAGCATTCGCCCAGAAGGAAACGAAAATCCATCAATTCCAACAGGTGAAATCGAAGTAATATCAACTAAAGTAGAAATATTAAATACATGTGCACCTTTGCCTTTCCAAGTATCTGCAAATGCTGAAGATAGCGGTCAAGTAGGCGAAGAAGCCCGTTTGCGTCATCGCTATTTGGATTTGAGACGAGAAAAAGCACAGTATGCTATTCGTTTACGTTCAAAAGTTGCACGTGCAGCACGTGAAGTTTTGAACTCGCATGAATTTGTAGAAATTGAAACACCTACTCTTACTCGTTCAACTCCAGAAGGTGCTAGAGACTTTTTAGTACCAGCACGTTTATCACCAGGTTCATGGTATGCGCTACCTCAGTCTCCTCAGCTTTTCAAACAGCTTTTGATGGTTGGTGGTATGGAACGTTACTACCAGATTGCTCGTTGTTACCGTGACGAAGATTTCCGCGCCGATAGGCAACCAGAATTTACTCAACTTGACTTGGAAATGTCTTTCGTAGATCAAGAAGATGTTATTGCTGTAACTGAAGATATTTTGAAAGCAATATGGAAAGAAATAGGGTACGAAATTCCTACACCGATCCAGCGTATGACTTATCATGAGGCTATGCGTCGTTTCGGTTCAGACAAACCTGATTTGCGTTTTGGTGTCGAAATAGTTGATTTAACTGAATATTTTAAAGATACACCTTTCCGTGTGTTCCAAAATGAATACGTTGGTGCTGTTGTAATGCCAGGTGGTGCTTCACAGCCTCGTCGTGCTTTTGATGGCTGGCAGGAATGGGCTAAGCAACGTGGTGCTAAAGGTTTGGCTTATGTGACGGTTGCTGAAGATGGAACACTTGGAGGTCCTGTAGCCAAGAACATTACAGATAGCGAACGTGATGGCTTGTGTGAAGTAACAGGAGCTAAACAGGGTGACTGTATTTTCTTTGCTGCTGGTGGAACTGATGAAGCACGTTCACTGCTTGGCGCTGCTCGTCTTGAAATTGGACGCCGTTGTAACCTTATTAATGAGGATGAATGGTCATTCTTATGGGTTGTTGATGCTCCTTTGTTCAAACCATCAGGTAGCGATGACGATGTTGACTTGGGTTCATCAGCTTGGACCGCAGTTCACCACGCTTTCACTTCACCTACACCTGAGTGGATTGATCGTTTTGAGGAAGATCCAGGTAATGCTTTAGCATACGCATACGATATTGTATGTAATGGTAATGAAATTGGTGGTGGATCTATACGTATCCATCGTCGTGATGTTCAAGAACGCGTTTTTGACGTTATGGGTATTGGTCCTGAAGAAGCACAGGAAAAGTTTGGTTTCTTGCTAGATGCTTTCAAATTTGGTGCACCTCCTCATGGTGGTTTAGCATTGGGTTGGGATCGTGTTTTGACTTTGTTAACTAAGTCTGATTCTATCCGTGATGTTATTGCTTTCCCTAAGTCTGGTGGAGGTTTTGATCCATTGACTCAAGCTCCAGCACCAATTACAGCTGAACAACGTGCTGAAGCTGGTGTTGATGCAGTATTTGAAGAAGATGAAGAATCTGAATCTGAAAAAGAATAACTAATATTTACGAGAATTGGCTCTAGCGTTTTGTTAGGGCCAATTTTTATTACTTGTTAGTACTGCGTAAATGCTAAGAACGGAAAGAGTTTTTATGCTACTGAAGGTAAGCTAATTTCTACTGCTTTAGGTGTGAATAGAATTAACAGGTTTTTAGTGTGAAAGCTTGAGAATAAGTATTGCTATGAGCACATAGAAAGTTGGGAAGCTA
The DNA here is from genome assembly GCF_011751945.2 of Actinomyces sp. zg-332. NCBI lineage: Bacteria > Bacillati > Actinomycetota > Actinomycetes > Actinomycetales > Actinomycetaceae > Tongtianella > Tongtianella jiaweipingae. Next base: position 745,238 of record NZ_CP064951.1, read on the forward strand.
ACTGCAAAACAGAATAAGTTTTAGTAAGAGAGGTTTTTGTTCCTAATACTACTTTGTAAATTGTTAAGTATTGATAAATATTTGATGCTTAGTTGTCGATGTCCTAGTGATTACAAAAGAAATAGCTGGGCGTATTGAAAACATAGGAGTTGGTGATTCTATATACAAGGTATCTTCTATGAATAATAGTATTTTTTAATTTTACTTCTTTTACTCGCTTAGAATATGACAAGATTATTTTTATACGAGAACTAGGTCAAAATAGTTAGCTATCTCAATAGAATATATGTTAATACTGGAAATTTTATATAGTTTCTTTCAATAGTTTTAATTACTAATTTATAGTTATCCACAATTTTAAAATTCTTTCTTCGCTAGCGTTTGATTTTTGTTTTACTAGATACATGACTAATGAAGAAAAAAGAGTTACGCAAAATAAACTGGAAAGTTTATCATCTGACCACATAAAAATAAGCAACAAGGTGAATGCTAAAACACGTAATGCTTCTTTTTATACTCGTAGTAAACTTGTGGGAATTATAGGTGAAAAAATAGCTCAACGTTACTTGAAAAATAATGGTTGGCATATAGTTGATTGCAATATTTATTATAGAAATGGCGAGTTAGATATCATTGCCTCTAAAAATGAAAATTTAGTGTTTTTTGAAGTTAAAACAAGAACAAACGACAAATATGGTGGCAGCGTAAACGCAATTACTGCTAAGAAAATAAGCACTATAGAATCTTTAGCAAATCAATGGTTATACGAAAACGATTTCCAAAGAGCTTATAAGAGTTATCGTATTGACGCAATTTTAATTGATATAAATTCTTCATTAAACGGAGTAATAAAGCATATTAAAGGAATTAGATATGGTGAATAAATACGGTTCAGCTATGTCTATAAGTTTGATAGGCATAAATGGAAAACCTGTAAAAGTTGAAACAGATATTAGTATGGGGTTACCTAGATTTACTATTATAGGCTTGCCTGATTTGTCTTTAAAAGAAGCTAAATACAGGGTGAATTCAGCTTTTAATTACTGTAACCTTGGCGTCCATGCAGGAAATATTACTGTAAATCTTTCACCTGCGTGTTTATATAAAACTGGTAGTGGATTTGATTTAGCGATTGCGATATCTATATTATGTGCTGATAAAAAGATTGACTTTGATAAAGTAAAAAATTGGATGTTCATTTCTGAATTAGGACTAGATGGGAAACTCTATCCTGTAAATGGCATACTACCGATGGTAAATGCTGCAGTGAAAAATGGTTACAAAAATATTGTAGTGGCAAAACAATGTGAATATGAAGCGAAATTAGTAGACGGTAGTAATATTTTTCCGGCTGATAATTTAGTTGAAGTTTTGAACTACTTTGGAGGTAGTTTTAAAGTTCCGCAATATGATTTAGAAAAGAACTCATATGATGGAATAGAAAAGTATAATTTATTTTCCCCAATTGATATGAGTGAAATTAAGGGTAATACTTTAGCCAAATATGGTTTGGAAGTTGCTGCTTGTGGTGGGCATAATGTTTTTATGCTTGGCACGGCTGGTAGTGGTAAAACAATGCTAGCTAAAAGTATGTGTAGTATTTTGCCTGAGTTATCTAAGAGTGACTCCCTTGATGTTTCTTCGATTTATTCAGTTGCTGGCAAAAATATTGGTGGGAGACTGATAAAAACTCCTCCTTTTTACGCGCCTCATCACAGTGCTACTTTACCTTCTTTAATTGGAGGTGGAACTAATATTAAACCAGGTGCAATTTCACTAGCTCATAAAGGTATTTTATTTATCGATGAAGCGGGAGAGTTTCCAGCTAGAGCTTTGGATAGTTTGCGTCAGCCATTAGAGGATAAGTATATAACTATTAGTAGAGTAAATTCTATAGCTGTTTATCCTGCTGACTTCCAACTATTACTTGCTAGCAATCCGTGTCCTTGTGGAAATTTTGCTTCCAAAACTCATGAATGTAAATGTAGTGCATATCAGGTTAATAAATATATGTCTAAAATTTCTGGACCTCTACTAGATAGGGTAGATATACAACTTCGTGTACAGACTCAAAAGAGGCAAACATTCGATATGGAAAGTGAAGAGAAATCAGAAACTATTTTATCTCGCGTTATTGAAGCTAGAAAGCGCATATTACTAAAGTATAAAGATATAAATGTAAGTATTTCTAAAGATTTATTACCGAAACATTTACGTTCTAGTGTAAGCAAAATAGATGGCGATGGATATTTACTTGTAGAGTCACAAATCTCTAAAGGGAAACTTTCAATGCGTGGAGCTGATAAGGTTTTACGACTCGGAGTATCTATTGCTGCTTTAGATGGGTGTGATGTTGTTAGCCAAGATCATATAGCACAAGCATTAATTTTACGTACAAACATCAACGAATAGTGAAATATAGGATAGAAAATGTATTCAGAAAAAGACTTACTTTGGATTAGTTTATCTATATGCAATAGTTATAGTACTTTACCTTTAACTCAAGCTTTAATAAAAAACTGTGGCATAGAAGACACATTAAAAATGATAAAAGAATATGATTCAACATCGTTGTTACTTCCAAATAGTGTTTATGACAGTTCTTATAGTAAAAGATTTAATAATACATATTTGCATAGAAGTTTTGGGTATTTAAAAGAAATACTAAGCGTAAAAAGTGTTGAGCAAATTCTTAATCAGTGTGAGAAATTAAAAGTTAAAGTCATAACGTCTGAGAGTGATTTTTGGCCTAGACAACTTGAATTTTTGGAGCTTGAAAAACCGTTGGCGTTATGGTGTCGTGGAGATAACTTAGAACTTTTGCCTAAAAATAATATGATTTCGGTTGTTGGCTCAAGAAAATGTTCAATCTATGGTAGAAATACTGCTATTGATTTTTCTTATGATTTGGCTGAGAAGAATTTTACTATAGTATCTGGTGGGGCTTATGGTATAGATATTTATTCTCATATAGGAGCGTTAAATTCTACTGGTAACACTATAAGTGTTTTAGCTGGTGGGGTAGATAGACTTTATCCTTCTTCTAATATTTCAGTTTTCAACTCTATATTAGAAAACGGGCTTATAATTAGTGAAAATCCGATAGGTGTTAGACCAGCGAAATGGAAATTTTTGGAAAGAAATAGGATAATTGCTGCTTTATCAAAAGTAGTGCTAGTTGTTGAGGCACCGGAAAAATCTGGTTCACTAAATACAGCTAGCTATGCCGTTGAGTATGGAAAAAATTTAGGAGTTATACCAGGGAACATAGATTCTAGTTTTTGTGCAGGAAGTAATGCTCTTCTAAAACAAGGAGCTTACCCTATTACTTGTGTAAACGATGTGCTAGAACTAATGGGAGAAAAGTACGTTCAAGAAGAGCTGTTTGAACACGCTGAGAATGAAAATACGGTTGCTCAAAAACGTATACTTTCCAGTCTTTATAAAACTAAATCTAAGACACTTGAAGAACTATTTTTAGAATGCGAATTAGATGTTAAACAAATGTTGAAAACACTTTCTTTTCTTGAGACTAAAGGTAAATGTTTACGCAAAAATAATGGATGGGTTTTGCTATAAAGAAATCATTTGTTAAAGTTATCCTATAAATTGCTTATATTTGTGAGGACTTTTATGCAAAATAACAGTATTGATACGCTCATTGAAGACTATAAAGTGTACTTACTTAAGAATGAAGGTTTGAGTGATAATACTGTTAAGGCTTATATTAGTGACTTGAAGATTCTTTTTGAATTACTAGCTATAAAAGAAAAACAAGATTTACAAACTATCGATTTGTATGTTTTGCGAGGTTATCTAGCTGAAATATCAAATAGCGTAAATAAATCATCAATTGCCCGGAAAAACGTTGCTATTAAAAAGTTTTCATCGTGGGCTTTAACAAAAGGATATATAGAAGTTGATTTTGCTAGTAAGATTCAAATACCTAAGTTTGAAAATAAATTGCCTGAAGTAATAGAAGAAAACTCTCTATCTTTAATGCTGGATACTCTAAAAGAAAAATCTAAAAGTACTGAAGGGATTTCTGAGGAAAAAATATTTATATCTAATGTTAGAGCGTGGGTAATTTTGGAAATATTTTATGGAAGTGGAATACGTATTTCTGAGTTAGTAAATATAGATTTACAAGATATAGATTTTTCCAATAGTACGCTAAGAGTTGTAGGTAAAGGTGATAAAACTAGAGTAGTGCCAATGAGTAAATCAAGTATTGAGGCAGTAAATTACTACTTAGATAAAGTGTATTATAAAATTGTAGACTCTAGCTCCTTAGAGAATGCTTTATTTTTAGGTGATAGGGGTAAGAGGATTAATCCTAGAATAGTTAGGAAAATCGTAAACGAAAATACTCTGCGATATACGGGTAGTAAAGTTTCTCCTCACGCTTTGCGTCACTCTTCAGCGACTCATATGCTATCAGGTGGTGCAGATTTGCGTGTTGTACAAGAAATGTTAGGACACGCAAGTTTACAGACTACACAACGTTATACACACGTTGACACTAAGCGATTGAAAAAAGTCTATAAGCAAGCACACCCTAGAGCATAACTAGCTTTTTCTTAAGGGAAATAGATTTATTTTTCTAAATACTTCGTGGTTGCTAGCTTTTTTGAAGTTTCTTTGTACTAAATTTTTCTTTTGCGACTCTCATCTCAATTATAGGAGTAAACTAAATATTTGAGCTATCTTAAATTTTTCTTTTGACGGTGTAGGTTGAGAATATACAGTAGAAGTTTAGATGTTTTGATAACTTTTAGATTTTAAAAGACAAATAGTGTCTTAAAATATTTTAAGGCTTATTTTGTACTACTAAGAAACTGCCAGTTAAACAACTTTGTATGGAGTTATGCTAAATAAACCCTATGTTATATTAGCATTTAACTCTATAAAGAGTTATTATTTATTTAATATTACTAGCAAGATTCGTATCAATACAAAAATCATATACGCATTAAATTAATAATACTTTTTACTAAAAGCAACAATTTTATCTGTGAATTCTAAGTTCTAGTACTTTTATAAAATAGGAAAGTTGCTGTAGTTTGCTTGTCGATATATAGGAGTAATTATGAAGTTACGTTTGTATAGTCAGCTAAAACACGTCCATCTCTTAAAAGCCTACTCTTTAAATGACGTTACACATACCGATTCTCCTCAGAGCATTATCAGTAAGACTCAGTCAGATAATGAAAGATATTCAGTTGTAATTACGGATAATGATGAAAGTAATATAATTGGATTCTTTTGCTTACATATAGGGTCAGGCCCAGAAGAATACGGTTTTTATCAAAAAGGTTATGCTTTAGTAAGAGGATTTTCAATTGACGACCGTTATAAAAATCAAGGATATGGTTCTAAAGCTTTAAATGATATTTTTGATTTTATGGACTCAAACTTGGATTTAAAGATAGATAACGTTATTTTGGCTGTTAACGAAAATAACATTTTTGCACAAAAAGCTTATAAAAAATCTGGGTTTACTGTAATTAAAAACAATATAGAAGGAAAACTAGGAAAATTACTTATCATGGAGAAAAGCAGAGCCTAATCAATACTAATAACAACTATTACTACAGATACTTTGGGTATAATACATAAAATTAGCGACTAAGCTGAGTAAAATATGAAAAATACTGTAGATTTTTTCGAACTAGAGTAGTCATTTAAATGCTTGAGCTTTACTGATTTGAATTTAGTAACCACTCCACTAACTATAAAAGCTGTTTCGTGGCATTTACAACTAATAAAAGTTATGCTCAGAAACACTTACCTTTTTAGATAGAATAAAACAAGTAATAGCTGTATAAGCCCAAGCAGCTTTCGTAACTTTGATAGTCCTACTTTTATTCTTAGTTATTAGCTAGGTAAAGTTATCTAAACTATACTTTGCTTAGTATTCTTGGTTGTACACTTTTATAAGGACAATGCCCATAAATACGCTTACGTAATACTTGCTTTATAATTGTAAAATTTGTAGTCAATACATGTGCAGTGCGCTTGTAGAGGAATTTATACAGTTCTCGAATATAAGGATTATGCTGAAATCTTAAGGAATTTTCATAGTATATTCTGAGCTAGATACTACATTTAGTTACTAAACTCTCAAAATATAAAGTACTTTTAAAATACTCTAAATGACTAGATAAACTACAAGCATACTTTCCAAACTAAACTATAGGTTTTGCTCAAAGCCTGTAAAAAGAAAAACTAAAAGCTTAGTTATAAAATATAGTTCCAGTTGTAGATAGGAAGTAAAACAATCTTTTCATAAAGAAAGTTTTTAGGATTTAAATACTCATCTTTGCCTGAAATAACGCCAAACTGTAAGGATTTTTCTTTCATATTATCGTAATTTGTTACACCTATAACTTCACCTTTGGCTATGGTAGTTCCAATTTTTAAAGAACTTTCCAACCCTACATAAGTTGTTCGAATATCATTTATATGTTTAATTGACAGAATGTTTTTTCCATCAATTTTTCCTCTATAAAAAACTACTCCATCAAAGGGAGCATAAATTTTTTCTCCTTCCGCAACTTCTAAGTCTAACCCTCGGTTCCCAGCTGAGTATTTAGGTAAATTATCGTCATAATCTTTTAAAATTTTACACTTTGGTTTACAAGGCCAATCAAAATGCATTTTATAATGTGTATTTTTAATTATGTAAGGATAAGTGTTTATAGAATCTAAAGTGAGAAAGTTCGATAACGAAAATATAACTGTTAGTAAAATTTGTAGAGATAAAACACTAGTTTTCAAAAGTACCTTTGTATAGTTTTTCCTCATTATATTAACAAAATGATTTGCTCCAAAAATTATTTTATACATTTGTTTTCCTAACTTTACGAAACTTACGTTATCAAAGAAGTAAAACGCTAAGTTATTACTGATAGCTAGTAGCCTAAAATATATCAATGGTTTTTCAAGCAGAATTGATGCGTTAAAATTTACTTCTATAAGAATATTACTAATGTATCGTGTTGCAGAGAGCTTAATTTAAAATATTGTGGATAAGTATACAGTTTATGAAAACAAGTTTGAAATATAATATAAAGTGGAAGATATTAAAATATGTATTAGTTTTAAGTAAACTCATATAAAATATGTAGTAAATAATGTTAGAATAGTTATTTGAAAATGAGCATAATATATGAAGTGGTTTTTGATATGAATGAAACAATTGATTTTCCATTACCACCAGCGTTGCATACACATGGTCCTGCAAGAGTTATTGCTATGTGTAATCAAAAAGGTGGAGTAGGTAAAACAACTACAACTATCAATTTAGCTGCTTCTTTAGCTGAATATGGACGTAAGGTTTTAATAGTTGACTTTGACCCTCAAGGTGCAGCCTCAGCAGGCTTAGGTATAAACGGTCACGAGTTAGATGAAACTATATACACACTTATGCTAAACCCTAAAATGGATATAAACACAGTTATTAGAAAAACTAGTGTTGAAAACTTAGATTTAATACCTGCTAATATCGATTTGTCTGCTGCTGAAGTACAACTAGTCAATGAAGTGGCTCGTGAAAACGTACTGAACCGCGTGTTATATCCAATTTTAGAAGACTACGATGTTATTTTCGTTGACTGTCAGCCATCTCTTGGATTACTTACAGTCAATGCGCTTACAGCTGCACATGGTGTTATCATACCTATGGAAGCTGAATTTTTTGCTTTGCGTGGGGTAGCACTTTTAGTTGAAACAGTAGAAAAAGTACATGACCGTTTGAATCCAAAGCTAAAAATTGATGGAATTTTATCTACTATGGTAGATAAAAGGACCTTACACGCACGTGAAGTGCTGGAAAGACTTGATGAAGCTTTTGGGGAAACGGTATTCAAAACTCAGATAGGCAGAACTGTTAAATTCCCTGATGCATCAGTAGCTACAGTTCCTATTACTATATATGCTCCTAATCATGCTGGTTCTCTAGCATATAAACAACTAGCTCGTGAGCTAATTGCACGAGGATGCGTAGCATAGCTGTATTGATTTTAAAATGTCGGTTTATTTAATATTTAATTGGATGGGATCTCTTGGAAAAAGAAAACACTACACAAACAGGAGTGCGTTTACAAAAAGTACTATCAAGTGCGGGGGTTGCCTCAAGACGTGCTAGTGAAATTTTGATATCTAAGGGTAGGGTGACAGTTAATAATAAAACTGTAACTCAACTAGGCACTAGAGTAGACCCTGAGAAAGATATTATTCATGTCGATGGAATGCGAATAGTAGTTGCTAAGAACCATTTAGTTCTCGCATTAAATAAGCCTAAAGGTGTGGTTTCTACAATGTTTGATCCACAAGGTCGCTACTGTTTAGCTGATTACATTGAAAAGTATGACGCACATCTACACCATGTGGGTAGGCTTGATACAGACACTGAAGGACTAATTTTACTTACAAATGATGGGGAGCTTTCTCATCGTTTATCTCATCCTTCACACAAAGTTAAAAAAACTTATGTGGCTACGGTTGAGGGTGTAGTTCCTAAAGGCTTAGGCCCAAAACTTAAAAAAGGTGTTGTGCTTGATGACGGTTTTGTAAGTGTAGATAGTTTTGTTCTAAAAGGCACAGATGGACAAACTAGCATTATTGAGCTTGTACTACACGAGGGTCGCAACCGTATAGTTAGAAGAATGTTAGATCATGTTGGTTTCCCAGTCATAAAGCTTATGCGTACAAAGATAGGTCCTATAAAGCTTGGACAACTTAAATCTGGTCGTACACGAGTAATTACAGGACCTGAATTATCGTCTCTTATGAAAGAGGTCGGGCTATGAAAAATATAGTTGTAGCTATTGATGGTCCAAGTGGGTCTGGGAAATCTTCTGTATCTAAACAAGTAGCCAAAACCCTAAATATGGCTTATCTTGACACTGGTGCTACTTATAGAGCAGCTACTTGGTGGTGTTTGCAAAACGATATTGACTTTACAAACGAAGAAGTAGTTGTATCAACTATTGAATCTATGCCATTGGAGATGCCTTTAGATCCTAGCGTGCAAAAAATTATATGTGCAGATACAGATATAACTGAAATTATTCGTACAGATGAGATTACTTCCAAAGTTTCTAAAGTTTCAACAATTTTAAAAGCACGTGAAGTACTAGTTCAGCTACAGAAACAAATTATTGAAGATGTTTTGCTTGAAAAATCAATTATAGTTGAAGGACGAGACATCACTACTGTCGTATACCCACAAGCTGATATAAAGTTACTAATAACTGCTGATGAAAGAACACGTGTAATTAGGCGTGCAAAAGAGCTATATGGTGATGAATACGAAAAGCATATTGATACTACTTTTGAAAATAGTATTGGCAGAGATAAAAAAGATAGTGTTGTAGTTGAGTTTATGAAAGCTAGTGAAGGTACTACGCTTGTCGATACAACTTTATTAGACTTTGACGAAACGGTTCAAACTGTTTTAGACATGGTTGAAGAAACTATCAGAGACATTCAGCTTGAATCTATGCTCCGAGAGAGTCTAAATGAATACGATTTAGAGGATACTGACTATTCACTACTAAATGATGAAGAATTCTGGGAAGAAGATTATCAAGATACACAAGCACTACCTGTTTTAGCTATTATTGGACGTCCTAACGTTGGAAAATCAACGTTAGTTAACCGTATTTTGGGTAGAAGAGAAGCTGTTGTACAAGATAAGCCGGGAGTTACCCGTGACCGTGTTAGCTATCCAGCCCAGTGGGGTAGACGTGAGTTTACACTTGTAGATACTGGTGGCTGGGAAGTAGACGTGGCTGGTATAGATAAAGCTGTGGCTTCGCAGGCTGAATTAGCTGTTCAGATGGCTGATGCTGTTGTTTTTGTAGTAGATGCAACGGTTGGGGCTACAGCCTCAGATGAACGGATAGTTCAAATGTTACGACGCAGTAAAAAACCAGTCATTTTGGCTGCTAATAAAGTAGATTCACAAATGCAAGAAGCTGACGTTGCCATGCTATGGAGTTTGGGACTCGGTGAACCACATCCTATTTCAGCTTTACACGGTCGTGGTTCTGGTGACTTACTTGACGCTGCTATGGAGATACTGCCAGAAGTATCCTCTGTGGCTGTGCCACTGCCTAAAGATGGACCTCGTCGAATTGCTTTGATTGGACGTCCTAACGTTGGAAAATCTTCTTTACTAAATACATTAGCAGGACAAGAACGTGTTGTTGTACATGATATGGATGGTACAACACGTGACCCTGTTGATGAAATGATTACTTTGGACGATAGAAATTGGTGGTTTGTTGACACTGCTGGTATTCGTCGTAGAGTGCATAAAACTTATGGAGCTGATTACTACGCATCTATTCGTACTGCTCAAGCCCTTGAAAAAGCTGAACTTGCTTTAGTTCTTTTTGATGCTTCATCACCTTTGGCTGAGCAAGATGTGCGTGTTGTTCAACAAGCTGTTGACGCTGGTAGAGCGCTAGTTATTATTAATAATAAATGGGATTTGGTGGACGAGGAACGTCAGAAGTTCTTGAAATATGAGCAAGAAAAAGATTTAGTTCAGATTTCTTGGGCTCCTCGAGTAAATATTTCAGCTAAAACAGGGTGGCATACTAACCGTTTGGTACGTGCCATAGATCAGGCTTTAGATGGCTGGGAAACTCGTATTTCAACCAGTAAGCTGAACTCTTTCCTAGGTGAACTCGTAGCTGAACATCCTCACCCAGTTAGAGGTGGAAAACAGCCACGTATCCTATTTGCAACCCAAGCTAGTGCCAAGCCTCCACGTTTTGTAATTTTTACTACGGGATTTTTAGATCCAGGATATAGGCGTTTTATTGAACGTCGTTTGCGTGAAACTTTTGGTTTCGTTGGTACGCCGATTCAAATCAGTGTTCGTGTGCGTGAAAAACGTAAACGTAAATAATTTATATATTAGGGTGTCGATAAAGTGTATTGTTTGTCGGCACCTATTTATTTAACTAATTATGATGAAAATATTTTAGAAAATATTCACGTAATTTCCCTAAAAAATTTAGTTACTTTGTTTTTAAAAACTTGTTATACTTAATGAACACTTACTAAGCTAAGGTAAACCATAGTTATATGTTGATAGAAAAAGAGATATATGCTACCACAAATTTTTTCCAAAAAAACTAAAAAAGAAAAGTTGTCGGAAGAAGATAAAATAAGGATTGCTGTTTCTAGTTCTAAAGGTAAAATTCATATCGTACAAAATTACATTCTTTCATCTTTAGGAACAATATGTACAGCATTAGCATTCATTTTCTCTGGAAAAACAATAGGTATATATATCCTAAACTATTATTCAAATGCCAAAGATTTAACTTTACCTACAGCGTTTTTAGGGAATACCTCGGCTGATGCATCTATAAAAATATACTTATATCTTGCCTTAGTGGTTTCAATTTTAGCTTTAGTGTTACCATTATTTCAGAACTTATCTGCTCGTAACCTAGCAGTACAAGAAGAAAGCTGGCTTAGAAAAAAGATACTGTCACACTTATTTGATTTAGGTGGAATGGAAATACCCGAAAATAAAACGGGAGCTATATTATCTACGATAGTGGATGGAAGTGAAAAAGTTTCCTACTATTTGCAGACTTTCTATGGACAAGTTTTTGCATCTTTTAGCGTACCAGTGTTCACAGTGGTGTTGATTAGTGTATTCATCGATCCTATTTCGGGTATAACTTTACTGTTATGTATACCGTTAATACCTCTTATAGTTGGTATGGCGCAAAAGTTATTTAGGAAAGTTTCATCTAAGTCCAGAAATGCTAGAGTTCGCCTAGCTGGACAATACTTAGAAGCAATACAAGGTATTGTCACTTTGCGTTTACTAAATGCTCATAAAGTAAAGGAAAGTGAACTTGCTGAATACGGAGAAAATAATAGAAAAGCAATTATGAGCCTATTGGCTTCTAATCAGTTAATTATTTTCGTTGTAGACGCCGTGTTTTCACTATTTTCGGTAACAATTACAACATTTTTAGCAACATATCGTTTATATACAGGTTCTATTGCTATTGACAGTGCAATAGCTTTGATATTAGTTTCTATTGTTTTCATGGAGCCTTTAGATCAAGCAGCCGCTTTCTTCTATGTCGGTATGGGAGGGATGGCAAGTAAACGCAAGATTCAAGAAATCTTCCGTATGAAAACTTATAAGGATTCAGACCACGAATCCAACTCATATATGATTTATAATATTATGTATCATAAAGATGATAATAAAGCTCTTTCTGTGAATAATTTATCGTTTAAATATAATGTTTTTTCTAATAAAAATATTCTAGATAACCTTACATTTGATGTATATAAAGGTGAAAAAATAGCTATTGTTGGACCTAGTGGTAATGGTAAATCAACTTTAATAAAAATATTGAAAGGCTATTTGTTACCTACTCAAGGTAGTGTAATAGTGAAAAATATACCTTTTGGTTTAGAAAATATAGATATAGTTAGACAAAACTCTGCTTTCGTTAGCCAGAGTACATGGCTCTTTAACATGAGCATTAAAGATAATTTGTTGCTTTCAAAACCCAACGCTAGCGAAGAACAAATTTGGGATGCTTTAGAAAAAGCTTATATAGCTTCTGAAATTAAGAGCTTGCCTATGGGATTAGACACAATAGTAGGGGAACAGGGGATAAGTATATCAGGTGGACAGGCACAGCGTTTATCAATTGCAAGAGCCTTTCTTTCAGATCGCGACATTTTGATATTTGATGAACCAACTTCGCAAATTGACCTTATTTCTGAAAAGAAAATATTAGAGTCCATACGAAACATTCCTCGTGATAAAACTCTAATCATGGTAACTCACCGTCCTAATAACTTAGGAAGTGTAAACCGTATATTTTATATTGAAAACGCAAAGCTTCGTATAGAAACTGTAGAGCTAAAAAATAGTGATGACATAAGCAGGGGTGAAGAATGATTCAAATAGTCAAGTGGCTTATAAGCATAACTCGTCACGTTTTGTCGCCTTTGTTTATTTCTACAATTTGTAGGATACTTGATCAATTTTTAGGCATTAGTCTATATCTGATTTCCGTATGGTCTATTTTTAAAATATACTCTTTTAGTCAAACTGATGGTCCAGATTATTCCTTCATTTTTAAAGTCCTTATTGCTCTTGTAATTATTGCTTTATCTAAGGCATTTTTGCGTTATGGAGAACAATTTTTTGGACACTATGTTGCTTTCAAATCTCTAGAGTTGCTTAGAAGAGAGCTATTTGCAAAGCTATGGCCACAAGCTCCAGCTGTAATGTATAAAGCCAATAGTGGAGATTTATTAGCAGTTGCTACAAAAGATATAGATCGTATTGAGGTATTTTTTGCTCATACTTTTGCTCCAGCTGTTTCTGCAATAGTGGTTTCAGCAACTGCTATCGGATTTGGATTTTATTTTACTAATTCCTCTGTTGCACTTGTTGCTTTATTCTTTGTGTTCTCATCATTAGTTGTAGTTCCTTTATATGGTCAACGTAAAATAATTTCTTTACAAAATGAGTACATTTCTAAACGTGGGGTAATGGCTGCTCACATGACTGACTCATTGCAAGGCATTAACGAAATCATAGGGTATGGTGCAGAAAATAAACGTTTAGATGAACTAGACAATCTTCATAAGGATATTTTATCTAGTATAAGCTACACGAATACAGTTTTTGCCGCTAGACGTGGTATAAATAATTTCATTTGGGTTATACAAATTCCTATTTTGTTTATCACAGGAATTCACACTCATGCTCAGATTGTAAACTTAGTATTATTTATAGTTGCTACTATACGTTTAAATGAAGTTTTGCGTGGGGTAGAGGGGTTTTCAACTGATTTGAACGCTTCGCTTGCTTGTGCTAAGCGCTTGTATGAAATATGTAATACTGAGCCCATAGTAAGTAATGATGGGGAAGAAGTTGAGCAAGCTGATTCGTATGGAATCAAAATCAATAATTTATATTTTACTTATCCAGGAACTGAACGTGAAGTTTTAAAGAATATAAACCTAAACTTTGCTCCGAATACTTGGTCTTGTATTGTTGGCTCAACAGGTTGTGGTAAATCTACGTTGATGAATTTAGTTCAACGTTTTTTTGAGCCCAAAACAGGGGAGATTTTGCTTAACGGAAAAAATATTAATGCTATAAGTGTTGATTCTTTGAGAACTTGTGTAAGTTTAGTGACGCAAAATACTTATCTTTTCAACGATACTATTTTAAATAATTTACGTTTAGCTAATCCTAATGCTAGTGAAGAAAAGATTTGGAACGCTTTGCGTATTGCTTGTTTGGACGAAGAGATAAAGGGATTTGATTTAGGTTTGCAAACGTTAGTGGGTGAAAAAGGTAAGTCTTTATCTGGTGGTCAAGTTCAGCGTTTATGTTTAGCTCGTGCTGTTTTATTGAACTCTAAAGTGCTGATATTGGATGAGTTTACTGCACATCTTAACACTGAATTAGAAGAAAAAGTGCGTTCTCGTATACGAAAGTATCTACCAAATACGACAATTATTGAGATAACTCACCGTTTGGATGCTATAAAAGACGCTGACCAAGTTGTTGTCATGGATAGTGGCAAAGTAATAGAACAGGAAAATCCAAGCGTATTATTACATAATGAATACAGTGCTTTAAATACTTTATTGCGCAGAGGAGTATAGATTCATATTTTCCCTTTTTTGTACTTACACTTTAAGTAAGTCTTGCAAAGCTGTATTTTCTATTTTTCAAAAGGGGAGTGAGCATAATGCTCAGAAAACGAAGAAAACAATGTTTTGTCTGTAACCCTGTTCTTTCAAGCTTCAGTAAAGTGTTTATCGTCACTCTCAATGTTGCTGTAGCTTCGATTTATGGTACTGTTAGTGTTTCAGCTTTAACATCGAAATTATGTATTACTGTTACATCCACACCAAACCAATACTTCACCTACAAATCACCTACATAACCAATATGCTAGTAATATAAACACTAATCAGTCTAGTGTTGAAGACTATATTAATGGTGAACACTAAATGTACTTTTTTACTAACCATGAAACTTATGTAGTGTTTCACAAAAACATTAAGAACACAACGCTAACAAACAGATAAGACTTTAGTTTATAACACAAAAATATTAATTTTCGTTTTTTT
Organism: Actinomyces sp. zg-332; assembly: GCF_011751945.2. Taxonomy (NCBI): domain Bacteria; kingdom Bacillati; phylum Actinomycetota; class Actinomycetes; order Actinomycetales; family Actinomycetaceae; genus Tongtianella; species Tongtianella jiaweipingae. Next base: position 760,397 of record NZ_CP064951.1, read on the forward strand.
CGTTTTGGTTGTTGTTTTTGAGTATTCATTCTATATAAAATATTTTTATAACTAAACGGAAGTAAAAGGAATATAAGGATGGGTAATACTACAAAAAATAAGAATATGCTTAGAAATATACCTCCAAGTAAAGATGTAGAAAATAGGCAAAGGTTTGATGAAATAACACAAGGAATTTTCTTTCCTTCAGATAAAAATGTAAAAAATCTTGATGAAGTTATTGATATTTTAGATAAACAAATTAGCCTAAAGATAGTAACTAGTGAAAATGAAGAGATTGAATTACCTGAAAATGTATGTGATATTTTAATGTCTGTATTAAATGGAATGTCCGAAGGTAAAGCTATCCAAATACTACCATTAGACCAAAAATTAACCACAACTCAAGCCGCTGATTTTCTAGATATCTCACGTCCAACACTAGTAACGCTATTAGAAGAAGGGAAAATCCCTTACGAAAAACCGAGAAGGCATAGACAAGTATATCTTAGTGATCTTATAGCTTTCAAAGAAAAACAACGTGCAATACGCGAAGAAGTGCTAGTAAACCTTACGATACAGGCAGACAGAATAGGTGCATACGATTATATCGAGGAAAACTAATGTTATATAAAGTCGTGTTAGACACTAATGTACTTGTTCCTAGTATTCTACGAGATGTTTTACTATCGTTAGCTAACGAGGAAATATATAAACCTGTATGGAGTAACGAAATCTTAGAAGAACTAGAAAGAACTCTACTAGTAAAACTAGAAGTAGGGGAAGGGCAAATAAAATATTTATTTGAACAATTCAAAATATTTTTCCCAGACTCTTGTTATGACTTATCCCTTTATAGTCAAACTAAGCCTGTTGGGTTAAAAGATAAAAATGATGAACACGTAATAAGATTGGCACTCGTTAGTGGCTCCGAAACTATAGTTACAGAAAACCTGCAAGATTTCCCTAAAGAAAAATTACCAGAAGATATAGAGGTTATAAACTCTAAAGAATTCCTTTTAAATCAACTAGATTTAGAACCAAAAGAATTCTTCAAAGCACTAGAAAATGTTTCCTATCGTCAACAAAAAAGAGGAAAAAACTTATCCGTATTAGACATACTACAAATACTAGAAGAAAAACATAACTGTAAAGGAATAATCAAAGAAGTAAAACAATACGGATACACCTTTAATAATGAATAAACAAACGCTAAGAACACAACGCTAGCATTCTCCTTATTTAGAACGAAATAGTAAGTATATGGAAATGTATAAGAAAAATTGGGGAGACATGAAATATAGAAGAGAAAATACTTGTAGCTTCTTTTTAAAGTAAAATCTGACATAATATATATTATCGGATAACTATTATATGTTATTGGTGAAGTATGTACTTTTATAACTTATATACACTGACTTACTGTATTAAATAAATTATTATAAACTCTAGTAATAAATTCTTATTAAGAACATGTTTATAAAGCAGTCATTTTTAAATATAGCTTTTTGTGCCCATATTAATGTTATATAAACTCACTTATTATTTCCTTGCTTCTTACTATATTAAATACACCTACAAACCTTTATTTATTAGATATTCTTATGAACGTAATATTGAAAAAAATCGTAAAAAATATTATAATATGTGACTAGCGTTTTATTTTTTAAGGATTAAAATTGGCAAATCGTTCATTACGAGGCATGGGCCTTGGAAATCAAAGTTTAGAAACAGAAGACGGCGTTGTTTTAGCAAAACGTTATGATTGTGATTACTTATGTATAAATGGTCATGAATTTTCTATTACTTTTGCTCTAGATGTACAGCCTCCAAAGACTTGGGAATGTCATTGTAGTGCAAAAGCTTATCTAAAAGGTGGAGAAGATTTCGAAGCTGACTTGAAAGTAATGCATGCTCAGCGAACACATTGGGATATGCTTATTGAACGTCGCTCTGAAGAAGAACTTGAAGAGTTACTAGAACAACAGTTACAAGCTTTACGTAATGGTGATTTACGTCGTAGAAGCTTTACAATGTAGAATAAAGTTTTTATTTTGCCTCAAGATTCCCCTAAGAAACTGGGAGTTTTGAAGCATTTTATTTGCTAACAATAAGGCAAAGTTATCCGTCAGCTCAAAGTTTTTTAGGGAAAAGCCATTTGACCTGACTGTTTATTCAAATAAGTGTTTTCTCACCTACGCTATTTTATTTTCTTTATAAAAGTGATTGATTACTTCCGCTAGTTTTCGTGGGTTTTCCTCATTAATTACATGTCCAGCTTTTTCAATCATAACTAAGGTAGAATTAAGTAAAATACTGTTCATTTCTTTGGCAGCTTTTTTGTTAAAAGTATCTTTCTCACCAAAAATAATTAGAGATTTAGTTTCAACCTTTGATAAATCATTTGTGAAATTTATATTTTCCATACTTTTTAGTATGTTGATAAAGTTTTCTTTGGAAAATCCAGTCTTAGAAAACTTTGTTGCAGGTAAGAATTTGAATATTACACTTTGAAGCTTCAGTAGGAATCTAGGCATTTTATACTGCCCATTTACTATTACAATTGAATTAACTTTATTTGGAAAATCTATAGCATAATTTAATGCTAGTACTCCTCCAAGGGAAAGTCCAACTAGGTTTATCTTGGAATCATCTTTAGCGCATACTTCTTTTAGATTTTCATACAAAACCGAGTAATCTAGTACAGTATCATTAGCGGTAAAATCTATGTATTCAATATTAGTAGTAAGAAGATTATCTCTTACTTCATTCCAACTTTTGCTATCTTGACCTAAGCCATGTATAAAAATATTTCTCATAATTTCTTTTTCTAACCTATTTGAGTATAACGAGCACTTCCCTATTTACTATCTACACATCTATGGAATTTTCTGAGGATTTATAAATAACTCTAATAAAAAGTGCCTGCTTTAAAAAGAAGGCACAATTTAGAAAGTATAAAATTAAACGATATTTTTCTTTGCTCTGTATCTAGATAAGTCATCTTGACCATTAGCAAGTTCGTCTGCACGTTGTGAAGGAAATTTAACAAGAGTACCTTCTACTTCACGCCATACGCTACCTATAGCTATGCCAAAGACACCTTGTCCTCCTTGAACTAAGTCAAAGATTTCATCCGCACTAGTGCATTCATATACAGTAGCTCCGTCACTCATCAAAGTAATACTAGCTAAATCATCAACATTACGTGATTTTAAATGGTCAATAGCTTCTCGGATTTGTTGTAGTGAAACACCAGTATCTAAAAGGCGTTTAACAACTTTTAGTACCAAAATATCACGGAAAGAATAAAGCCTTTGTGAACCAGAGCCTTTAGCGCAACGAATAGTAGGCTCTACTAAACCTGTCCTAGCCCAGTAGTCTAATTGGCGGTAAGTAATGCCAACAGCCTTACTGGCTACAGGACCACGATATCCAGTTTCCATATCTAAATCAGGCAAACCATCATCGAATAAACGGCCTTGAGGACGTTGTAACTTAGGTTCGTTTTTGTTTGCGTCCATAAAAGTTATCCTTCAATAAATCTTGCTAACAGTAAAACTTTATAGCATAGATTTAAAACTTCAAGTATATAAACCCTAATGTTCAACTTTAAGTTTAAAAATAGTTTTACACAGGGTAATTACTGTAGTCTCTCAATCTGGTCATGCAATAATTCAGATTGCAATCGTACAATCAAATCACCTAATTCATGAGCCCTATTAGCACATCTTTCTTTAGCTATAGATGACTTATTCGTACGGATATGTGATGTCACTCTATCGATGCTGTCAGCAAAGTTCAAAGACGCTATGAAAAGAGGACGTAATTTACGAATATCTACACCAGCTCTAGTCAGTTCCTTGATAAAACCAACTATTTTTATAGAAGAAACACGGAATCTACCAACTACATCAGTTTGTAGGAAACCATATTTAACCATTTCATCAAGTTCATCTTTTTCTAGACCTGTGTAATCCAGTAGTTCCCTAGTAGTAATATATTCAACAGATGGTAGAACAGTATTTCCATCTCTAGAAATAACTTTTACCTTTGAAACTTCTTCAATCTTTTTACCTAGGTCAAGCATTTCTAGATTACTTAAAATAATATCTAAAGGTAAGAAAGAATCACGCTGAGCCGAGATAGCGTAACGCAAACGCTGATAATCAGCTTGAGAGAATTTTCTAAAGCCGCCCTCTGAACGAGAAGGATTTACGATTCCTTTTTCATTCCAATGTCTAATCTTAGATAAAGTAACTGATGGAAATTCTTTAGCTAATAAGTCACGAACTTCACCAATAGTCATAGTAGGTTCGTGAGAAACATTGTGAGGCCAATACCCTTTTTCTGTCCTATTTGTAGAAAAATTACGAACACTGCTAGTGTTAGTCAAGGTTTACTCCTTTTACACTAGTATGATAAGTCAAACGAAATTTGCCAATTTGTACTTCGTCCCCCACTGATAGTTCACATGTATCTACGAGTTCACGGTTAACATAAGTACCATTTAAGCTACCAGCATCACGAACCAAAAATCCTCCATTTGATGCTTCAAAAATTGCGTGCTTCCTAGATACAGTAACATCATCTAAAAAGATATCGCTATCAGGATGACGACCTACAGTAATTGTCTGGCTATTCAAAAGAAAACGTGAACCTACACTAGGACCACTTTTAACAATCAACAAAGCACTTCCAAATGGCAAAGCCACAACTGCTGCTTTATCCTCTTCTGAAAGAATAGCGATAGCAGAAGAATTCAAATCATCTGTTGAAATAGCACCAAATATTGCGGTCGAAGTAGGATCGATAACTTCATCATCAATCATGAGTCCTCCTTGAAGTGCTAGTAAAGTAAACAGATACCTTTAAGTTTAGAATTAAAATCTGAATAAATAAAGATGAAAAAATAAAAACTAAAATTTGAAAACTTTAAAATTTAGCTAAGAGTTACAATTTGATTAAAAAATCTTGCAATTTTTCTATATTTTCCTACAAAGAATAAACAGAAAAAACTGAAGCCAGTTCTACTTTTAATAATTCGTATATAGAACTGACTCCATATTTTAACATTTTATTTACATTAATTTACGCTCTGTGTTCTCAAAGATTTGAGAGCTAAATCGTAATTTTCAACTATTAGCTTTCGCAATACATGAGGAGCTGAAAGGTTAGTTGTCAACCAGTTACGAGTCTTCTCTAAAACTGGATTGTAATCAGGTAGTACATCTGCAACGTAAAATGTCTTAGGGAACAAACCGTGAGTTATATGACGTGCCATAACTATAGATCGCTCATTCCAAAGCTGCTCAATACGTTCAAAATACTTATCAGCATATACTAGCTTTTCTTCATCTGATAAATGAGTATTAAATCCATCTAGCAGAGCTAATAATTGCTCATTACTTAGGGTTTTATTTGTACATATTTCTTCAAATAGAGCTTGTTTTTTACCGTCACCTAAGATACTAGCTTTAGCTCTCATATATCCTATAATGCCCTCTCCACTTGGATCTTTTTCTTTCAAAGCATCCAAATCAGACAAATCATAGACATTATAAATAGCTAAAACTCTTGCTACTTGCCACATCAACTGTAAATCAGTTTCAAAATTATCTACGTTATTATTTACAAGTTCCAAAAGTTTTTCAGCATGGGTATCTTCAGCAAAATCAGCAGAATCTAATCTTGAAGCAAAGTTTAGATATGCTTTAGCCCAAGCCAGTTTTAGATCATAGCTAGGTGCATCTAAAATTATTGAATGAGTAAAACGAGCTAGCGAAGCAAGAGCTGTACGAGAATTTTCAGGTTTCATACATGATACAAGTGTTTGAGTCTGATCTAGAACACACTGCACAATCGCATCGTTTTCTTCCCTATGCAAGTTGTTTAAAACGATTTCTAAATAAGTATTTATTGGGAGTATACCATCTCGTGCCTGTGTAAATAGAGACAACCAAAGCACTGCTCTTGTTAATGAGCTTTCTATGGTATGCATTCCTTTAACTAAGTTTGATACAGAAGTATCATCTACTCGTGTAATCGCATAGGTCAAATCTTCATCATTTATGACCAAAACATCCGGCTTAGCAAGTCCTACAGCTGAGTCTATATCTACTGTCTCATCAGCTAGTTCCACATCTAGGCATTCATAACGAACAAGTTTAGGATTGGATGAGTTTTCCTCAGATATAAAGCGATACAAACCAAGTTTTAACTGATGAGGACGAATAACCTTTTCACCACTTACAGTTATGCATTCTTGCTTTAGAGATAAAGAAATAATCTCATCACCTTCACTAGCTATACGTGCTGTAATAACTGAAGCATTAGTTGTATTCAGCCACTTTTCAATCCAGTCATCAAAATCTTTATCAATAACTTTATTCAAAGACTTAGTTAAATCAACCAAAGTTGTAGCTTTATAAGCATTGTGTTTAAAGTAGTCAGCAGCTGCTTTAAAGAAGTTTTCCTCCCCTACCCACGCAACTAGCTGTTTCAAAACAGAAGCACCTTTAGCGTAAGTAATGCCATCGAAGTTTTCAGAAGCAGCATCAACATCTTTTATATCAGCAAGAATAGGGTGAGTTGTAGGCAAAGAGTCTTGCTGATATGCCCAAGCTTTGCGTCTACATGCAAAAGCAGACCAAGCCTGCTTATACTTCGTAGCAAAAGCTGTTGTAAAAGTACCTTGATGGTCAGCAAAAGATTCTTTCAACCATAAATCATCCCACCAAAGTGGAGTAACTAAGTCTCCAAACCACATATGACACATCTCATGCAAAATAGTATTGGCACGGCTTTGTCTATCAGCAATAGTTGGAGTGTTCTTAAATAAGAATTTCTTTTCACTATATGTAATACAACCTGGATTTTCCATAGCTCCTATATTGTATTCAGGAACTAAAATTTGATCATATTTACCCCATGGGTATGGATAATCATAGTTTTTATTGTAGAACTCTAAACCACACTTCGTTACATACAAGAAATCTTCATAGTCAAAGTACTTTGATAAACTTTGTCTACAGTAAACGCCCAAATCAATTTTTTGTCCACTATTAGGATCTACGTATTCTTCAGTGACTTTGAAATATTCACCAGCAACAATTGCTGTAATATATGAAGATAGTTTTGGAGTAGGTTTAAAAACATGCTTACTTGCATTACCTGTAGCTTCGCTACTATCTTCAGGACTATTTGACAATACAATCCAAGATTGTGGAGCAATTACTGTAAAGTTCCAATTAGCTTTTAAATCTGGCTGGTCAAAGCAGGCATAAACTTTTCTAGCAGCTGTTGGTTCATAGTGAGTATAAAGGTAACAACGTCCATCTTCTGGATCAAAATATCTGTGTAGTCCTTCACCGGTAATTGAATAATAGCATTTAGCACTAACTTTAACAGTATTAGTCTTATTAGGAGTTAGTCCTGAAATAAAAAGTTTACTACCGTCATATTCGAAATCTGCTATCTGTCCGTTGATAGCTACTGATTCGATGCTTTCGGCAATAATATCAAAAAAAGTCTCTTCTACTTTTGGTGTGAAAGTGAGTGAAGAATAAGAATCAAAAGTTTTATTATCTTTATTTTCAGCCTCTAATAGATCGAGTTCAACATCCATCGTTGCCAAATCTATTGTATTTGATCGTTCATGTGCTTCTATTTTAGTTAAAGTATTCATATAATAAAGTCTATTACATATTTGAATGTTAATAAAATATAAATTGATATATAGAGTAGTTTATTTATTTTAAACAATAGATAAACTAAGTATTTACTATCTCAATAGCCTAATACTACTTCCCTACTCCTCTTTATTTTCCTTCTTTTCTTTTTCTTCGTTAGAATCGCTAATATCAGAAACTGACTTTTTAAATTCCTTAATCATTTTTCCAATTGAGCTACCCAATTCAGGTAGTTTTTTAGGACCAAAAATAATTAATGCACCTAATACAATAAGTATTATTCCTGGTAGTCCGATATCATTTAGAAAACTCACTTTATTACTCCTCTTTTTGAATGGATACTTTTTTACGTCTATAAACTACTTTACTAATTATAACGCCTAACTCATATATTAATACTAATGGGATAGTAGTTATCAGATCACTAGCAAAATCTGGTGGAGTTATGCATACAGCTATAACTAATAAAATAAAGTAAGCGTATTTTCTATTTTTTATCAAGAATTTAGGTGTAAGTATTGATAAAGAAGTTAAGAAAGCAATTACTACTGGAAGTTCAAATAAAACTCCGAGTGGAACAGTTGTATGTATTACGAAAAGTAAATAGTTATAAGCTGTTATCTGTACATCGAAGATTCCCTTACCTAAACCCAACAATACACTTAGCAGTAAAGGACTAACTACTAGCAGACCAAATAAAAATCCGATAACAAAGCAAACGAAAACTGCTGGCACGTAGCCTAATAACACTTTTGCTTCATTACGTTTTAAACCTGGAGCTACAAAAGCCCAAATATGGTAAGCAATAAAAGGTAGGGAAAAAACAACTGATGACCACCCTGCTATTAGCAAATATATATGCAAAATTTCGCTTGGACTCAAAACTAAAAGTTTCTTATCAAAGCCTGATGTGAGTAGCTCATAAATATTTCCAGCAAATACTAGAGAAATAATAAACACACATACGAAAAAGACAAGAATATAGATTAGTCTTTTACGCAGTTCTCCCAAGTGGTCAACTATTGTTTCTTCATTTTCAGTTACATAAGCAACATCGCTACCTATGTAACTTTGAATGCTTTTTTTATTGAAATTACTCCTATTATAAATAGGAAAATCAACTGAGAAATTATGCCTTCTGCTGTTGGATATATACCAAGTAGCTCAACTGTTGGTATGAAGCTTAGAATATGGCTTGGGAATATATCTGTTAGTTGTAGTATATGTATGCTTACACCTAACATTTTGAAGGCTAAACCGTAAATTAGTATTGTTAAAACTAAGAAAACTAAATGTATAGGAATCTTAGCTGATAGTTTCAACATTATGAAAGCTAAAGCTAACAGCAATACGATTGCTAAAAATATGCCAAGTAGGAAAGCTGTAAGAGAAATTCTAGGGATAATTCCTACATAGAACATTATTGTTTCAGCGCCTTCCCTAAATACCGCTAGGAAAGACAAAGTAAACATTGATATAAAGCTACCAGTTGAGATAGCAACGTTTATTTTAGAATCTACGAATTTTTTCCAAGCAGATATGGAAGATTTGCTGTGTAACCACATACCGATACTAATCATGAAAACTACAGCAACAATACCTACTATACCTTCAATAACTTCTCTATTAGTTCCTGAAGTAAGTGTTGGGAATAGTAACTGTAATGTCACTGCTAATACGCAACTTGCTAATACTCCTACTGCAGCTCCTGCGTAAACCCATTTGAGTCCATTGCGTTGGTTAGCTGCTTTTAACGCACTTACTAAAGCAATAACAATCAATAATGCTTCTACACCTTCACGGATAAGAATTAGTGCAGAATCAACAAAAGTATACTGAGCTTTAGGGTTAATTTCAGATAACTGGCTTATTATTTCTTTTAATATTTTTTGGTTAGATTTATCTTTGCCCTTTACTGAAATAATAGGTATCTGAGTTTCTACTTGTGAATACAAAGAAGCATTTCTAGTCCTAACTTCACCTTCAAAAGTTGGCCAAGACTGAATAAATCTTTTTAAAAGCTGTTCGCCATCTTTATACTTTCCTTGTTCAAAAGCAGCTAATCCTTTTTCAAGTACGCTTATACCTTTTTCTAAAGTGCTTATATCACTAGAGTATGATACTTTTTTCCCACTCAAAAAATCTGTGATAGCTTGGGATAAATCCTCATAAGCACTTTTGACACTAGAATGAGAAAAAGGTTGCATTTCCATAGAACTTCTTAGGAATGAAAGCCCTGTCTCAATTTTTCCGTAGTGACTAATGCTACGAGCACGTACAAAGGACTCATTTCTTACCCAAAGAGAGTTGAAAGCAGAATACTGTGCTTTCATTTGGTCGAGGTCTGTACCTTCAACTACGGTTTTGAGTTCTTGCAAACCAGGTAAAACTTTTGATTCAAATTTAGCTTTTTCTGCCTTTTCATCAACTGGATTTTGCTCTTTTTCAAAAGATAACAAAGCAGAAGATACTTTTCTTATACTTTCTTTAGTAAGAGTATTTTGGGCTGAAAGTATTTCTTGTTTTACTTTCATTCCGGCTTTGGAATTAGAATTTGGTAATCCTTCAAAGCTAGTTTTTATATCAGCAAGCAAACTTTGTGCTTTCGAGTTATCTTTCTTATCAATAGCATCAGAAATATCTGTAATTTTAATAAAAAGATCACTATATTCATTTGTAGCGTAAGCTTGTAATCCGCTAAAGAGTATAAAAGCTACTACTAAACTCGCAAAGATTTTATTCAAATAAGTTTTTACCAATGTATTCACCTTTTTTAACTCCAGGGAAACAAGCAAACAAACCACTACCAATATGAGTTATGTACTCATTCATTTTATCTTCTGAACCCAAACTATTTTGTACATCTACAAACTGTTTAGGATCTTTTTGGAAAGAAATAAATAGTAGCCCTGAATCAAATTGTCCAGTTTCTTCTATTAAACCATCAGAGAAAGAATAGCCACGTCTAAATATTTCTTTTTTAGCTTTCTTAGCTAGATGAACGTGAGAATCTTCAGGTATAACGAAGTTACCATTTTTATCTTTCTTAGTGATATCAACCGTTGCAAATTCATCACTTTCTCCAAATGGTGCTCCGCTTTCTTTATATCTGCCAAAGGTATTTTCTTGTTCTTGTAAACTGGTTCTATCCCATGTTTCTAGATGCATTTGTATTTTACGTACTACCATATACGTGCCATCTTTTAACCAGTCGTTTTTGTCACGCCAAATTATTTGCTTGTATTTTTCTTCAGTGGAAACATTGGCTGTGCCATCTTTGAAACCGAATAAGTTTCTTGGGGTTTCGTTTTTCTTTCCTTTAGTAAATCCACTTTGTCCCCAACGCATAGTAACAGTGTTTCTAGCTTTTCTAACTAGGTTTCTGACAGCGTGAAAGGCAACTTGTGCATCATTTGCGCAAGCTTGTATACAGATGTCTCCTCCACTGTATTTTTCCTTAATCTGGTCACGTGGAAAGTGAGGTAAATCTTTGAATTCTGCTGGTTTTTTAGCATTTAAATTTAATTTAGATAGGAAAGAAGTACTTATACCAAAAGTAAGTGTTAGGTTATATGGGTTCATTCCCATAACTTCACCAGTATCTAATGGAGGTAAAAGACCATTTTCAAGTTCTTCACCGACTAATTTACCTGACATTAATTTTTCTGAATACTCAGTCCAATCTTTGAACATTTTCTTAACTTCTTTAATATCAGTTGAATGTAAATCTACTACCATTAGATACACATGACTTTGAGCAGGAGTGGTGATTCCGCTCTGGTGTTTACCGTATAGGGAATACTCATTACCGCCATCTATTTCATTAGCAAGACTATGATTTTTAGACCCTAATACTGCACCAACTACAGAACCACCCACTATAGTTCCTGCACCAGCAATTCCCGCTTTTTTTAGGAAGTCACGTCGAGTAATTTTTTTGTCAATCCATTGCTGGTTGTCATCACTCATTATTTTTTAGCTCCTACAATGATGCCCATTTGTGATAATGGTTCACCTAGTTTAGTTACTGCTTCGGCTAGTTTCTTTGTATCTTCCTTAGATAGATCTATATACAACTTGTAGTTTTCTTTGTCTGTCATATATGAATCCAGTAAACCGTTTACTGTTTTAAATTCTTTCTTCAAAGTTTCAACAAGTTTTGGATCTTTTTCTTTAATAGCTGGTGTGAATATTTCAAATATTTTTTCAGCACCTTGTATATTAGCTCTGAAGTCATATAGATCTGTATGGGAGTATACTTCTTCTTCTCCAGTGATTTTCTGAGTTGCTACTTCGTTTAGCAAGTCAACAGAACCTGTAAGCATTAATTCAGGGGTAACGTCTACAGTCAAAATTTTTGCTTTCAACTCTTTAATATCGTTTACTAACTGTTCAGCATAATTTTGAACACCATCTAGAGTATTTTTCTCCCATAGGATTTGTTCTATTTTGTGGTATCCAGCCCAGCCTTCTTCAGTTTTGAACTCTTCTTTGAAATCTGCAAGACGGAAGTCAATTTTCACGTCTAGTTCAGAAAAAGATTCAGCTATTGGTTCTGAGCGTTCGTAAGCCATACGGATAAGTGGATACTCAGCTTTTACTTTCGCAATATCGCCTGATTTTATAGTTTCTACCCATTTTTGTGTATCTAGCAATAATTTGTCAATTTGTTGTTCAACGAAATTTTTATATTCTTTAGTCTCTTTTTCAAAAGTAACTGCTGGCTTTGTGTCTTTTACTTCTTTTGAAGTATCTTGGCTACTACAGCCTGTTAAAAACAATAGTGATGATAGAGTTAGTACAGCAATTGTTTTTTTCATATTCTTCTCATTTCGTGAATTAACATTACCAGATACTAGTATAAATTAGGTTACCCTTACCTAAAAGTGATTTTAGTAAATTTTATAATTTTTATACTTATGTATCTTTTTCGAAATATTATAAACGTAAGTTAAAATAGCAAAACTATGTTTTCTCATTCCTTTACATTACTTTTATTATCAGAAAATATATAGTGAACTATAAAAGTATTGTTTTCCAAATAAGTATTATTAATAAGTGAAAGTTCGTTTTCCTAAAAGTTTAGGTTATATTACTATTTACAAGCTTTTATAAACACTCATCTAAATAAAATAAATCTTAGTTTTTCTTTAGAAAAAATTTTGTTATAGTGATGTAAATTCTTATTTTGCGTTAGTTATAAAACTAGTTACAAGTGACACAAAGAATTGTTCAAAGGAATTTAAAGGGGACTAAAATGGCTAAAAAACACATAGTTTTAATACACGGGACTTGGTGTAATGGAAAAGTATGGGGCGATTTCGCTACTAAAATTGAAGACATGGGAGTCAAAGTCCATACACCTAGTTTACGTTATCATGATTTGCCTTATGACGAGTGTTTTAAAAAAGTTGGAAATGTCGGTTTGAAAGACTATGTAAATGACTTAGTTTGCTACATAAAGAAATTAGACGGTGATGTTATTTTACTAGGTCATTCACTTGGTTGTTTGATTGCTCAACTTGTAGCAACACGTATAAAAGTTCAGGGAATGATATTAATGGGTCCAGCACCTGCTGCTGGTATATTTGCCTTCTACCCTACTATGGTTAGGTGTTTTATTAAGCATTTCTTGCGTTGGGGGTTCTGGAAGAAACCAATGCCTCCTTATAAAAAGGAATTCTTTAAATACTGTATGAATGAGCAAGAAGAATCAGGTAAAGAAATAGTTTTTGCTGATTTAGTTCCAGAGTCTGGCCGCGTGTATTTTCAGATGGCATTGCCTTTCTTAGATCCATCTAATAGTGCTAAAGTCAATTTTGCAAGAATAAAGTGCCCTGTGCTCACGATAACTGGTTCTAACGACAAAATGGTAGTTCCAGCAATAGCTAGAAAAACAGCCACTAAATATAAGGACTCTCTACTAGTTTCTATTACTGGTTCTGACCACATGTACGAGTATGGTAAATACCAAGCTCAAACTTTATCAATCATTGAAAACTGGTTGAAAGAAAAGATTCTGTAGTTTTATTTTATTATTTGACAGTTAAAAGTCAGTATAAGTAATGCTTTGGACGTAGTTATTTCGTGGTAGCTACGTCCATTTTCTTTCTGTGTTGTACTTAGCTAGAAAGTATTTATACTCTAAAACGTTTATTAAAATATAATCATACGTTTATAAAATAGTTAGAATCAAAATGTATCACTAGATTATTACGCAAGAATAACAAGTGTTTATAGTGCTTATTATAGATAACACCTTGTATATCGACGCAGTATACTAAGTAGTACAAGTATAAATAGTTGAGGTAAAAATGCATATACTGTTGCTGGGTGCTACAGGTCGCACTGGGAAAGAAATATTAAAACAATCTTTGGAAAAAGATTACTTAGTCACAGCTTATGTACGCAATCCTGATAAACTTTTGCCTCATAAGAATTTGAAAGTAATTAGAGGAAAACTAGACGATATCTCTTCGCTAAGCTTAGCTATGAAAAATGTAGATGTAGTGTTAGTTACCCTTGGAAACCCCAGTATAAGTACTAAAATCGCTTTGTTTGAAACAGCAATTCCCAACATTATTGAGGCTATGAAAAAAGCCAAAGTTAGCAGAATTATAGTTTTATCAGCTTTAGGGGTTGGGAAAACTATGAATAACGTACGTCCGTTTTTCCGAACTTTGCCTAAAATATTTCTAAGGAGAGTTTTTAATGATCACTACAAAGGTGAAGCGCTTTTAGTTAGCTCTAATCTAAAGTGGACTACCCTGCACCCTGGAATTTTAAGCAACAGGTGTAAGTCTAGCTTTCCTAAAGTCTATTTCACTGAAAGTGGTAAGAAAGTTAAACGTATACCGATAACTTACAGAAAAGATGTTGCTAAAGTAATGCTTGAAAAAATTTGTGATGAAAATACTTATGAGAAACAGCTTGTCATGACTTCGTAATCTAGCCTAAAACCTATAAATTATTACGCTACTTTATTCTATTTGTTTATATTGCTATCTAGGGGAAAACGTGTTTAGACACTTCTGCAAATTTTATATATCGTAAGCTAAGCTAATCTAGCAGTTAACGTCGCATAAAAACTTTCCTAAAAGGTAGTAGTATCTATAAGAAAACACGATTGAAAGCATAGTTTTATCAGTTTTAGTTAGAGCTTTTTGACGCCTTAGCTAAAATCTATCTTTGCGTTTTAGTTTATATATATCTAGATTTTACAAAACACTATGCACAGTTTGTAAATGGCTTTTACTGTAAGTACTTTTTATTTCTATGTCACTTCCAAAAATAGTTTATTCACTTTTTAGCCACTAACTCATAGCTTCTTCTTATTAACTCATAGATTTGCTCATTACTTATTCTGCCGTCTAAACAAATAGTAAACCAATGCTTCTTATTCATGTGATAGGCGGGGAAAAATACTTTCTTGTCAACAATTTCTTCTATTTCTTCAGGTAAAGCTTTCAAATTCATAATTTCTATTTCTTCTTCACCATCTAACCCTAGTTTTGTTTTAGAAATAGACACTACTATTGCAAACCACTTGTCATTTTCTTTAGCGTGAAAAGTGGCGTAGTTCGGATTTTTACTCCAAGGAAACTTAGGTTTTACTGATAAATTATTAGTTATATAGTCAACTACTTTTTGTGTTTGCTCACTCTTGAACAGCTGAAGATCAAAGCAATCATTCGAAATATCACTTAATAGCTTTTCGCATTCTTTTCTAACTTGAGTCACAAAACTACCATCAGCATTAGAAACATGAACTAAAACATATTCTTCATTTGTATCTATTTCATAAACTTTATAATCTACTAAGCCTGAACTACCAACTATAATTTCAACTCTAAAATTCTCTTCCAATATAAGGAAATTTTTTACATAGATACTACCTGTAGCTACAAAACCGTTTACCAAAAGCTTATCAACATTTAGAACTTTATATTTGAAAATACTATCTATATCAATCACAGTTACTCTCTAAATCCTATAGTTATTATGCTTTAAACATTTATTATTCATAAGTCTATACATACTATTTATGAATCTTCTACCTATTTATCAACATAAAGCATTTCTTCAAACCACTCTTTCAATATAAGTGCATGGTTACAACTAGGGTCTTTAGCGGCATACAGTAAAGTTAAATTCTGTGTCTTCAAAATTTGTCTGATACAAACTATATACTCGTTGATAAGCTTATTTTCATCTAATTCTTTACGATATAAATTCCTAAAATCAAGAAATTTTTGAGGGTCATGTCCAAACCATTTACGTAGCTGTGATGAGGGAGTAACTTCTTTCCACCAGTAGTCAAGACAAGCCTTTTCTTTTGAAATACCACGTGGCCATAAACGATCAACAAGAATACGTGTGCCATCTTCAGAGCTTATAGGCTCATATATTCGAGTAATCCTTATTTCTCCCATAGATGCCTCCACGCTAAAACGTACAGTTGCTAATTTATGATAGAACTTAATGATATACAAATACAGTAAGTAATACTTTAAAATTTCATACACTGTACAATCAACTAACTAAAGTAGATAGAAGTTATTACAAAATATACAAATAAGGAATCTTATAGATACATAAGTTTAGCATTCAACAACGTAGCTAGTGATATTTAGATTTTGAGTTTGCTGTTTTACTGTGTAATAAAACTTTCCTTTAGTCATTTATACACTTTTCTTAGCTAGATTTCTTTATACAAATAATATGGAAATATTTTTTAGTATAAAATTGTTAGAAATCTTATTATAAGTATCTCTCTTCAAAATGACATACTTTATAAAACCAGTTTATTCTTTTAGAAAGGCTAACATGTCCAAGTTGTTATCTTCTGCCAACATTGGTGGCTTAGAACTTAAAAATCGAGTAGTTATGTCTCCAATGTGTATGTATGAAGTCAAAAAACAGGACGGAATACCAACAACATTTCATTTTACTCATTATGGAGCTAGAGCAATCAGCGGAGTTGGACTAATTATTCAAGAAGCCACAGCTATTCACCCTGATGGACGTTTGACAAACTATGACTTAGGGCTTTGGAACGATGAACAAGCAATGGCTTTAAAAGATCTCGTGGATTCTATTCACTATTTAGGAGCAAAAATTGGCGTCCAAATTGTGCATTCTGGACGCAAAGCTTTAAATGTAGAAAATCCACTATCCCCTAGTAAAATTGCCTACGGTGAACCATACAATGCTCCAACAGTAATGACAACACAGCAAGTTAAAGCAACTATAAAAGACTTTATAGACAGTGCTAGACGAGCAGAACAAGCTGGATACGATATGATTGAACTGCACGCAGCCCACGGGTATTTAATCAATCAGTTTATTTCACCACTTTCAAATCAACGCAAAGACGAGTACGGTGGTAGCTTAGAAAATCGTTATCGTTTCTTACAAGAAATTATTGATGGCTGTAAAAAAGTTTTCACTAAACCAATTTGGGTGCGTATTTCTGCTACAGATTACGATGAGACTGGACAACAAAATACTTTACAAGACTGGCAACAAATGGCTAAGTGGATGGAAGAGCAACATGTTGAGTGTATTGACGTATCTACTGGAGGATTGCTAAATAAAAAGCCGAATATACCAGTACATGCAGCTTTTCAAACACCTTATGCTACTAAAATCAAAGAAGCTGTAAATATAGATGTTGCGACTGTTGGGCTGATAAATGATCCTGGCTTAGCTGAACACATTTTACAAACAAATCAAGCCGACATAATTTTGCTCGGACGAGTTCTTTTACGTAATGTGAATTGGGTAAACGAAGCTGCAAAAATCCTATATGATGAACAACACCAAGTGTTCAATAATTCATACTTACGTGGACAGTAAAACGAAGTTTAATACCCTTTATACATAGGTTGAAAGCTTTATAAACTACCTGTTTACAAGAATAAAGCAGAGATATTTGAAGTTCCACTATTTTTTATCTCTGCTTTATATTATGGTTTGTAAGAAATTGTTTCCCTATTTATTTAAAAACTATAAGAGTTTTTCCTCTAGAATTGCCGTTTGCAACCTTTTCAAGTGCTTTGTTAATATCTTTGAAATCATATACAGTATCTATAGATGGTTGTATGCGTAGCTGTGAGAAAATACCAGCTACTTCCTGTAACTGTTTACCATTAGACTCAACAAAAATAAAGTCGTATGTTGCATCTTTTTCTTCAGCCAACTTATCAAGTTTGCGTCCAACTAATCCAATCAAGAATTGTTTCCAAGCAGATAGTCCAAAACGCTTGGCAAACTTTTTATTAGGCACACCTTTAAGGCTAACTATATGCCCTCCAGCCTTTAGAATGGAGATTTGTTTTTGCGTATGACTACCGCCTAAAGTATCTAGAACGTAGTCAACATTAGATACTACTTCAGCATAATCTTGCGTTTTATAGTCAATAAACTGATCAGCACCAAGTGCTAAAACACGTTCTTTATTCGTCGCATTTCCATTAGTAATTACTTTTAATCCTTTCGCTTTAGCAATAGGAATAGCCATTGCACCTACCCCACCTGTGCCACCTGAAATGAAAATTGTTTTGCCAGCTTCTACCCGCATAAGATCCATTGCCTGCATAACTGTAAGTGCTGTAAGTGGCACACAAGCTGCTTGCTCATCGTTAAGATAAGACGGCACTAAAGCCAAAGCGTTTTCCTCCACTGCTACATATTCAGCAAATGCACCAATGCTTCTTAGTGGTAAACGAGCAAATACTCTGTCTCCAGCTTTGAAATCGCTGACTTTAGCACCTACTTCCTCAACGATACCAACTACTTCATTTCCAGCAGTAAGTGGCAAAGAATACGGCAGAAGTAGTTTTACTTCCCCGCGAGTAATCATATTATCAACAGGATTTACCCCTGCTGCATTAACTTTTATTAATACTTGAGTATCTGTAGGTACTGGTTTTGGAAGGTCTATTATTTCTAATTTTATATTTTCTTTGTTGTATTTTCTAAGCTGTGCTGCTTTCATTACTTTTCCTTTTGTACTTATAGTGCTTTAAAGTGTTTGTTTTGGGTATTTATTTTTCAAAGCAGTTAATAAACTGAGATTGATGATAAGAACTATTTATTTTGTTTCTGTAAAATATTTTCAAGTTTTTAACAGAGGAACTCTAGGAGTTATATTCTTGGATAAAACTGGCTTATGGTGATAGTTACTTTAGAAGCTTTGGTTATTTTCACTATCAAGCTCTTTTCGTATCTTATCTATAACTTTTTCCAAGGTCTGGTTTTCCAAATCTTTTTCAAGCTGTATTTCTGCATGTTCTATGATAGGGTCTAAAGCTTTATTTATATATGCACCAACAGGGCACTGTCTGTTAGCATTTTGGTGTGTATACAACAGTTTAGGAGTTTGTACTGCCCTATATATTTCTAGCAATGTTAAACTATCTTTACTTTTTCCTAACGAGTAATCAAAACTACCTTCTGCTCGTAGTAAAAGATTTGATTTTTTGAGCAAAGCAATTACCTTACGAATGTAGCTAGAATTTGTATTTACACTTTTAGCTATTTTTTCTGAAGTTAATTTTTCCTTAGTTTCAGAGAACATAATCAGTATATGCACTGCTACAGAAAATTTAGTATCCATTCACACAACCTACTTTGTATTTGTATCTGACACAAATACAATTATATTTGTTGCAGAAGCATTGTCAATATATAAAACTATAAATATAAGATTACCTCATACACGTAAGATATAAACTCAAGATAAAATTTAAAAAGTCTTATCCTCAACTTGCCATATCTATAAGCTTTCGCACAAAATCATTTTTAGGGCTTTCTAATACTTCTTTGGTAGTACCATATTGCTGTATTTGACCTTTGTCTAATACCAATACATGCGTTCCCATTGTAAAAGCTTCACGAATATCATGTGTAATAAAAATAATAGTACACTTCCTACGCTCATGAATCTTTTTTAAATCTTTTTGCAACTGATACCTTGTAATAGAGTCCACTGCCCCAAAAGGTTCATCCATTAGCAAAATAAGCGGAGAATTAGCATAGGCTCTGGCTAATCCTACACGTTGCTGTTGCCCTCCTGAAAGTTGGTCTGGATACTTGTTTTTTAACTCTCGCGGTAAGCCAACTAAATCTAGATTTTCATTTACAATGTGATCTAATTCATCTTCTTTTTTCTTTTCCAACCTAGGTACATACGATATATTTTCATAAACACTCATATGTGGAAATAAACCATTACCTTGAATTGCATAACCAATTTTTCTTCTAAGACTAATAATGTTTTCCTCATTTATGTTTTTACCGAATACTAGTACTTGTCCTTCATCTGGCTTAATCAAGCCATTTATCATTTTCATCAAAGTGGTTTTACCTGACCCAGATGTACCTACTATGCACAAAAAATCGCCACTATTTATTTCCAAACTAAAATCATTAATTATTGGTTTACCATTGTATGATTTGCAGATATTTTTATACTCAATAATCTTAGGCATTTTATTCCTTAAAATCCTTTTTCTTTCAAAAAGTTTACAGCTACATCTTTTGGATTTTCTTTTCCTATTTCAACTTTATTGTTCAACATAGCCATAGTTTTTTCATCTATAAGCCCAACAAACTTATTCAACACTTTATTTAATTCAGGGTGATTTTGTAGCGTGTCCATACGCAAAACTATTCCTGCTTTATATTGAGGATAAAAGTTACGGTCATCTTTCAAAACTAAAATTCTAGGATCTGATAACTGTCCATCTGTGGTAAAGACAGTCATCACATCTATTTTTTGATCAAATAAAGCTTGATATTTTAAACCATTATCTAAATCTACAGCTTTTTTAAAATTAAAATTATAAGCATTTGATAATACTTTATAACCATCTTCTCTTTCAAAAAAGTCGTATTCTGCACCGAATGTAAATTCTTTCGCATACTTTGAAAGATCGCTAAAAGTTTTTATATTGTACTTTTGCGCCAAATCTTTCCTTATCCCCAAACTATAAGTATTGTTGAAACCAAACAACCCTTTCCACGTTAACTTATAGTTATTCTCATACTCTTTATTTAACTCATCGAAGTTTTCTTCTCTGTAAGGTTCTTTTCTTTTCAAAACAATTTGCCAAGATGTACCTGTATATTCAGGATACAAGTCAAAATCACCTTTAAGAATACCTGGATGAATATTGGAAGTTCCACCCCCAACTCCATGTGTAATATTCACCTTTAAACCAGTATCTTTCCTTATAGCTTCAGCTACAATTTCAGCTAAAATATATCCTTCAGTCGTGGGCTTAGAAGCTATCTCAATCGTATTTGAGTTTTTGGTATGGTATAGGCTAAAAATTGAAAGTGACACAGCCAAAGCTAGAATAATAGACAAAAACTTTTTTGACTTCAACTTTTTAAATTTACGTTTTTCTACTATCTTACCTATTATTCCTAAAATACCATCAACTGTTAAAGCTAGTAGAGCTATTATAAAGCTTCCTATTAAAATTAGAACTTCATTATTTGTTGTAATACCTCTATAAATTGCAACACCTAATCCACCAGCACCAACAAAAGAAGCTATACCAGCTAAAGCAATAGTCATAATGACCATGTTTCTAATTGCGGCAAAAATTATAGGAAAAGCAAGAGGTAACTTTATTTTATATAACGTTTGGTACTCTTTACTTCCCATTGCTTTACTTGCTTCAACAATTTTAGGATCTATATTTGTTATTCCCACATAAGTATTTCTAACAATTGGAAGCAATGCATATACTGTTATTGCAATTATTGCAGTTATATTGCCTATTCCACTGAAAGAAACTAAAAATCCTAGTAGTGCAATAGACGGAATGGTATAGATAACATTTACAATTGAGATTATATAATTAGCAATCCTTGGATGGTAGGAAATCCATATACCTATTGATAGTCCGACTAATATTGCAATAGAAATTGATATTGAAGTAATGAAAATATGTTCAAATAGTAATCTGATATAAAAGAAAGCATTCATTGATAACTCACTAATAATACTATCTATCATTTACTTCCCCTTCTAAAATAGAAACCTTTTTTGATTTCATATATCAGCTATCAATAAGTATGAATTTCTATTTTTTATAGCTCTAACAAAGTAATATCGGCAGTCTTTCAGCTAGTAAAAATACTTTTCAGAGAAAAGAACCAAAATTTTATAGCACAATACCTCTTTGTAAATCTAAACTCTTACCTACTTATTAACTTTGATTTAGTGAAAATTATTCCTAAAAGACAAAAAGAAATTTGTTTATTTTATTATTTTTAGTAGTTCTAAATTTTCACTCATGTTACTTTTCACTTACTCACTATATTCCTATAAATATGGCTTGAATCAGGTTCTGATAATATTCCTGCTTATATATAAACCACTCAAATAATAATGTAAAAGATTTCGTACTATCTTTAAACTAAAAACTTGCTTTGATTTTATTATCCATAAAATTCGTTCCTTTTAAAACATAGAATTATGGAGAAAAAATCTGCTATCTCTTTTCATAAAACTGTATTTTTCAGTTTCTACTTATTAGTTGTTTTGTTACTTCGTTTTTATTGCATGTGTAAGAATTAGATTTTTATAACTAGCTTTTACAGTATAAAAATAAAAACCTCCATATAAACAAAATATATTTCATCGGTTTGCTTGGTAGTTTTACTTCTAATAGTTTCTAGGAAAATTTTCCTATCTTTTTACTTATACTCAGTAGTTAATCAATGTCTCTTTAATCAAATTTCTCTCATGAATATTTTATTTTCTATAACTAAACATTTATCAAAGTAAATATATTCTTATTCTCCTTATTAAAAAAATAGCAAGACAAGCAACCGTATCTACTTGTCTTTTAATAACTTATATTATGTTTTATTTTTTCCTATTAACCATCCAATATCCATTTTTTGAGCTTCCAACATATTCTAATCTATTTTCTTCTCTTAGTTTGGAAATATCACGCTCAATTGTTGCTTTAGATACCCCTAACATATCTTTGATAAGATTTGATGTTATATGTTTATTTTGGGTAATTAATTCTAAAATTTTCTCTCGTCTTTCGGAAATACCTAGTTTTAGAATTTGATTTTGACCATCATTTTGACCATCATTTTGACCATCATTTTGACCATCATAATTGCGGTTAAATAATGTAACAATAACTCCATTATTTGAAATATAGTATTCAGGCTGTTTTTTAAAATTAGCATAGTCTTCAAAAATTCTTCTAACTCCCGAAGCATAATTTTCAATGACATCAATTTTATCTAATGCATTTACGATTATTTTATTTCTCTTTGCTACCATTCCCATTTTAATATTTTCAAGGGTTAATCCGTCAGGCAAACTTCCTGGTGAGTAAATTTGTACTCTATTATCATAAAATTCAATTTTTATATCACCACTTAAAGTATAATCTCTATGACAATAACAATTTACAATTGCTTCTCTTAAAGCTCTTTCAGGAATATCTAGATACTCATCCCTACTTGGTTTACCTGAAAAAGTAATTCTTTTCCTATTTGATAAACTTGTAAAATACAGTATTTCATCGAGCTGTTTTAAGATTGAACCACTAAATTCTTTCTTGTCTAAAAATACACTAACATCTTTTCCTTGAAATACTGCAAACTTACTAATAGTTGGGTTTTGATCGCTTAGAAGAAATGCCGCATTATTATACTTACCATCTTTGCCTATTAATGACAAAGCATATTTATCAAACTTAATACCTTTTTCTTTAAACCTATTTTTAATATATTTAAAAGTCAAATTATCTTGAGTAATGCTGATTGATTCAAAATCATTTGAGGTGCGATGTCTAATCATTCTTTGGATTTCGTCAAAACTAGCTACTCTTTTTGTACTACCAACTCTTACATAAACACCTTTAGAATTAAACCCTTCTCCATCTTTATAAAAATATGGCTTGTCTGTACCTTTTGAAATTTTTATTTTAAAAGGTAAGTCATTTGGATAGATATAAATTAAATTTGTAACATCAGGACTAAAAGCATTAACAGCCCAATTAGATAAGGTTTGTTCCCATTCTTGTTTTTTGTTTTCTATCAGTGTTTTATCAATAAAGCCATCATTATTTACACCTAGATGAATCTCTCCGCCTTCGCTGTTTAGAAAAGAAACTATCTCAGCTTTTAGTTTATTTTGTTTTTCAGGAATATCTATTTTGTACTCAATACCATAATCTTCCATATAGTTTCCTTTTCATGGTTCTATGCGTTATTTATGATGATGTAAGCACTACAACTGTTTACTTTATCTTGTGTAAATTCTATAGAATATGTTTGTTAAATAGCTTACTTGTAAAGTGTATTCTTATACCTATTTTATAGCACAATACTTCTTTGTAAATCTAAGCTCTTACCTAATTGTTAACTTTGCTCTAGTAGGAATTATTCTTAAAATACTAAAAAATTGGGTTATGTTTAATACTTTTACTACCTCTAAAATTTACTCACATTACTTTTCTTCTAGTAATTTCAAACTTTCTTTATAACCTAAGTTTGCATCTAAGCCAAATAATTTAAAAATTTCTTCTTTGTCATCTTGGCTTTTTGGAAGTACCATTGTCTTATTTTCTGCTATCTCTACATAAAAATCACATTCAAAATAAGTAAAACCTTGTCTTTGAAATTCTGAATATTTAAGCATTTTCCGTCATAGCACTTCCCTCAAAAAACAAAGTAACGTGTTTTATATGTTCCCAATGTTCTGTAATAGGAGTAACTCCTAAATATTTTCTATACTCATTGGTTCTTATTCTGCTATTTCATAAATCATTCTTCCGTAATAGAAAATATTCATAACACAATCTACAGGCACATTACCTGTCCATAACCAACCTTGTAATACACCCCTACTCCAATTGTACGTTTCAATAATTACTTCAAATTCACTACTTTTATACTCTTTTTGATATTCTTCTAAATCTATTTTTTTACCAGAGAAATTTTCATTTATTACATCGTTAAAGACTAAAAAATCTACACATTCTAGATCCACTTTTTCAAAGATAATTTTTGCTTTATGAGTATTTTCTGTCTTATCTTTGTTATAAGAAAAAATATAGTCAAAATGTAGTATCAAATTCTCATCTACATAGTCTATTTTTAATATTCTTGCATCATGTAAAGAGTAGTCGAAATATTCTCCAAATTTTCTTTCTATTTTCATTTTCTTACTCCTGAACTTTTCTATAGTTATGTAAAAATTGTGTTAACTTATTAATACTATCAATTGGTTCTAAAAGTTGTTCCATCTTCTACATTTTTACTATATTTTGGAAGCTTATATCAACGCATAAAATGAACTTTATCTTTCGTAATAATTTCTATACGAAGCATCTACTGATACATATTTCAATAAAAATGGTAAGTTTACACAGCAAGTATTTCATCAAAAATGCTATAAGTAAAAGCAAAATCTAAATATCGTCTTTAAATACATTATGGCTAACTACTTAAAGCAAAACACACATTTTATAGAAAAGAATCAGTATTTATAAAATAGTTACGAGTTAGCCATATAAAATATATACATTAGCTTACATTCTTTAAAGCTTCGCTAATTAAAGTATCACCATCACTCATTTGAATTACCTTATTGTAGGTAGCTACTTCTTCTAAACATTCAGATAAAACTTTAGCAACATTAGGTATTGTATTTGAGGCAGATTTTGTCACATTTATGCAAATCTTACCAGAACCACTATCTGCTTCAACTAAATTACCTGGTTGCACAATCGTATACTCTAAATTTGTTTGATAAATCAAATAGTTATCTGCAAAAAATTTTGCAATATTGTAATCAGTAATATTTACTAAGTTAGGGTCAGACCATTTTTCAGGCTCTGTAGCAAATATCGAACTCAATAAAATGAAACGTGAAATACCGACTTTTTCACTTGCCTGCATTAGTTTTACAGCGCCGAAAGCGTCAGTTTGTAGTAAATCTTTTCCCCTAGATCCTGCTGTAAAGTAAACTGCATCGCAGCCTTTAATAACTTCAGCCAACTGGTTAACATCTTGGTATAAATCAAAAAATATACTCTCTACTTCATCTATTTTTGTTGCTTTTTCAAGATTTCTTACACCTGAAACTACGCTATGCCCTTTTGAAACCAGTTCTTTTATAAGCTGCTGCCCAACTCTTCCAGTTGCACCTGCAATAAATACTCTCATTTCTTCCCCTATATAAACTATTTACACAAACAACTATTTATATAAATAAGTAAAATACTTTTCTAAAACCTTTAAACTTTCTAATAATTCTTTAGCAAAAAATTTTATCTAATGAAGAAAGAATATACAATGCATAATTATCATTTCACGTTTTGCCTATGAATAAAACTAGTCTATATTTTTAGCTTAAACTAAATAAGATGTTGCAGTATTACTCAATACATACTTTTCATTCAAGTTGCTTATGCAAAGTTCATCACTATAAGTTTTATATCCAACCTTTTTCTTTAGCACTTTTAATCGCTTGGGTACGGTTATCAACATCAAGTTTTGTAAGTATTGCTGATACGTAATTTCTGACAGTACCATCTGATAGAAAAAGATGCTTAGCAATTTCCTTATTCGTATATCCCAATTCAATTTCTTTTAAAATCAACTGTTCTTGGCTGGTAAGCGGATTCTGATTAGCAAAAATGCTTTCCATTAGTTCTGGAGAATACTCTTTTTCCCCTTTTAAAACCCTATATATAGTTTTCATCAATTCTGAACTTGAACGCTCTTTGAGCACATAAGCATCAACATTATGTTTGACAGCGCGTTCAAAATAACCTGGACGTTTAAAAGTAGTAATAATAACAACTTTTGTATCAATATTATTTGTTCGTATCCATTCAAGTACATCCAGCCCAGTCATTTTAGGCATTTCAACATCTAAAATAACAACATCAAAACTGTTTTCTTTTAAAGATTGACAAGCACTAATACCATCGCAAACTTGTACTACACTATTTACTTCTTCTTCCATCAACAATAAAGTAGATAAGGCATCACGTAACATACTTTGATCTTCAGCTAGTAATATATTCATACTATTCTTTCTCAAATGGTATTGTAATAACTATATTTGTCGGATTTTTTATACTAGTAATTTTCACTTTTCCTTTTACTAATACTAACCTATCTTTAATTGACTTTAATTCGTTTCCAACTAAAGTTTCAAAACCAATACCATTATCACTAAAATCAACCACTGTATCAGTATCTGTTTCATAAAAACTAAGGCTACAGCTTTTAGCTTTAGAATGTTTTATGACATTATTTGACAGCTCACGCACAATCATTGAAATAGTAGATTGCATAGTTGGAGAAAGGATATTTGCTTTTTCCTCCCCTAAAACCTCTAAGGATATACCTGCTAGCTCCAGTGTTTGACTAATTGTTACCAGCTCAGATTCAACAGTTTGATATTTCAAACCAGATACAACTTGACGAACTTGTCCCATAGCATTTTTCGTCAAAGCATTTAAATCAACAAGTTCTTTTTCAGCTTTATCATATTGATTTTTCTCGAACAATTTTAGTGCTAACTCTGATTTCAAACTCATAGTTGCAAACAAGTGTCCAAGAGTGTCGTGTAAATCACGTCCTATACGGTTACGCTCATTCTCAGCAATAAGCTGATTAATATACATATTTTGTTGCCAAAGCTGTTTCTCAATTTTTTCTTTCCTAATTAGCCCACGTTGAATAAAAATCATAGCTATACAAATAAAATAAACAGCAATGATAAAGAAAGCGCTTTCAAGATTAGCTTTTAGAACCATATAAATCGTTATACTCGCACCTAAGACGAAAAAGACAATATAGCGAGGATGAGAAAGCTTATCTTTATAGTGCCACACTTGTAGGTTTGAAGTGTAGAATAAAAAGTAGAAAAAGTAAGGTGAATACCAGATAATACCACCAATAATATAAGCCCAAATATAAACTAAGCAAATACTACTGACTAAAGTGTTATCTGTGTGTAATATACATAAATAGCTAAAAGTGAAAATAAGTGACAGCCATATAAAATATGTTGGTAAAGTACCTAAGTAAACTTGTATAAAAGGTACTATATGAAAAACCATCCATATATAAAATAAAATATAATTTTCTCTTTTCTTGAAAAAAGCCACTTACCTCACCCTTTTGCGACGAGCAATTACTAGCGAAACTGCTACAAATAATACAGCATAAGCAGTCAAAATCATAAACGATTCTGTAGCAAAAGTATGCTTATCTATATATTTATTAGCCAGCTCAGCTAAATGGTAAGTTGGGGTTAGTTTTGAAATATTTTGTAACCACGATGGAAAAATACTCACAGGCATCCATAGCCCGCCAAGCATAGCTAATCCTAAGTAAATAATATTAGAAACAGCACTCATTGTTTCTTTAGAAGAAATCATACTAATTGCAAGACCAATTCCCAAAAATGTTGTGCTACCAATTGTTAGTAGCATACCACTAACTAGCCAGTCTGTAAGAGGCATTTGAACATTTTTTATGAAGTAACCAGTAGCAAATACAAGAATAATGGCAATAACAAAATATGCTAGTATACGTATAACTTTAGCAAGATAATACTTACTCATCGGAATAGGCGAATGTACAATAATTTTTTCCCAATTATTTTCTTTCGCTTCAACCATTGATATAGGGAAAGCAAAAAACGCAAAACTCAAGCAACTAAACGAAGTCATAGATATTAGAAAGTGACGCATTATATTTTCTGGCGCATTGTCTGAACCATTTATTGAAGAAAATATTAAGAAGAATGCGATAGGCATAAAGACCCCCAAGCCAAAAGCTATAAGAGATCGTTTAGTAAACAAATACTCGATTTTTAGTAGTGCAATAAGTGATTTCATTGTTTTATTCCCCTTTGTTTTCTTTTGTGTTATTGGTAAGTTTTATAATTATGCAAAAGTGAAGAAAGTATGTTTTTTAGGACATAGCAGATACGTAAAATACTCGTGAGCATAACTAGTGGAATTACTTATGAATACTGTAAAGATTTTGAGTTATATATCCTATACTTCTAATAGCTTTTATTCTCCAGCTCCACATACGCTATATAAAGCAAAGAACAACTCTATTGCTATTATTTAGTTTACGTAAACGGCTTATAACTTTATCTTATTCATAGTTTTTCCTTTGAAAATTCAAGATTTTAGACTAGTCTTAGGCTGTTTTTCCTCACCTTTAATGGAGTTTTTTATATATAATACTTTTCTTGTTTTCTACTCATCTTCTTCAATCTCACTAGGCTCACTTTGAAAAATACTAGAAAACAAACTACGATTTTTTACTTCTAACTCTTCAAAAGAAAGTCCTTTTTCTTGCAAGCGTTTCCAGACTTTTTCACCATCTTTAGTAACGAAACTAATAATGTCATTTTTAACTTCAAAATCGCTAACTTCTGGCATATTTTCAACAACTTCAGCATAATGCTTAGGAATAGTGAAGTGTTTTTCTATCTTCTCAGCTCGCATAGCATGAGGAGTTGTATCACGCAGAATTTTTCCGTTGTGTAAAACCAGAATACGATCAGCTGTATTTTCCACTTCCTCAATATAATGTGAAGAGTAGACAATAGTCATTCCCTGCTTTTTCAACTCAGCAATAATTTCCCAAAAACGCTGACGAGTTATAGTATCCATAGCGGTAGTTGGTTCGTCCATGAATAATAGCTTTGGTTTATTAACTAAGGTCAAAACAAAACTCAAGAAACGTTTTTGCCCACCAGAAAGCTTAGACATGAATTGTTTTTTCTGCTGAGGTGAAAAATTCAAGTAAGCGTCAATTTCTTTGACTGACAAATGTTCTTCATAAATAGTCTGATAAAACTTAATCAATTCGTTTGCTGTTAACAAATCAGGAACAATATTTGCCTGCTCAAGAACAGAAATTTCTCTCTTTTTAGCCACATCCATGGGACTAGACTGCAAAACACTAACTTTTCCACTGGTTTGCATTAAATCGCCGAGCAGTATTTTAAAAAGTGTTGTTTTGCCTGCGCCATTGGGACCTACTAATGCTACACATTCACCTGAGTGAATTGAAAAACTAATATCTTTTAAAGCGTTTTTATCTTTATACGATTTATAAATGTTATTTACTTTAATAACTGTTTCCATCTGAACTGTACCCTCCTTATAAAAGTAAGAATAAGGTAGGAGGGATAGCTTACAGTAGTGGATAGTGTCAAAAGTTATATATGACAAATGTCATCTGCCATCAATATGTAAATATAAGCTTTCGGAAATGTTTATCACTCTAAAGTTGATGAATATATGACTTGCTGAAATATTTTGAAGGAAATTTACTTTGCTCACGTTCTAGTATCTATACACACTAAAATTCTTACTTAGGTGTAAAGTCTCTAGCCTTTAATTCTTCTTCTATTTCTAGATTTTCGCTACATCATAGCAAGCAAAAGATAGGATTTACTCACGCTAAAGAAACAGTAAATACAGTGAATAGGCATTAATAAGTCTACAACCTTTAGTTTTGAATAAGTATTCATATGCGTTATCAAACACTTCCTTAGGATTATTCCTGTGTTTTAATATCTTGTACAATACGATTAGCTATAAACTTTATATACAACAAATTTTCCATACACACATTCAGCAACAAAAATTATTCTAATACAAAGGTTTATTTATTCGTAAGTTTTCTTATATCTTTAACAAATATGCTAATTTCAATTCCTAGCATGAAAATAGTTGCAATCATAAAACCAGCCATAAAAATTCTATGATAAACAACAAAATAAGCAATATAAACTAAAATAGCAGATAAATATAAGATAACAAGATAGTGCCACTTCTTTGTTTTACTATCAGCGACAACTTTCTTTTGAACAGCTTTATCTCCCCTAACAAGCTCGTCAAGTGAGATATCAAAAATATCACTTATTTGAATAAGATTAGCAATATCAGGTATACCTCTATTTGACTCCCACTTCGCTATAGCAGCTCTAGAAACCCCGATTTTATGAGCAAACTGTTCTTGTGTTAGCCCAGAGTTGTTTCTGAGTTCCCTAAGCAAAGAAGCAAAATTCACAGTAACCACCACTTCTATAAAATTTATATCTAATTGATACTATTTTGAAACCTATTAACAGTAAGCCAGCAACACTCGCGTTATTCAAGCGGAGCTTAGTAAATTTCATGTTACTTTGCGTAACACTAATGTTACTAGAGTATAAATTACCTTAAGTATCTATCGTATGGATACATTTTACGAAAATGATGTGTATGCTAATTTAACAAAGGAATAAAGTTTATTGTAGTATTTGCTGTATAATTTCTTTCCAGTCATTTGGTATTCCTGTAAAAAGAGTCATTTCTTCTGACGTTCCAGGAAAGTTTTCAATCAAAGAGTCAATCGGTTCAAAATTATTTAGTTCGAGTTTTTGGTGCAAATAATAAATCATAACTATAATTGCAAATAGTTTATGTGATTGATTTTTCACTATAGTCCATGCTTCATTCCGTGGTAATTTGGGCTTGATATCAAAGACTCTGTTATAGACTCTGCCATGGTGAGCAACATAATTACGAATAATATTTAAACTCTTTAACCAAGACTCTAGTTGCGGAGCAGAAAGATATACTTGTTCAGCGATTAAACGTCGTGTTTTCTCAGGAGAAATGCTATAGAGATTAGACATAAGCCCCCCCCAGTCCATTATCTCAACAGCTACCCAGATAGGAAGTTTTCCATCGTAATGAGTACGGTGGTGAAGTACAAAATCTTCACGTGATTTTTGCAAAGCTTTTTTTATATCTGTTATACCAAATTTCATAATTTGTTTTACTTTGATATGTCTTTATCTGATTAGCTCAAACTCCTAAATATTTGGTACTGAGATGAATATGAGGATTAATTTTTCCAAGTTCATACCCAAATAATGAACGAAGAGCGATTTCGATTTTTGACAAATTTTTGAAAAGCCAGTTTCTTAGTTGGTCGTCAAAATCATAGAAAGCAATGATACGTGAAAATACTGTGTTCTTTTTGAAACGAAGAGTTTCTTGATCTAAGAAAGGGTACCAATAACCACTTAACCGATAGTAGTTAAGTTTTGTTAAAGAATGATTACAACTGTCTATATTATCAACAATCATTCCTCTGGAAACAAGTAAACGAAACTGCTGATTGTATGTAAGAAATTTTTTATTTGGGTTCATAGATAAACGCGAAAATTCTTTCTTATAGATAGGACCGGCCCTGGGCTTTAGTTCTTAAAAAGTACTGAAGCGGTACCGGTCATGTTGCTATCACTCTAATTTATTTTAATGCATTCTGTCAATACATAGGTATATGTTTTGCATAAATGTAATCTTCCTACCTAGTGAAAAATAGCTATATAGGAAATAACATAACTATAACTTAATACAAATAAGTACTTTTACTTTCCAAGAAATATAATCAGAAATGTCTTTCATTTTTTATTTTTTATTTAAAAATATCTCTAGTTATTTATATCAGAGTTTTTAGACTTTTACTTTTATAATAGGAGAAGGTAAGAACTTTTATGAAGAAATAAGATGCTTTAACTACTAATCTACGAATACATTAATTATTCACTTTCAGAATAAAAATAAGATTTTCCACTAAAAGATGGCAATAAATTAGAATAAGGCATTGTGAGGGAAATTTTTAATCATCAAAAAATAAGTTAAAATGGTAGACGTTATGAAACCAAAGCTATTCATGTCAATGATTTTTCATATAGAAGCAAAATCAGAAAAATCAAAACAAAATATGAAAAATAAAATTCGTAAGCAACTAGAAAATAAATTAGGTTTGGAAAATATTTCTTTAAAGTATGACGCTTATACGAACTCTTTCGCTTACGTAGAAAAAGATGTTCAAGAAAAATTTGAAGACAAAGTAATCTTTTTACTATCAGCTTTGCAAAACTTTGGATACTTTTTTATTGTTTCAGGAAATTTAGAAAGTAAAAGTTTTGATATCTGTACCTCAAACACAAATACGGTCGGTATTCATTTTATATAAGGGTACTTAAATTATCATGACTTAGAAGAAAATAATTAATATGACTACATCACTATATAACTTAGGGAATTATTAGAGAGCACTATTAAAAAGAGAAAATGGCTATCCTAATTTTGTGGTTTTTGCAGCAAAAATCACTGCTATAGATACACAAATACTTATAAAATAAGTATTTGTCACTTCAAAAGTATTACTTATATAAAACAGAGGGTTCTCTCTCAAGCATAACAAGATATTCTATAGTTCCTTCTTCAAATTTTTTATTTTCTGTAACTTGAAAACCGTGTCTATCATAAAAACGAATTGCTTCAACATTCTTTTCAATAGCCCAAAGATGTGTTACAGGATAGTTTTCTTTCGCATATTCTATTAATGCTGCTCCTATTCCTTGGCTTTGGAAGAAATAATCTACATAAAGTTCAACAATTTCACTACCTTCAATATGTATAAGTCCTTTTACTACACCATCATCATAAACTAGTATATTTTCCAATATATCTGAACTCTTGTATTTTTCAGCAACACTAAGCACTTGTAATTCACCAAATGAGTAATTATCGTTTTGAAATATTGGTCTAAAATTCATACGTTTTACAAATACAAGAATTTCAGCAATCCTTGAAACATCATTTATAGTTGCTTTTCTAATCATTAGCTCTTCCAACAAAAATGGAGTTATTTGTTTTGATAATAACAACTATAACAAGAAGTAAATAGTTTTAATATTTTTCCATTTACAATAGAATTCTCTTGTAAAAATAGCGGAATTCTATGAAAAGTTTTTACAGTAACCTTATTATAAAATCAGAGGTTTATATGCTGAGCATACATTTTTATATACATTACTTTTGTAAATAAAGTATATTATTACACAATATTTATTATAGAAATATTTTTTGAAGTAAAGCATTTCAATGCTTACGAGAAAGCCGTCTTGGTAAAAACCACGAGTTTAGTTTTACCAAGACTCAACTTTCATTTTCCCTACTTAACTTTCATAAGCCTTCTGCCTTTTAGCTTAAAAACTATGTCGGCCTGACTTGAAAGCTGTTTACTATGAGTAACTACAATTACACATTTGTTTTGGTCATGCGCTGTAGACTTTAACAAACTTATAATTTCATCCGATGTATCTTCATCTAAGTTTCCAGTAGGTTCATCAGCCAAAACTAATGGCGCGCCAGATACTAAGGCTCTAGCAATTGCTACACGTTGCTGTTGACCTCCTGAAAGATGTAAAACATTTCTGCCAATCTGCTCATCTTGTAACCCTAGGCTCAAAAGTATATCTTTCTTAGCACTTCGTTTTACTAATTTTATGTTTTCTAGCGGAGTCAAGTAATCTAATAGGTTATAATTTTGGAACACTATTGAGATATCATTCTTTCTGTAAAATGTATATCCTATATCTTTTACATTTTTATCTTCGAATATTACATTTCCAGCTGTGGGTTCATCAAGCCCAGCAAGTATTGACAATAAAGTAGTTTTACCTGAACCTGATTCCCCAACTATTGCATAAAACTTTCCTCTTTGAAATTCACAACTCACATCGCTTAAAATTTTATTCTTTTTGCTATTTTTATATACATAGCTTACATTTTCTAGTCGAATAATACTCATATTTACGTCCTATTTTAGCTCATCTTAGATAGTATTTCTTTTGGCTTCAATTTAATTATGTGCATTGAAGAAATGCCTACTGATACTATGATGATTGCAATACCTATAATCCATACCCAAATAAACTCGTTAATTCCAATTGTAACGTTTAGACCATCAAGTGTTTTAGCGATCAAACTTGATTCAGCATCTGCTCCTAATGAAAGTCCTCCAAGATTTTCTCCAAGAGCTAATCTGCCAGCATCATTTGCCTGCTTTACTAAACTGTCACCCAACTTTTGCGCAATTAGAATTCCTGATCCTATTGAGGCTATAAAGCTAAATACAGCTATCATGAGTAGTTCAACTATGTATTGCAATACAATATTTCTTTTCGATATTCCTAGCGATAGCAAAACTCCTGTTTCGTGGATACGACCATTAATCCAAAAAGCTAATACAAGTGATAGGATTATTGAACTGATAATTATAGATCCAATAATTAACTGATTTATTAGCTTATCCATAGCGTCCAACGAAGTCGTTAAGGATAAGAAGTTTTTATCTGAACTTGTTACTGTATATTTTGACCAATCAATATTTAATTTTTTGACTTTATTTATTATTTCATTTAACTTTGCTGGATCTGAAACGTAAAATTTAGCATCCTGATATTGAAGGTTTTCTTTAGAGTCCCCACAAAGTTGAGTAGCTGTTTTTATATCTGCCATCAAAATATTTTCTATTAACTCTATTTCGTGAGTGGCTCTATTTTGATTACTACCAGAAAATAGTCCTACTATCTCAAGATCTACTTTAGTATTCAAATTTTTATTTAAGTTCACAGATCTATTTTTACTAGGCGTTACACTAATCTTATCGCCGATTTTTAGATTATTTAATTTAGCAAACTCTTCATGGACCAAAACTTTATTAACATCAGTTTTTTTAATATGCCTACCTGATGTGAGTTTTAAAGCACCGCCTACAAACTTATTATCTAATCTAGTGTCTTCGTTACCTTGAAGATCTCCCATTGTCTTTAAGATTTCCTCCTGTTCAGGAGTATAGGTGGATCTTTCCATTTTTAGTGGTACTTTTTTCAAGTTCATGAGATCAACTTCTGTAATAGTTCTCAAATCATTAGAAGAAATCCCACCAACTGACTTTACTTTTTCAACTATAGAACCTGGCACATTACCAAGCCCTCTACGACCTACTCCAAAATTATTTTGTAAATTGATACCTATTTCAAAACTTGCTCTAATTGAAGTATTTATATTTTTTCTAGTTTCTTTTGTAGCAGCTTTGATTGCAAAACCTGCTATCATGGAAGTGGCTATTCCAAATAAAATAAAAAACATTATTATGGATTTGACCCTCTTCCTTGTTACATATAGTAAAGATCTTTTTAAGACTGACATTTTATTATTACCTCCTCATCCGTATATAGTAAGTGCCCAATATGAAACCTATATGAAATTTATAAAAATAATTCAATTAGTTTTCGTATAAACGCATCAATGTATTTTCTAGTTATTCATAATTTATCTTTATGCAATGTGTAAAACCCTCAAAATAAAACTATACAAATTTATTTTGAGGGCTCACTTTGAGTTATTCTGCTGACTTTTCTAGTCCTACTGTTACTTACGTAATTAAAGTTTTCAAAATATATCTAAGTATTTTCTTCTTCACATAAATCTATTTTGTCAGCAATTTTCAAAATTAGTATATTTACTTTTATTAGCTTGTGAAATTAATAATAAATTTCATACCTAAATCACTTGGAATAAAATAAAAATCAAGATTGGCATCAGTTAAAATATTTCTGACAATGTACAGTCCTAGACCAGTTCCACCATCTTTTTTATCTCTACTAAAATCTGGTCTATAAAAAGCTTCAAATACATATTTTAGGTCATATTCAGAAAGTGGTTTGCATTCGTTCTCTACTACTAATACTCCATCTGATATTTGTATATTTATACGGTTACTCTGGTCAGTATAGTTAATAGCGTTTGAGATAATATTAGAAATTACTTTTTTCATAGATTCTTTGTTTATAAAACAATGACATGACTCTTGAAGTTGCAAGTTTATTTTCAGATCTTTTGCCTTTGCTAAAACCTTATATGATTCTATTATCTCAATTATAATTATCCTTATATCTAAGTCTTCTTTATGTTCTTTATTAACCACCTGTAATTTGCTTACATCTAATATACTTTGGACCATATCCGTCGATTCTATTACTATTTCCTGCGCCTTGGTTAAATAAAAATCTCGATCTTTATATTTACCAATCTTATAACGCATATTTTCTAATAAAATCCCTAGTGATGTTAAAGGTGTTTTAAGTTCATGCGAAGCTACTCGTAAAAATTCTACCTTGTCTTTTTCTACCTGACTAATATCATCAATTTTTTGTTCTAACGACTCAATTGTATTCCATACCGTATCATATAAAGAGTTAATATTTTCAGCTATCATTCCGATTTCATCTTCACTTTCTACTTTGCAATAGCTACCCTTTTTTAGCCTCTCCATATCTTTGGTAGATTTTAATATACTTTTTATAGGTTTAGTGATTTTTTTACTATAAATATACGCCGCAAAGAGAGAAATAATAAAGCTAATACCTATAGAATAAGGAATAACCTTAATCGTGACTTGTTTAGCTTCATCTATCGGTCCAGTACTTAAAATTAAGTAGAGATCACAGAGTTGGTTATCTTTATTCTTAAAAGTCTTTTTATTAATGGTAACCGAGTGGTTACCAAGTGATTCTAATTGTATATCAGAAGTATCTCTGCTTAGTATATCTTTTGCTCTAGTAGGATCAAGATGGATATTAACAGGTGTAAAACCATGATACTGATATGTATTATTTTCAATATTAAGAGTTATATTTACGTTATATATAGTAGCGTATTTCTCTGTTACTTCTAACGCTTCTAGTTCACTAGTTTTCTTTAAAATTTCAACTAGCTCCGTAGACCTATTTTTGACCTCTTCTTGCTTTTTATTAAAATAAAAACTAGGTAGAAGAAAATATATAAGACTATGAATCGTTATAGTAATAATAGTCATAATCACCATAGTGTATATGAAAGTCTTAGGAAATAGTTTTAATCTTTTCATACTTCACTCTCATATTTGTAGCCCACGCTTTTTACCGTCTTTATACAGTCTAGGTGAAGCTTTTTTCGTAAATTTTTTATGTATACATCTATCACCCTATCAAAAGGGATTTCATCAATCCATAACTTATCAAGTATCTGTTCACGTGAAAAAACTTGTCCCGGATGCTCAATTAGAAGATTTAATATTTTTATTTCCCTAGGTTTAATGTCTACATCCTGTCCCTTATATGTGGCACTAAATCCAGATAAATTTACTCTTGCTTCTCCATATACCCATTCTTCTTTATTATGTTGGATATGGCTTCTTCTAATCAAAGCTTCAATACGTTTTTCTAAAATTGCAAGTGAAAATGGTTTACTCATATAGTCATCTGCCTGTTCATCAAAACTCATAATCTGTGTACTATCATCAGCCATGGCTGTTAACATCAAGACGAATGTTTGGTTACACGATCTAATTTTTTTCAAAACTTCAAAACCATCTGCCTTGGGAAGCATGATATCTAAAATAACTAAATCAAAGACTTGATTTTGAAATATACTAATAGCTTTTTCTCCATCTTCAGCAGATACCACTTCGTAGTTTTTTACAGTAAGAAATTCGGCAACACCTTCACGCGTAACTTCATCATCTTCAACTAGTAGTATTCTCCCCTTCATTAACAGGCTCCTTTTTCTATAAAAGATATATAATTTTTCTTCTTAATCCAAAATTTCTATATTTTCTGTTGCAGTATATTTTATGCTCAGGAGAAATTTTACTAATTACATCGTAGCTTTCTTTCAGTAGATGCAATATATATACACGCCTGTCTTTTTTATCAGATAATCTTTCCACATAGTTAACTTTTACAGATTATCCACCATAGTCAGATATGTTTCCTCGTAACTAGTAAAATTCTTTCTTTTTCTTTCCACATTCATATCTTCCTTGGAGAAAATAGCTTATAAAAGCATAGGTTGACTAAGGTTAGTTATATTTTGGCACTATTTTAGATATTGTTTTATCTGAAGCATTTATATGTGTGAAGTCTTGTCAAAATATTTATTTCTTTTCTTCCTAAGAATAATTCATATCACCAAATAGTTTCATATCTAATCAACTAATATCGTGGATACTAGCTATATATTTTACAAATAGTCATTTAGTACTTATAAATATTTACTTCTTAAAAATTTACATAACTTGTTCAAGTAAAACATTCCTTTTCAACAGTAAGTAAGTTTAGTGCAGAAGCTATTATTCTCAGATTTATATATAAATACTGAACTATCTTTAATTATTTATATGTCTCTTAGAAAGTTTATATGTTTTTGCTTTAATATGTTGTTTTAAAATTTCAACACAACATAAAATATTGATTTAGTTTTACATCTTCTTTTCCTAAAGAAAAATAGCCGAATTATATTCTAGTCATCTTAAAGTCTGTATTCTATAGCTCAGCACAACTTAGATTTTTCCTACCAAACCTGATTTCACGGTTTGCAACTAATTCTTATTTTCCTCAGTCAATAGAGTTATCATGGCTCAACTTAGAGCTAGATTTCTCCTTACTTCTCTAAAACTTTTTATAGGGAATATCCTAATTATCTTTTGACAGCAAACACACCGTCTCAACGTGGGTTGTCTGTTGAATAGGAACATAATTTATTAACCTCGTTGCTTGACTGAGGATACAACTTATTATTGTCATTTTCCTCGACAACCTTTGCATCTCTTGCTTATAAATAATTGGCTATCCTGTGAATCTTGCTTTCCTGTCTTATATGTAATAGTAATCATCGCAGGGTCAATTTCTCCATCATCATTAACTCTTCCGATTATTATTTTATCCACTATACTTTCAAATATGGCTCTATTAAATTCTTCTAGATATTCTTCTGTATTCCTATTTCATTATATTTTTCTTGGTAAATATCAAAACTGATTGACTCACTCAATCTTAACTCTACTAAATCTTTTTCTTTCTTATTTATTCTATCAAGTTGGTTGCTTATTTTTTCAAATATTTTGATAAGCTATCATCCTTTGATTCTTCTTCTACCGTCTTTAAAAATTCATTTGTAATTTCAACATTGTTATGACAGACTTGGCGATAGCTTTCCATAAATGCTTTTTCTATAGCTTCTTCTGAAATAATAGGTTCGTTCTATTTTACTTACCTTATATAAAAGATATTTATCATCTATTTTTATTTTATATAAATACGCAATACTAAACCTAATATCTTCGCTCCAATGTATCAACGATTTTACAAATAACCCTATTCTCTTATAATTAGCTGCAAATATACCAATCAAAAAACAATGCCATTACTAATCAAATTAGTTCCTATATTTTCTAACACTTATATACCTACATTTTCATCATTACTCCCACTTAATTTCTTCATTAACTTTTTGATGAATATCTACTCTATTACCAACATCAATTACATTTACTAACCAACCATTAAAAATACAGTTATTTATAAATTCATCAATTCTGTTGACCCCATTCATTTCCTTAAGAGTTACAACAACACCAAATCTAACTCCTACACCATCTTGAGGTTTTAATCGGTTATTTGTTTTTACTTCCATGCCCCAATTCTTATTTCTATAAGAGTCTTTTGGTATCATTCTTTTTGTAGCACTCTCTGCGATATACTTTACATTATCCCATTTTCTAAAATGCTTTCTAACTTCACCTTCCAAAAGATAATTTCTTTCTCCATCTAATGTGTCTTCTGTATTCTGTTTATCACCTTTAATATCCTTAATTTTTTTATCATCTCCTATTCGACCAAAATGCAAATTCAATTCTGTATTTGTATAGTCAACACCTTGCGATCTATCGCACAATGGAAAATAACACATCGTAGCCTTTGCAATATACGGATACTTATTATTCTTTAGAGGAACTGGAAAATCGTAGATATAAGTATTCCATTTTTCACTAATATCTGATACCACAAATTTTATTTCGTCATCTTTTGTTTGAATAATATCATTTATATGAATTGGTACAACTCCATGCCCATATAAAGCAACTTCCTCAGGAGTCGGTTTTACATCCCAACCTCTTGCAGCATCAATAATCATGGCTTTTGCAACTTCTCTATTAAGCCCTAACACATCAATTAAATAAGATAATTTCCTCGCAATCCAAGGTGCAGCATAAGAAGTACCGGCAACACTAGCGAACTCTAAAGGTTTACAAACCCTAATGTACTCTTCTTCACTGCCACCATAATAGCTCACATCAGGCTTTGCAAAGAAAGATAATACTAATCCTTTACGAGCATATTTAGTAGACAGACCATTCTTACTAACTGAATTTACAACTATGCTATTAACAGAATCTGCCGGAGAGCCTATTTTTACTATATCTGCACTTGGTTTATTTGTTCCTGCCACAACAAATATTACATTGTTTTCATACTGAATTTTATCTAATGCTGCAGCTTCAGCAGAAATAAAGTTGTCATTAATTTCCTGATTACTACCAAGTGAAATATTCCAGACTTTTATATCTAAATTATTTACTACAATACTCTTTATTTTCTTTATTATTGAAAATGAAGAAAATTCAGCACCTACTGCTACTCCAAAATGCCTAACCTTAAACCTTCCACAGCCATCATCCAACCAAGGATTTAATCTTGCTCCATCAACAATAATGGAAGATACTGCTGTCCCATGATTATAATCTTTTGGGGTTTTTGATATATCTTCTGAAACCATATCATGATATTCAACCCAATTGCTAAAATAAACATTTTCATCGAATAAGGTATCTATCACCCCAATTGTCGGTTCAATAGTTGGAGATGGTATAGTTACCATTTTTGTTTGATACTCATTGATAAAATCATCAGGTGATAAACTTGACAAATCAACGGTTGCCATTGAAACAAGATAAGGTGCTTTTTCAAAAAGTACTTCTACCTGATTTTCATCTAAGTAAACAGTTTGATTATCTAAAATTCTGCTACTTAAAATATCTATCCCTAATCTTTCAAATAATAATTTTGTGTCTTTTCTTACATCATACAAAGTTATAATGCTCTGTTTTACATCTATCGTAGGTAACAATACCTCAAAAGAATCAATATATGATACATCTGCAATCACCTGTTTAAATATAGACATACTTACAGAAAAATCTTTAAAAACTGTTTGATTAACAATATTCTTATCTCCAAATACATCCTTACTAATCTTACCCGCAAATTTTTGAGACAATATATTTGAAGTATCTGTAATCAACTCTATGCTTTTAGTCAAATCATACTCATCAAGAAAATATGTGATAATGTGTTTACTCTTATCTATATTAAATTTTGCTCCAACAATTGCTTCATTAGAATCCATCCCTTTAAAAAGTCCAGCAATTCGATTACTTTTCGCAACAATCTTATTGTAATAAACACTAACCAAAATACCTTCAAACAACTTTGTTTCTTTATCCCAGAACTCTTTAATCTGGATTAGCTGAGATCTTAATCTTAATAAATGATCTGTATTGACTTCCACTTTTCCATTCATGGTTATACCTCCACGCCTACCATTTTTACTGGCTTGCACAAAGCGTTTACCTCTTAATTCCAAGACATTATTCACTGCCCACTCTCTCCTTCTTTAACTTTCTTGATACAGCACTTTTAGACTTCCCTTTTAATTTTTCTATTTCTCTTACAGTAAATCCTTCTTCATGAAGTTGGTTTATATCCTTTTGATCCAAACTCCCTATCAAGCTATTGTATAATCTTTTCAAATAATCGTACTCAGAACCAACATCGCTAAATGCAAGTGATGTTTTTATAATGTTTTTTAACTCTCCGGGATAAGGTATTTTCTTTGCTGTCTTCAATATTTTTTTAAATAATCTTGTATCCTTGGATATTCCTTTAAAATTCT
Source organism: Actinomyces sp. zg-332 (assembly GCF_011751945.2). Lineage (NCBI taxonomy): Bacteria > Bacillati > Actinomycetota > Actinomycetes > Actinomycetales > Actinomycetaceae > Tongtianella > Tongtianella jiaweipingae. The sequence continues at coordinate 802,788 of NZ_CP064951.1, forward strand.
TGATAAACGAAGAAAAATAATATTCAGCAACTTCTATTAAATCCTCACTACTATACCTATTGAAATTAATAATAGCATCAAATCTCCTAATTAATGCTTTATCAAAATTTGAATATAGATTAGTTGTTGCAATAAGTACAATCTCTTTATTAAGATCTGTCAATCTATCTAATTCTCTTAAAATCGTAGATGTTACTCTTCCCATCTCTCTAATATCATTAGAATTAATTCTATCCAACGCAATAACATCAATTTCATCAAATAAAACCACAATCTTATTTGCATTTGGAAGCATATTTATTTCTCTAAATACTTTTATTATGTTTTTATTAGTCTGTCCCAACTTACTATCTATCAAGTTCTCAAAATCCACCCTAAAAAGAGACCTATCCAATAATCTTGCAACGTTTTTGGCTACTTCTGTTTTTCCACTTCCCGGTAAACCTTCAAATAAAAATTTATTAATACCAACATTATGGTTTACAGCGTTAATAATACCTTTTATATCTTCTGTTATTTCAAGTGGTAAATTTAAACCCTCTAAATTTCTTATTTCTACTTGTCTTAAAAACTCACTTTCAAAATCACTACTTTGTGGTGAATATAAATTTGATTCAGATATTAACCCCATAATATATTCGGATAACTGATAATCTCCTATGCTATCAAAATATCTTGCTATTGCTATTGCCTCATTTCTAAAGGAATTTTCATTCCTTTCCACATGGTATTTTATTAAATTCAAAACATTTTGTTTTTTCATATTACCATACCTCCCACTTTCTTTATTACTATATCGTAAACCAGGACAAATTTCTACATTTATGGGACAGATATTTGCTTTTATTTTCTACAGTAAATGAAATTTTAGCAATTTTTCATAAATTTTAATCATAACTAATGGTTTGTTATACCCCTATAAGGAGCTCTATTACCAGCAACACTTATCGTACTATTAACATTCTTTCATACTTATTTACTCTGATAAGTAATCTTCTTTCATTTTTCTGTATATTATTTGTCTTCTATAATTTTAATACAAATACTACATAATATTTATAATTCCATGATGTGTAACAGACCAGCTTTATCCATTTAAATATCTCTCTTATATCAAAAATATAAGCCACTTTTTGTATGTGCCATAGTCCTCTAAAATGGAGATACCCTTTTAACCTCGCATAATGGTACGGTTAAATCGTCCTCGCCAATAGTCAAACTTAGCATAGGCTGTCGCTTCAGGATTTCTATCATAGATACTTAACTGACTTCTAAAGTCGTATCTCTAGTTTCCGACAACATTTAAGAGCTTCAGATATTCCGTTTCACCATGAAGCGCATCTTGTTTTACAAGCTCCAAAATGTTATGAAAATCATCTATTCGCATTTTTACCTCCTTCTTTTTCCAAACGAAAAAGGTGGTTAAATTTTATTTTAATCACCTTTTGATTCTGTGTATTGCAACTTACCACTACTTCACAATTATCCACTGACCTAATTTTGTTAAACCTTCATATCGAATAAGTCCAGCTTTTCTCATTTTAGTTAAATGATAACGCACACAGTCAATGGTAAGATTTAGTTTTCTGTTATTTCTTTCGCACTTATATAAGGATTTTCAGCAATTATTTTAATAATCTCTTCCTGTTTCATGGTAGTTTTAGTAATAGTTTTTTCATAATTACTACTATCAAAGTCTTTCAAAAATTCTTCATTCACGCCCATAACTGCATTAGTATAGTTATCTTCTTCATTTTCCGAATAAAACTTAGGCTCAGGAGAGCCATTTTCTAATAGTGTATCTTTTTGCACGCCTTATTCCTAATCCGTAAGACTCTATCAAATTAAGAGAAAAGAACATATCTTTAAGCTCTTTATTCAGATACTGCCTTCTATCAATACTTCTATCGCTATTAAGAGCTTCGATAGTTACAGGAGGAACTGGTCTGTTATGGTTTACAAAAGAAATTCTATCCTTGTGAATATATATTCCTACATATTCACGCGTAAAATTTGCAAAGAAAAAGACGATAGTTTTTCTCTATCGCCTTTGATAACTATCTATATGAAATTTTTATTTTACAAACTTGAATTTGTCATACAATCAGTTTGCTTGCCAGCTTGTAAACTTGTTTTATTTCTTTACTTTCTAAATTCCAACTATCAAGTTCAATTTTAATCAACTCTGGGAATTTCTTACTAATATCCCTTAAAGCATTTCCAACAGATTTTCTTACATATTCGCTTCCATCTTCTTTTAAGTTTGCAATTCTTTCAATCGCTTCATTCGGATTTTCCTTGAAATACGGTCTTCTCGTCCATATTCTCAAACCCTCTGTAACTGCTCTTCTTGTATTTGGATTGCTATTTTGTAACCATTCATCAATAATCGAAAGTGCGTTTTCATAGCCTGTTTTCTTACAAAATTCATCAAATGCCTTTGCTAATACTTCTTGAACTCTCCAATTATCGTCTTTAGAAACTTCATCTCTCATAAATCTTAGAATTTCTTCATCTGATGATAAATATCCAAATAGAAACACACCATACATTCTAACTTGATATACATTGGATTTATAAGCTAAAAATGCTAATTTTTTGCTATGCTCATTATTATTAGATTTATAATCAGCAAAGGCTCTTTTTTCTTCCTCTTTGAAGCCATTTTCTATCAAAGAAAATTCTTTTTCTAAACTCATAATATACTCTTTCAAATAGCCTCGCCTCCTCACAAAATTTAAACTCTCTCCTTTGAAAACAGAGAGTTGATTATTTCTTTTTCTTTGATTTTTGTTCAGGTAACTCATCATACATTGCGTTAACTAAACCAGTTAAAAAATCTTTGTTATCTACACCATCTACCAATAGCATTTCTTTTGCTCCATCATACGGCAATTCATATTCTGCATTTGGCATATATTCTATCGCAGATTTCACAGACTTTACCAAAAATCTATCATCATAAATTCCACCAATAATCTTCCCACGATAATAAATAATATATTCACACATCATCGATTTACATGTTATTTCTTCCAATTCAGAGAGCTGTTCTAAAGTGAAACTTAAATATTGGTTACTTGAAGCCATATCTTCACCTCCGCAACTTCAAATTTTTCAGTTTTGATTCAAATTGGTTTTATTCTCTCGTTTATACCTTGTAAAAAATCTATAGCTACTACTCCAACCATCGGTATTCCGTAAGGACTTAACAAGAAACCCAGTATCAAAGCTTCACAATGCCAAGTTATATACCTTTTTGCATAAATGAGCCTATTGCAGCAGCTATACACATCAGCATTAAGAAATACAATATTGTTGTTCTATGGTAAGTAAAAATGTAAGAAATACAGTGAGGATACTTAACACCAAACTAATTGGAAACAAGATTATTTTTAATATCCACCTCACCATTTCTTATTCTTCATTTCCTAAATCACTCTTTGTATCTCCACACACCATATCAATGCAAACATTCACATCAATATCCTTTTAAGGACTTTTTTTCGTCATCCATCGCCATCTTCATTAAACACATAATGTTTGTAAAACTGCTTAAAATACAGAATTTTACAGTTTGTAACTAATTCTTATTTTCCTCAGTCAATAGAGTTTTCATGGCTCAACTTAGAGCTAGATTTCTCCTTACTTCTCTAAAACTTTTTATAGGGAATATCCTAATTATCTTTTACCAGTAATACGACGCACTCAACATGGGTGCTGAGCGGGAACATATCCACAGGCTGAATACACTGAGCCCTAAATCCTATCTCGCTCAAAAGAGCCAAGTCTCTAGCTAAACTCTTGGGATTACAGCTAACGTAGATAAGCTTTTCACATTTAGATTGTACAACTGCATCTATAAAGCTTGTTTCTAATCCTTTTCTAGCAGGATCTACAACTATAACGTCCAGCTTTTCACCACGTTCCTTTAGTTCTTCAAGCAATACAGGAATCTGCTCTTGCACAGAACCGACTCTAAACTGAGCGTTTACTATACCGTTTCGCTTAGCATTCAACTTAGCCATATTTACAGCGTCTTCAACAATCTCAATTCCGTACACTTGCTTAGCTTTACCAGCCATGCACAAGCCAATAGTTCCAATCCCACAGTAAGCATCCAAAACTATTTCTGTTCCGTTTAAATCAGCTAAATCTATAACTTGTTTGTATAAAACCTCTGTTTGCTTAGTATTTACTTGGTAAAAAGATTTAGAAGAGATATTGAAAGATAAGCCTAGTATTTCATCTTCGTAACAATCTTGACCATATAAGATAACGTTACGACTTCCCATAACATTATTATTACGTTCTGTATGTATATTTTGCACAATTGAAACGACTTCTGGCAAAGCTGTCAAAATCTTATCCACAATTTTATCTGCTTGAAATAGTTTAGGCTTACGAGTTACCAAAACAACCATCATTTGCCCAGTCACATATCCACGCCTAACTATAACGTTACGTAAGTTTCCCTCGTGTTTTTCCTCGTCGTAAGGAACAACTTTAAAAGCTCTCAATATATCACGTATCTGAACAATAGCCTTATCTATTTTTGTATCTTGAATACAGTAGTTTTCAATAGGAATTAGCTCATGCGTATTTTTCCTAAACAGCCCAGTTTCTAAGTTTCCATCAACTCTACGTACAGGTATTTGTGCTTTGTTGCGATAAGCTAAAGGATACACACTTAGTTCTTCAGTATCCAAAATATCCATACCCAAAGTTGGTTTTACATGGACCTTTATTCCAAGCTCATTCATATAGTCTTGGACTACTTTTTGTTTGAACGCTAGTTGCGATGTGTAACTCATGTGTTGTAAAGGCATAGTACCAGTCTGATACCCTTTTACATCAAGTATATCTATACGTTCAGGACTTTTTTCAACAATTTCGACCAACTTAGCAAAAGCAAAATTTTTTAGTACTTTGATTATCTTTACTCTAACTTTTTCACCTACAATGGCGTTTTCAAAATGTATAGTGTAGTTGCCATAATGCGATACAGCCACAGCATTTGTAGTAAGACTTTGAACTTCTAACAACAAAATATCATTCTTTTTCAAAGGACAAGCCTCTTGTAACTGTATTTGTTCTGTTTGTAAAGGCTTGCTTGATTGTGAAAAAGTTTCATTCATTTTGTTTCCATAACTTGCTTTTGGTAGTCGTATTTATTTCACAATTATATATTATTAACTTTAAATTTCAGATTAATTACTATTGGTAATCGTTTATATTAGAGTAACTAAACAAATAAAAAGTTTTATATTTTCGTGTTAATAATTATATTCAATATAGTCGTTTACCATAATCTTGCTGATAGATAGAAAAAGAAAATACTTTGAAAGTAGGTTTTCGCATAGTATCTAGCTTTGAACAACCAAGTTACCTCTTTTTATTTTTTACTACTTTTACTTATTACTACTTTCAAAAAAATACTTGCTACTATTTCGAGGAATAAAAACAAAAGCCATTAGATAAGAAATAAAAAGAGTAAATTGAATCATACTTTCAAAACTGATACAAAAATAAAGACAAGTTTAAAGAAATACATTAGCGAAAGGTAAGCATATTTCAAAATAAAAAATATGTCTTATAGGCTTGTAAAATATGTTGACTCCTACCTTACGTAATAGTTTAGAGTAAGGGTATCGAGGAGGGAAATTAGTATGAGAACAGTAAACGAAATTAGCAAATTAACAGGTGTGAGTATACGCACCCTGCAATATTATGACAAAATAAATCTTTTGTCCCCTTCTAAGTACAGTAAAGCTGGATATCGTTTGTATAACGATACAGACTTAGAACTGCTACAACAAATTTTATTATTTCGTGAACTTGAATTTTCTTTAAAAGATATTAGAAGAATCATAAATAGCTCTAATTTTGATAAAGAAAAAGCATTGGAACAACAAATTAAACTTTTGTCATTAAAACGTGAACACATCAATAATTTGATTGCCCTTGCTCGTGATATAAAAACGAAAGGAATAAGAAAAATGGATTTTACAGCTTTTGATACCAAGAAAATTGATGAATATACAGCCAAAGCCAAGGAAATTTGGGGAGAGACATCACAATATAAGGAATTTGAGAAAAAGGACAAAAAACGAACTCCAGATGAAAGAAAAAGGATAAATCAAGGCTTAATGAATATTTTCATCGAATTTGGAGAAAAGAAGAATAAAAGCAAAGATTCAGATGAGATACAGCTATTAGTAAAGAAACTGCATAATTATATTTGTGAAAACTACTATTCTTGTTCAAAACAAATTTTTGCTGAACTAGGAAAAGCTTATGGAAATGGTAGTGAGTTTACAAAGAATATAAACGCTACTGCTGGTACAGGAGTTGCAGAGTTTGTCTCATCTGCAATTGAAACTTATTGTGAGTAACAAATATAAGTTACTTGAAAATGCATCTATCCCAATGTAGGTGCATTTTCTTTATAAATTACGAGGAATAAATTAGGTATACTACTCGCCTAGTTATCGGAGCAGAGATAAATCTAATAGTAAACAATTAGTAATTCGTATAGTTCCACTGGAAATCTGCTTTGAAAGGAAAGTAAGTAAACTCGTGCAAAAAACGACTACAATGTAGCTGTCTTTATATCCTTATCTAAAACAGCTACATTCGCACCACAAATTAGACTTTACTTATACCGGACTTAATAAATCGTAAGCATTACATTCCCATTTATTTCTAGTATTTCCTTATAAAACTCTTTCAAATTTTCAAAGCAATCCATTATATCTTCTATTATTTCATCAATTTCTTCTTCATAATCCCAAATATCTGGATATAAGTCTGCTTCTTTTAAGGCATTTAGCTTTTCGCTTGTTTCAGAGATTTCCTTTTAGAACAGTTGCTGTTTTTGAGCAAGTAATTTTGCATTGGAAGGATCAAGTTTTAATAGGCTGTTTATATCCTTAAAGAACTTTGTGTTGATTTAATTGTAGCGTTTACACTTTTTAAGGCTTTATCAAGACCAGTAGTATCTCCACTAATCTCAACTGTAATACCTTTATTCTATTAGCCACTTGACCACCTCCTTCCTAAAATGGGCATTAAAAACATATATTTTTTCGTAAATGTCTTAGTAATATATTTTATTCAGTTCAACAAACTCGTAATTTGTTGAAGTAAATTAAAGATTTGAACTCGAATAATTAAAATTTACTTTTCTATCAAAACTTGAGTTCTGGCGATTAAATCCCCTAAATGTCTTCTATCATTTCTTATGGTTCCCATTAAAAATAAAACTAACATGAGTCCAACTGATAATATCTCCAAAACTATACTAATAGTATCGAAGCCGGTATACATACCCCTGATAGTGCCCATATGCCCTAATTGCCATGGTAAAAACTTTATTGTGTTTCGAACTAAAGCAGAGGTATAGTTCTTATTTTTATAAGCCAGCTTTAGTCCCATCTTTCTTTTTCCAATACTTCCACCATTATAATCAAGATAAGTAAAAAGAAAGATTATCGGAATAACGGATGAAACAAAAACAATTATCTGAGACTGTATATGCGTATATGAGGGAATTCCTTTTAATACCAATGTGTAAAATAAAATACAAACAATAAATAGACATACCAGATATGCACTTATGACCAACCAGTCTATAAAAAGTTCTTTCACTCTAGTTGAAAAACCTATTTTATTATTTTCTTTATACATTCTCCCCTCCCCTCACAAATTCTATTTTATTTTTACTTGTTACCCTTTTTATAGAAAAAGTTCAAGTATTTATATTAAATATGTATCAAACTCAGCTTCTCCTACTATTTTACTATATTTGACACTATCACTTGCTTTTTCACTCCAAATATCAAGCACCATCCCGTTTTGTAAATAAATCCAGTTCACAAATACTTATCCTTATTTCCACACATCTTGCTAGAAATAGAGCTGTTGTCGTTTCCTTGCTACTTTTGGGAAGTTTTTTAGACTGAGCTTTCCGTCTCTAAATTTGCTCACTATCTCATTTAGTACTATTCTAATCCCCTCTATCCCTGTCAAAGTCTCATCATTTTTCTATGGCGTAGGATATGATAGAAATTAATTTGTATAATAACTTTCTTTCTTCCTCATACAAGTTTCTTTAAACAGTAATAACAATCTTTTCTGTAAGAAATCATCTATTCAATGCCATAAATATTTGTGGAATAATAATCTCTATTAATCTTTTCCAAAAACCTGCTACTGTATTGTGATAATGTATATAAGACTCTTTCTTCTTTACCATAGTTTATAGAGTCAACTAAAGTATTATAGTCTTTTGTTAGTACAAAGTCGTAAGTCATCTGTATTCCTTTTGTGAAGTTAGCATTTATTTCTCATTACTTTCTTAATACAACAACTTTCATATAACACGTAGTAAAAAATATTGATTTTAGGGATAAGTTCCTTTGTAACTTTTGAAGTTTGAACTTTATCTTGAAAAATTATGGTCTAATAAGAAGTCTTTTAGTTTTTAAACAGTTCACGACTATTTAATAAGATTAATAAGTCTTTCATAAAGTTATATATCCAAATATTAGTTTCAAGGACATTAAAGTCTTTACGAGTTTATATAAAATTAACCATATTGTTCATCAGTATTTCTCCTAAGGGTTTTCCCAACCACATTCCCAGCAATATACTCAGCTTTTGTTACTTGCATAACAAAAATAACAGTAAAAAATACTGGCAAATTAGAGTATAAAAATGTCACTAACCACACATAAAACTATTTTCCTGTAATATATATTGTATGAGTGATACTTTTCATACTAATAAAAACGCCAACTTACTTTTATTCGGGGCTAGTATTTCGATAGTTTTAGCTGGGTTCACAGCCTTATCTGTCTCCACAGCTATGCCTGACATTGCTAGAGTTTTGAATGGTATACACTTATACCCTGTTGCTTTCGGTATTCCAATTGTAGGGCAACTAATCGCAACACCAATTGCTGGTGCTATAACTGATTCGCGAGGAGCTAAGAAGCCGCTAATACTAGGGTTCTTACTTTTCGTTTCAGGATTACTCTTATGTGGATTCGCACCAGGAATTAACACATTTATCCTAGGCAGGGCTCTACAGGGCTTTGGAGGCGGCTTCCTAATGGTTCCCGTCTACGCTCTAGTAGGTTTGTTAGTTACTCCTAGTAGACGCCCACTATTTTTTGCTTCTTTTGCTTTAGCTTGGGTATTACCTGCTATTTTTGGTCCTGTTTTGGCTGGAAAGATTGTTGAAGCTGGACATTGGCGCTGGATTTTCTTAGGAATGACACCACTAGTCATTTTAGCTTCTACCATCATTATTCCGTTGCTTTTCAAATTACCTACATATAATAAACAAGTTCCTGAACGCACTCGTAGTATCATGTTTATGGCTACTGGAACTGGTCTTTCTATAGGTTTAATAATGTTAGTAGGAACCCTTCCACGCCATTTATATGCTCTAAAAACTATCGGCACTCTAATCGGTATTGCAATAGCAGTATATTGTGCACCTAGGCTATTCCCATCAGGTACCTTTAAACTAAAAAAAGGTATACCATCAGTTGTTGCTTGCCGTGGCGTATCAAACGGATTATTTGTAGCCCTCGAATCTTTTATTCCACTAGTATTGCAAAGTGGACGTGGATATTTGCCATCAAACTCAGGGATTTTACTTACAATTGGAACTTTAGCCTATGCTCTAGGATCAGTTGTGCAAGGAAAAATTATTCGTCCTGATTTAGCTAGAAAAGTTCCACAAGTTGGCGCTTATTTAGCATTAGTCGGTGCAATTTTGACCTCTACTATAGCTTTCGTCCAGCTGCCTGTATTCATAAGTGTAATTGGCTGGACTGTAACAGGTTTTGCTGTCGGATTAATATATCCTAGTATGTCAGTTTTAGTGTTATCTTGGACTCCACAAGCCCAGCACGGTGAAGCATCTTCCAGTTTACAAATAGCAGACACTATTGGTAGCGCTACAGCTATAGCAACAGTCACAGCTTTATTCTCAATAGTTTTCGTATTCCCACCACCATGGCCTTATGTACCAGTCGTGTCAATTGGAATAATACTAGCAATTCTTACCTTTGTTTCTTCAAAACGTTTATATGTAAACGATGATATCAATTATGAGGTTAAAGACTTTAAGTTCTAATTCATGTAAGAAGAGGTTCATAAATGGTAAAAAAGTTAGGTGTTATTTTAGCTTGTTTGATTTTAGCAATTTGTGTTTTCTTTATACCTGTAAAAGCTATATTACTTTACTCAGCCCTTATCGGCTTTTTATGTCTACTAGCAGTTTTAGGTATTTTTATCTATTACTCATTAATGCAAAAGAATCGTCCAATACCATATACAAGTTATATGAGTAGTTTGCTATTATGTTTTTTCATTTTAGTTTTACCATATCTAACTGTTACGTTTATAACTTGGGCTTTTATAACCGTATCAATACTTGCTAGTGGCTACTATTTTTATTATGTGACTTATAAGAAAGAAAAACTTAATGTTTTCTATTTCATTTTTTCATTGGTTGCGCTTATTTTTAGTGTACTAATGCTTTTTAATTACTCTTTAGTAAGCGAATTACTTGTAAAAGTCATCGTTATATTCACTATATGTTACATAGCTAATAACTTATTTGAAGCTGATAATGTAGGACAAAAATATTATAAACAAACCAATGTAAGAATCATAGAAAGCAAAAATCCATCAGAGGATAAATAATTTTTTCAAACCTCTTTAAGTAAGTGCCTATGATTATTAGTTTGAAACTAGCATTCATAGGCACTCATTTTATTTGTTGATTGTATTATCAAGGTACACTTGTTTATAGTATTTTGCAATTATTATTCCCAATATAAGTAAATTTATATAAGCAGTGTTTAGAAAGTGTGTCGAGATAAGCAACGCTTTTATAGAAGTAAATAAACTCGTAAAATTTTAAGCACGAAAATTTGAAAAACTTCAAAAGCAATCGTCATGCTAATAAAGTAACAACAAATAATAATGAGGGTAAGTAATCTGTGCAGTCACTTACCCTCATATTCAAAGAGAAAACCTCAAAATTTGCCCATTAGGAACGCAAAGTTGCTCCAAATAACTTACCTGTTTTCTTCACAATCTTCTTACGTAGTCCATGGCTTTCTTCAGATGTAATAGTGTGATCAGTACGCAAACGCAAAGCAAATGTCAAAGACTTCTTACCTTCATCTACTTGATCTCCACGATAAACATCAAATAGTTTCACGTCTTCAATTAAGTCTTTACCACATTGCAAAATTACATCTAAAATTTCACCAGCTGGAATTTGCTCATCAACTACTAAAGCAATATCTTCTTTAGCCAGTGGATAAGTTGACACTGCTTTTAGCTGAATAGGGTTATCGCTCTTTTGCTCAATCAAAGCTGATAAATTAAGCTCAAATATGCAAGTGTTTGTAGGCAAATTATAGTTTTTAGCTACTTTAGGGTGTAGCTGACCAGCATGGCCTATCAAAACTTCAGCATTGCCTTCTCCAATATAAACACCTGCACAGCGACCTGGGTGGTAAGGTTGATATGCAGCCTGCTTAACTTTTACGGCTACCTGCAAACTATCAGCAATGCGGTAAACATAGTCAAGAGCATCAGCCCAATCATATGGCCTTTCAGCACCCAAAATAGTACTTGGAACAGCATTGCCCACAAGCACTCCACCAACATGTGTTGGTTGCTTTGGTGTAGCTTTGTAAAGAGCTTGAATAGTTTCATCGCTTGGACGGTTTTCAGCTGATGGTAATTCCATAAACTCAACTTCGCTACCGTCGTATACCATGCCTATTTCGTATATAGCGAAATCAGTATTGCTACGAGAAACGTTACGCACTCCAATCTCAATCAAGCTATCCAAAATACTTGTACGTAAATACGGTTCGTTTTCTGCGAGCGGGTTGGAAAGTTTGATTGCTTTACGGCGTGTATCTTCTTCATCTAGCTCCATTTTATCCCAAACGTTTGAAACAAAAGGATAAGATAGAACTTCTGTCATAGCTCCATCAGATAAAGCATTAGAAACTTTCCTCACAGCTTTTTGAGACTTATTCAATCCGCTTTCAGCAAAGGTATTCAAAGGTATTGATGGAATTTCATCGTACCCAATAAGCCTTGCAATTTCTTCAATCAAACAAGCTGAGTTGTAGATGTCACTCCTCCAAGAAGCAGGACGAACACTAATGGCTTGATCAGTTTTTTCAACGATTTCACAGCCAATTTGTTCTAGAACACTGTCGATTTGTTCAGCAGTGTATTCAACACCAACTAGTTTTGCAGGTTCATCATATTTCATAGTAATCACAAGGGAAGGACAAACAGTGTTCACATCTGTAACACCTTCGTTTACTACCCCACTACCATATTCGACCAGATATTGAACAATTTTTTGAGCAGCAACATCGGCTAGCAGTGGATCAACTCCACGTTCAAAACGCTTCGAAGCTTGTGTTGGAAGCTTGTGACGACGAGATGTTCTAGCAACTGATACTGGGTCAAATTGTGCTGCTTCAACAAGAACGTTAACAGTTGTATCTGTTACTTCTGTTTCAGCGCCACCCATAACTCCAGCTATTCCTAGAACACGTTTTCCATCTTTTCCATCGCAAATCAATAAGTCTTCGTCCGTTAGAGTGCGCTCGACATCATCTAGTGTAGTTAGTTTTTCACCTTCATGAGCTCTGCGAACTACTATTTGAGAATCCAGTTTATCTAAATCATAAATATGGTTTGGCTGTCCTAAATCAAGCATTACATAGTTACTGATGTCAACAATGAAAGATATAGGGCGCATTCCAGCAAGGGTTAGACGTTCTTTCATCCAATCAGGAGTAGTAGCTTTAGGGTTTATATTATTTACTATGCGTGTAACAAAACGGTTACAACCAATATTTCCACGTATAGGATTTTTATCATCGACTACAACTTTGAAACCTTTATCGTTTGGTATAGGCAAAGGAGATGGCAAGTTTTTAGCAAGTCCATGATCAGTAAATTTAGCACCAGTAGAATGTGAGTATTCCCTAGCAACCCCTCTCATACTGAAACAGTAGCCACGGTCTGGAGTAATGTTTATTTCCAGAGCTTCTTTGTCTAAGCCCAATAGGGAAATAATGTTTGTTCCAACTGGTGGCACATTACCTTTGCCTAGTAATTCTTCCAGAAGAATGATTCCATCGTGTTCATCTGATAAACCAAGTTCCCTGCCAGAACAAATCATACCATCAGAAATATGTCCATAAGTTTTACGTGTAGCTATTTCAAAGCCACCTGGTAGCACTGTTCCAGGTAAACTAACTACTACATAATCGCCTTCAACAAAGTTATGAGCTCCGCAAATAATTGAACGTGAAGGTATATCAGATGGTTCTTTTCCTTCACCTGGCTGATCATTGTATTCACCAACGTCTACTCGACAGTAGTTTATAGTCTTACCATTTTTTTGTTCCTCTGGAATTCGTTTTACAACTTTACCAACCACTAGAGGACCAGTTACAGCCGGAGGCACAATTGACTCTTCTTCTAAACCAACTTTTACAAGATCTTTAGCTAGTTTTTCTACGTCTGTGTCAGGCAAAACTTCAACGTGGTCTTTTAGCCAATCTAACGATACAAAAGCCATTCTAGCGTCCCTCCTTAGCTGTTGAGAACTGATGCGTAAATCTTATGTCACCTTCAACAATGTCATGCATATCGTTGATTCCATGTCGTAACATCAAAGTTCTTTCTATTCCCATTCCAAAAGCAAAACCTGTATAAATTTCTGGATCTATTCCGCAGGCTTTCAAAACATTTGGGTTGACCATTCCACAGCCGCCCCATTCTATCCAACCTGGTCCACCTTTCTTTTGTGGGAACCAAAGATCCATTTCGGCACTAGGTTCAGTGAATGGGAAGAAAGAAGGGCGTAGACGTGTTTTTGCTTCTGGACCAAACATGGCTTTAGCAAAAGCGTCTAGTGTGCCTTTCAAGTTAGCCATTGTCAAGCCTTTATCAATAGCCAATCCTTCAACTTGATGGAAAACTGGAGTGTGAGTCGCGTCAAGTTCATCTGACCTAAAAACTTTACCTGGACACGCAATATATATTGGTGGCTGTTTCTCAAGCATTGTACGAGCTTGAACAGGTGAAGTGTGTGTACGCATAACAAGATTTGATTTTTCAGCTTTACCGTTACCTACACTCACTGGGTCAATATAGAAGGTATCTTGCATTTGTCTAGCAGGGTGATCAATGTCAAAGTTTAAAGCATCAAAGTTAAACCACTCGTGTTCGATTTCTGGACCTTCAGCAATTTGCCAACCGTATGAGGTGAAAAAGTCAGACACTTCTTCCATAAGAACTGTAAGAGGGTGTCTTCCCCCAATATTTCTGCGTCGTAAGTCTACTGTTACATCAACTTTTTCGTCCTCTAGCATTTTTAGTTCAGCTAGTTCTTGCACACGCTGTAAGTTTTCATTGTATGAAGCATTTAGTTTTTGCCTAGCTTGCCCCATAATTTTACCAGCTTTTGCTTTGTCTGCCGGGTCTAATTTACCAATTTGCTTATTAGCATTTACTACGATTGAATTGTCACCTAAATGTTTTATCTTAGCTTCTTTTAAGTCATCTAAAGTCATTGCAGCACTAAAGCTTGCACAGCCTTCTTCTATTTCCTGATTAATAGCTTGTTCATCTAGCGGTGAAACATTTGTATTTTCAGACATTTATCTCGGTCCTCTTATACTGATTTTTAACATACCTATATATGATACTATTTTCTATGTTTTTATATCTAGTTTGTATAAGAATTTTCACCACTTTATTACTATATTCTTATATATTTACTGCTTTTCTTCTCAACTAGTATCTAAACTGGTATGCTTTTAGAAATTTAAAGCACTAGGAGTAACTATGAAACTAAAGAGGATTGAAGAATGCTCATTGGAAATGGTAAGAGAGTATAAAGATGTCTTCACTAAAAACAGTGCTTCAATACATGGTGGTTTCTTCCTGGAAAAATTTGATGATTTGAATAAATGGGCTGAATATGAACGTTTAGTCGAGTTAGGACAAACTGAGTGGATACCAAGTACTACGTTGTTTTATGTTGATGAATCCTTGGGAAAAATAGTTGGCATTATATCTATTCGCCATAATATAGAGTTTGAACCTTTGAATAAGTATTATGGTCACATTGGTTACAGCATTCACCCTGATTTTAGGCGTTTAGGTCATGCTAAAGCAATGCTTGAGAAAACTTTACCTATTTGCAAAGAACTTGGTATTGAAAGAGTCTTGATTACGTGTGTAAAAGACAATGTTGCTAGCTATAAAACTATAGAAGCAAACGGTGGAGTTTTAGAATCGATAGTTGACGTACCTAATGATACCCCTCATAGGCGTTATTGGATAAATCTTTAACAACACTTAATTTTTATAACTATAGAAAACTTTTACTTTTTTCTTATTCCCTATATAACTTGTCATAGTATATGTTTTTTACTAAGAAAAATGGCTTTAGGACACACTTAATGCACTAAAGCCATTTTGTTTTTATGTATTATATTTTCCTATGTTTCTTTAGCACTATTACATTTAATACAATAAAGACTATTATGAATGTTAGTAATGGTAAGATATCAACGATTACTGTGTCTATTCCTTTTCCATATATAATTACTTCTTGTAAAGCATTAGCAGTATATTTTAGTGGTAGAATATAACTTACTTTTTCCCAAAAATCTGGTAAGTCGAATAATCCACATAAGAATAGTTGTGGAAGTATTACCATAGGAATGGATTGTATAAATTGGAATTCGTTTCTTGCTAAGTTTGACATAAGTAGCCCTAGTGATAAAGAAGTTAGAGCTGTCAAAAAGTTTATTCCAAATACTAATAATACATTTCCTTTATTATCTAGCCCTAATACGTATATTGAATATAAAACTAATATTAGAGTTTGTATAAAAGCTACAATAGAAAATCCAAAAACATAACCAAGAATTATTTCATATCTTTTTATTGGTGTTGTCAGTATCTTTTCCAGTGTTCCACTAGTGCGTTCACGTAAGAAATTAATTCCTCCGATTAGGTATACTAGGAAAAATACTAAAATTCCAATAATTGCACTTGCAAATTTTTCAAATAAACTTGTATTAGAGTTTCCAAATAAATACTTTACTTTTAGCGTGCTTTTACTGTTTTGTAAATTTTCCAAGAAAATCTTGCTTTCAGGACCTTTTAAAAGTTTAGTTATTTGAGTTTTTGCTTCGCTTTGGGCTTGTTTAGCTATAGATTTTTGAACTATTCCAGTAGCTATTTGAGATTTAGTATTATATGCGTTAGTGTACAATACAGCATTATACTTTTCATCTATTTTAATAGCTAAATCTATTTCGTTTTCCTCTGATAGCTTTTTTATCTCACTTTCTTTTAGTTTACTTACCTTGACTTTAGGATCTTTACTACTTGTTATATCTTCAATAATAGCTTTGGGAGAGGCAACTACACCTATTTTGATTTCATCGTAATTAACACTAGTAATTGAGTAGAGCAAAGATAAAATTAAAATTGGAGCGAAAAGTACTAACCCAATAGTTCTTTTATCGTTTTTAATCTCGTTTAATACTTTTAAACATACATTTATGGAGTTCATTATTTTCCATCCTTTTCGATGTAGTATATAAACATATCTTCTATTGAGTCTGTATTAGTTTTTTCTAGTAAGTTTTCAGGACTATCGTTAGCGACTAAATGTCCAGAATGTAGTAAAAGTAACTTTGAACAAGCATTTATTTCATCCATAACATGTGTTGTAACAATTATACTTTTACCTTCATTTTTAAGTCGTATGATTTCTTGCCAAATTCTTTTTCGTAAAACCGGGTCTATTCCAACAGTCGGCTCGTCTAGAATAATAATTTCAGGATCGTGTATAAGTGTTATCGCAAATGCTAACCGCTTTTTCATTCCACCTGAGTATGTTAATACTTGTTTTTCTAAATGCTGTGTCAAACCTAGTAAATCTGCTAAGTATTCAATTCTTTCTTCAAGTACTTTGGGAGATATTTTATAGAATTTCCCAAAAAATTTTAAATGCTGTCTACCGGTTAAATAATCATATAGGGATGAGGACTGTGCCATATAACCAATTTTTGAGAGCATGTTTAAATCATTTAACTCTTGAGAAAATACTTTTACACTGCCATAGTTAGGCTTTTCCATTCCTAATATGCTTCGAATAAGTGTAGTTTTACCACAACCAGACGGTCCGAGAATGCAAATAATTTCCCCACTGTCTAAATCAAAAGATATGTTTTCTAAAACTGGCACATCACCATATTTTTTAGTTATCTCTTTTACTTCCAAAACTTTATTCTGAAGATTTTTTTCAATATCTTTACTAAGCATATTGCATCCTTTAAATCAAACATAGTGTTGTATAATATTATTGTCTACTTATTAGGATTTTAATCAACCAACAAACTGTTGTATTTTTGTAGGTAAGAGAGCTAAGAAATGAAAAAGAAATCGAATATAACAGCACAAACTAAAGCAAAAATAGTTAAGACCTTCATTAAACTATGTTTGGAGGAAAAACCTAATAAAATAACTGTCACAAAAATTATCGCGAAAGCAAAATATAATAGATCAACTTTTTATGAGTATTTCCAAAGTATAGATGATTTATATTCACAGATTGAACAGGAATTACTTGAAAGAATAGAATTTCTTATAAAAGAAACCCATACAAATATTATAAATAATAAAGGTAGAGCCTTAAATGAAAGGCCTTATAAAACTATAGCTTTATACACTAACGCATTGATACGATACAGCGGGAACCCTGCTTTAGTAACTAAAATCAAAAAAATAGTAAAACGAGTTTTAATAGATACCTACGACACAAAAAGTATTAATAACATTTCAAATAACTATGTGATGGAATTTGTTATAAACGGAATGATTGGAGTATATATTCATTGGGCTAACAGTAAATTTGATTTGAAAGTACATGAATTAAAGAAAATAATGCTACCTTTCATAATGGTTCTGACAAACAGTTTATTGGAAGAAAAGAACCCTCATTATAAGGAAAGTGTTTTATAATTGTACAAGTACAAACATAACAATTTTGCATAAATATTCGATATATATTTACAAAAAGGAAGAAAATTTACATATTTTTCGCATATATGAAGAAAAGTTTACGTATTATGCATATAATTAGTGTATGACTTTACGAATAAATATTACTCAAATAGATTCTACGGTCGGTGATTTAAAAGGCAACATCGACTTGATTGTTAACTCTATCTCTAAAACGATAGATTTAAATACTCGTATTGTGCTACTGCCTTTTAACGCTATAACAGGTACTCCTTTAGGTAGTCTACTAAATGTAAAGTCTTTTACTGAATCATTCCATATATATTTGAGGAAATTGGCTTCTAAATTACTTGAGAATAATCTAGGCGGAATTCACGTAATATTTATAAGTAATAACTTCTACGAAAATCCTAAAGATAAATGCCTTATCGATATATGTATGGGTAAAGTCGAATTTGAAGTAATTGACCCATGTCTTGGCTATAAAATTTTTGAATATGAAAAGCATAAGATAGCTATTTGTCACTCAAGTGTTAGCAAAGAAATTTTAGAAGATTCACCAAATATAGTATTAGTTTCAAGTAACAGCGAATATGTTATAGATAAAGACTTTAATAATAAAAACTACTATTTAGCTTTATCTAAAAAACTAAAAGCAACAGTTCTAAAAGCTAATATGGCAGGAGCTAGTGACTATCATATTTTCCCAGGAGCATCTTATGTTGCGGTAAATGGACATTTACAAGCTGAAGCACTTTGGTTTGATGAAGACAATATATCAGTCTTGTTTGACGATAAGTATGTAGAAACTGACCAAATTAGCGCAAGTAGAGCAAATATGCAAATTTCTAAACCTGAACAAGCATATAGAGCATGTTTGACAGGTTTAAATTCCTATATGAAAAAAAATGGCTTTAAAAAAATTATTATAGGGCTTTCTGGCGGTATAGACTCAGCCTTGGTCGCTTCTATGGCTGCTGATTGTATCGGCGGAAAAAATGTATATGCACTATCATTGCCATCTAAATATTCTTCTCAGCATTCAATTGATGATGCTAAAGAAAGCGTAAAAGCTAATGGGTTCAACTACGATATAATAGACATTTGGCCTATAGTTGAAAGTTATGATCAAGTCTTAGAGCTAAACGGGTTAACTGAAGAAAACTTACAGTCTAGAGTTAGAGCTAATATATTGATGGCTCTAGCTAATGACATGAATGCTTTACTAGTTGCTAATGGCAACAAGTCTGAAGGGGCTGTAGGATACTTCACTATGTATGGAGATAGTGCTGGTGGATATGCTCCTATAAGAGACTGCTACAAAACTCTGGTATGGGAAATGGCAAAGTGGCGTAATAAACTAGCTGAAGAATACAATCAGCCCGTACCTATACCGCTTTCTTCTATAAATAAAGAGCCGTCTGCTGAGCTGAGCGAAAATCAAAAAGACAGCGATAGTTTGCCACAGTATGCTATCTTAGATTCTATACTTGAAAACTATATAGATAAAAATCTTTCAGCTAATCAAATAGCTGATTTAGGGTATGATATAAGCACAGTAAACTCCGTTCTAAAATTGGTAAAACAAAATGAATGGAAACGAAGCCAATATCCTACTGGGCCGCGTATTACCTCTACTTTTTTTGGAGTAGACAGAAAAATACCTATAACAAATAGGTGGAGTGAAGAAAATTCAGGAGTATAAACGATGACTATTAAAAAACCAATTAGATTAAGTTTATCTTGCCTAAAAAAAGCCAAAGAAGAGGGTCGCAAAATTACTATGCTAACCGCATACGACGCATTAACTGCTTCAATTTTTGATGATGCAGGCATCGATGGATTATTAGTTGGTGATTCAATAGGTAACGTTCATCTAGGCTACGACACAACCCTTGCTGTCACAGTTGAGGATATGGTACGTGCAACTGAAGCTGTTTTTAGAGGAACTAAGCGTTGTTTCATCGTTGCTGATTTGCCTTTCGGATCATATGAAAACACTCCGGAACAAGCTTTCGAGTCTGCTGTAGAACTAATTAAAGCTGGAGCAAGTGCTGTAAAGCTTGAAGGTGGTGCTCGTATGGCTGAGCATATCAAGAAGCTTACAACTTATGGCATTCCTGTTATTGCTCACATTGGTTTCACTCCACAATCTGAAAACGTCATTGGTGGTAAAAAAATCCAAGGTAAGACACAGCTAGAAGCTGAAGCTATCGTAAATGATGCTAAGGTCGCAGAAGATTCTGGAGCAAGTGCTATTTTGCTAGAAATGATTCCTTCATCGGTTACAAGCTGGATTCAAGAAGTAATTTCAATTCCAACAATAGGTATTGGAGCCGGTAGTGACACTGATGCGCAGATTCTAGTTTGGGCAGATATGGCAGGTATGACTGAGTGGAGTCCAAGTTTTGCTAAGCAATTCGGTGACTTGGGTGCTCAGCTACATCGTGCTACATCAAACTATATCGAGGAAGTTCGTGAAGGAACATTCCCATCTGAAAAATACAGCTTCTAATATAAAATATTCACTAATCGTAAGGTCAGGGTTATTTTAACTCTGACCTTAATTTTGCGTTACAATTATTACTAGAAACAAAAAAATAATATTTACTAGGAAGTATATGTCACATCCAAACCGCACAATATCTAAAGGAACAGTTTCCGATACCTTAACTGTACCTGGTCATATCCAACGTCCAGAATATCTTTTCCATGATGGTCCTGAAAACGTAACCACCTCAGACGTGAAAAGCCCTGAAACAATAGAATTGATAAGAAACGCTGGGCGTATAGCAGCACAAGCTCTAGTTGAGGTAGGTAAAGTTGCAAAGCCAGGAGTTACTACTGATTCTTTAGACAAATTAGCTCACGAGTTTATTCTCGACCATAATGCATATCCATCATGCCTAGGATATATGGGATTTCCTAAATCTATATGTACTTCTGTAAATGAAGTAATTTGCCACGGTATCCCTGATTCTTACGTTCTACAAGACGGTGATATTCTAAACGTAGATATCACAGCTTATAAAGATGGTGTGCATGGAGATACTTGTACAATGTTTGAGATTGGTGAAGTTGACGAGCAATCTCACCTGCTTATAGAACGTACTCATGAAGCCATGATGCGTGGAATAAAAGCTGCAAAACCTGGACGTAGTGTAAATATAATTGGACGAGTTATTGAAGTTTACGCTAACCGTTTTAACTATGGAATTGTGCGTGATTACACTGGTCATGGCGTTGGTGAGGCTTTCCACTCTGGTCTAATAATCCCTCACTACGATTCACCGCTCCACGATACTATAATTGAACCGGGAATGGTTTTCACAGTTGAACCTATGCTCACTTTAGGTACTCATGAGTGGGATTTATGGGAAGATGACTGGACTGTAGTTACAAAAGACAAGAGTTGGTGTGCACAGTTTGAACACACTATCGCAGTTACAGAAAACGGCTTTGATATTTTAACATTGCCATAAATAACTTATATTGGGGTGTCTTTAAAGACACCCTTTTCTTATTATTTTACAGTTTCTATTATCTATAAAATATTTATAAAAATTTAATTCAGTTTTGCTATTATCCCTATACTATTTATAAATCTATACCACTTTATTTTATTTGTATGTTCAAAAAGAACTACTTACATTTTTACAATATCTACATTAAAACTTTTTACCTATCTTTCAATTGGACAAATCAAAAAACACCTCTACCGTTTCATAAAAATACCTAAAGTAAACATAGTACTTAATTTGACACTATACTATGCAAGACGATATACTATATCTGATGTTAGGAGGTGTTATGACAAACAAGATCACTGAGTGGAACACTCAAATAAAACGAGGAACATTAGAACTATGCATATTAAAATCACTGAATAATTCACCAAAATATGGTTACGAGATAATTCAAGTTTTAAATCAACATCCACTAATTTCTTCAAAGGAAAGCACTGTATATCCCCTACTCAGACGACTCGAAAAAGAGGGGATTCTCTACTCCTATTGGGAAGAAAACACACAAGGCATTCCTCCAAGAAAATACTATTCACTAACGGAATCTGGACGTGAATATTTGCAAGAAATAACTAAGTTATGGCAAGAACTACAAGAAACTATAAGCAAAATTTAGTTTTAGAATCTATTTTCACACAAGGAGAAAAAATGAGTGTAGAAATTGAAAAATATCTAAATAAAGTAAACAAAAATTTAAAACCTCTTCCTCTGTCCATGAGAACAGACATAATAGCTGAAATTAAAAGCAACATAGCACAAATGCAAGCAAATAATATATCAAGTGAACAGATACTTGAAAATCTAGGAAACCCTAAAACCCTAGCAAAAGAATACTTAGCAAACCTTATAACTAGTAAAAAACTACTGGCATTAAACGAGTATTACTTGCCTGTGCTTTTTATAGTCTAGCTAGCCTATCCGGTATTATACTTATACCCACTTTAGGAATCCTCGCTCCTACTTTTATATTCTCAGGAGTCGTTACCATAATCGCTGTAACAGTTAATCTATTTTCATACTTACTTTTAGGATACGGTATCCCATATATACAGGTACTAGATTACTCTCCAGTTCCAGGATTCTTCATAGGACTAGCAGTAGGAATTATTTTAGCAACAGTCGGCTTAGCGTCTTGGAAAGCATTAAAGCTATATATACTAGGTATCACTAAAGTTAATGAGAAGATACAAGAGTAACTATATAAAGTTTTCACTTTAAAAATATTACAAAACAATCACTTGTATAACACGTTTACCTGTATAAGAAATATATTTTTACGCAAACAATATTAGGAGTATAATTGACTGTGTAGGTCTATAAGCAAAGTCTCCAAAGGAACAGACATGTCTAAGATAAAAGCACCGTATGGATTATGGGAGAGCTCTATATGCTCTTCTACCCTAACTCGTTCAACAGTTGCACTTGCACAGGTACGTGTTGACTCACAAGATACTTATTGGGTAGAAGAACGCCCTGAACAAGAAGGTAGAAATGCTTTACTACGTCGTCGTCCCACAGGACAAATAGGTGAATTTTTACCACTGACACCTGAAAACGAGTTACTAGATGTGAGAACTCGAGTACACGAATATGGTGGCAAAGCTTATGGCGTACAAAACGGAGTAATAGTAGTAACTAATGCTAAAAACGGCAGAGTCTATAAATATGATGTGAATAATGTTACTAAAGGCTTAATTCCTCTTACTCCAATATGTGATTTACGTTTTGGTGATTTTGAACTTAACCTACATAAAAACGTTGTATACGCAGTGTGTGAAAATCACGAAGATCCTGAAAATATAAGAAACTATCTTGTTTCCATTCCACTAGATGGCTCTGCTTCAAGAGACAAAGAAAAAATTGCCACTGTATTCGAAGGTACAGACTTTGTAAACTCTCCTACTATAAACTCTGATGGCGACTACATTGCATGGGTAAGTTGGAACCATCCAAATATGCCTTGGGACTATTCAAAACTTCATATCGCTAGAGTGGATGATTTTGGAAACTTATATGATCAAAAAGTTCTATTCGATACAGAAAATGTAAGCGTAACTCAGCCACGATGGACAATACATAATGACTTAATCCATGTAAATGATTCATCAGGTTTTGCTAATATATACCGCACAGAAGGATTCAACACTGATTACAATAACTTGCGTACACGTCATTTGAACCCCTCTGACAAAATCTTTACTCAGCCAGCTTGGGCTTTAGGCTTACACACCTACGATATATTCGATGAAAATCATATAGTTGCAACATGGTATCACGATGGTATCGCGCATCTTGGAACTATGAGAATAGATAATGGCGAATTAGAAGAATGGCATATTCCATATCAACCGCTTGGAAATGTTGCTTGTAGCGATGGTAGAGTAATTGCTCTTGTAAACTCCCCTACCATATCACCATGTATTATACAAATTCGAAACCAAAACCTTGAACTACTACGCACAAGTTTCAAGGAAGAACTAGATGTCGAAGATATAAGTATTGCTAAGCACATTTCTTGGGAAACTTCTGAATCTGACACAGCTTATGGATTCTTATACCTTCCTACTTCCAAGAACTATGAAAGTGACAGCAGCGAAAAGCCACCTTTGATAGTGGAAGTACATGGAGGTCCAACTTCTCAAGCTAACTCTGGTATGAAAATAAATAAGCAGTATTGGACCAACAGGGGGTTTGCATTACTGGATGTAAATTATAGAGGCTCAACAGCATACGGCCGTAAATACCAAGATAAGCTAAAAGGAAAATGGGGCGTATACGATATTGACGACTGTGTAACTGGTGTGAAATATCTGATAAATGAAGGTTTAGTTGATCCTAATCGTATAGCCATACACGGCTGGTCAGCTGGTGGCTACACTACTCTAGCTGCACTTGCTTTTACTGATGTATTCACAGCAGGAGCAAGCCATTTTGGTGTCTCAGATTTAAAACTTTTAGCTGCACATACTCATAAATTTGAATCTCAATACTTATTCGGATTACTAGGCAGCAATAACACTAAAGACAAAGTTTGGACAGATAGATCCCCTATGTTCTATATACAAGACATTTCAGCACCATTACTACTGTTACAAGGAGATGCTGATATGATTGTCCCGCTAGAACAAGCTGAAAATATGTATACCGAAATGAAACAAAATGGACAAGAAGTAGAACTAAAAGTCTACCAAAATGAAGGACATGGTTTCAGGCAAGATAAGAATATCAAAGACAGCATCGAACGTGAACTTGACTTCTATATTAGAACTTGGCAAATTCGCTAAATATACTATACAAGTTGCTGAATTGATTTTCATATTTACTACACACTATATAAGGATGGCATATGGATCACGATTTTCAATTAGAACAACTACAAGAAATTATTCAAGGTGAAGATAATCAAGTAGCAGTTATGGCTAACACTAGTGCTTTTCTGTATGAGTGTATAGAAAATCTAAATTGGTGTGGTTTTTATATAATGGAATCTGAAAACGAAATGGTTTTAGGACCATTTCAAGGGAAAATAGCTTGCTGGAGAATACAAGTAGGAAAAGGAGTTTGCGGTTATTCTGCACGGAATAAAACTAGTATTATCGTAGATAATGTGCACGAATTTGAAGGTCATATTGCCTGCGATGCTGCCAGCATGAGTGAGCTTGTTGTTCCAATTATTATAAGAAATGAAGTCTTTGGCGTAATAGATATTGATTCGTATAAAGAAAAAAATTTCACAGAAGATGACAAAATCTTTATAGAAAAAGTATCTGAAATCCTAGCAGAAAAATTTTCATAAACTTATTTCTTATTAAAATCATTTTCCTAAAACTAGAGTTTAGTTTACATAATAAAATAGCGTAAAACTATTAAGTAAAGTTTTACGCTATTTTTACGTTCTATCTAAAGATATTATTTTTCTTTTTCTACAGATTTCAAAATATTTTTGGTTTTATTTACTTCAGGCTTTCTAAAAGTTATCTCTGATAAAATCACAGCAATAAATATAACTATGAATCCTATTATAGTCTTTGCATTTAATACTTCTCCATAGAAAATTATTGAGAGCAACACAGCTATAGGAGCGTGAGTTGCTAAAATTATTGCTCCTGAAGTCGCATTTGAATGTTTGAAACCATAAACTTGGAAAATGAATGCTCCTGTCGTAGCAAATACTCCAAGATAAGCTGTTCCTAAAACAGAGGATATACTAATCGATTCTGGATAAGCATTAGTTGCAACACAAGTTATAACAGATAGTAACCACACGAAAAATACCTGTAGGAAAATTAATAGGTTTCCATCTTTACGATGACAAAATATTGCAACAAGTACCATATTTGTACCTAAAGCTACGCCAGTAACTAAAGTTAGAAAATCACCTGTTTTAATTGATAAATCACCAGATAGGGATATAATTCCTACACCAATTAAACATAATATTGACGCTATAACTTTAGTTTTCTCTGGCTTTATTCTAGTAAAAGCCCAATACAAAAATGGGACTATGATACAGTAGCTCGTGGTTATAAAAGCTGATTTACCAGGGGTTGTACCTAAATATATACCCGCAGTTTGAGTAATATTTGAAGCCCACATTGTAAAGCCCATCAAAAAGCCATACAACCATGTCTTTTTATCAAGCTTTTTCAAAGTTGGATAAGCTATAGGGAATATGGCAATCAGAGCGAAAGCATATCGAATAGATAATAAAAATGATGGAGAAAACTCTTGAGATACATTTTTTAAAACAACAAATGTAGTTCCCCATAAAATAGATGTCATAGAAAAAGCCAAAAGCCCTAGAGTGCGTTTACTCATTTTAGGGAATAAATCTTTAGTCAATTCACACCTTACTCAGTTTCAGAACAATTCCCAGGTTATTTACTGGTCAGATAATTTTATCATTGTCACTTGTAAGTGTCACCAAAGTCTTTACAAGATTTTTGTGTATATTATTAATAATTTTCTATCAAATTATGTTTAATAATTACTAATTTGCTCTTCGTAGTTTTAGCTTTTATTTGGTAAGTAACCTTTGAAATCAGAGCATTATACAATGTCTATAAGATTGATTTTAGATTTGTGTGTATATATACTTCTAGTTAGTAAAAGTTGTGCCTAAGTACTATAGTTGTTTTACCTGACACTACTTACTTTTACAAATAATTTGATGTGACTTGTGTACTAAATACTAATCACAACCATAGAAGATAGAGGAATGCTTTGTGCGGTTTTGTTGGATACTATAGCTCAAATAAATATGATGACTCTGTTATAAAAAATATGAATGACATGGTTTCTCATAGAGGTCCTGATGATGAAGGATACTATCAAAACGACCCTATCAACTTTGGTTTTAGACGACTAAGTATTATTGATTTATGTGCAGGACATCAACCTATTACTGATGCTGAAGATAAAACAGTAGTTATTTTTAATGGTGAGATTTACAACTACCAAGAAATAAGACAAGACTTGCTAGAAAAAGGCTATGCTTTCAAAACCAAAACTGATACTGAAGTAATTTTACATGGATACAAAGAATACGGTGAAGAAGGCATACTATCAAAACTACGTGGAATGTTTGCGTTTACAATTTGGGATAGCGAGAAACAAAAAATATTCGGCGCTAGAGACCATTTTGGTATCAAACCATATTACTATTCATACATAGGGGAAGAATTTATATTTGCCTCAGAAGCAAAGGCTATCCTAAAACACCCATCTGTTGAGAAAGAAATCAATAGAAAAGCTCTAAAAAACTATCTTGTTTTCCAATACAATCCTCTAGAAGAAACCTTTTTCAAGGGAATAAATAAGCTACGCCCTGGACACTATTTTACTATTGAAAACAATGAATTAACTATAAAAAGATATTTTAATCTCGAACTAGATTATGAAGATGTAGGCTTTGAACAAAGTGTAAAAAACATAGAAGACATTGTTGATAATTCAATTAAATACCATAAAATTAGCGATGTTGAAGTAGGTTCTTTCCTATCAGGTGGTGTTGATTCCAGTTACGTGGTTTCAAAAGCCATGGTTGATAAGACATTCTCAGTTGGGTTCAACAACGAGGGCTTTGACGAAACTACTTATGCTAAAGAACTTTCAGATATGCTAGGCATACAAAACTACTCAAAGATTATTACTCCAGATGAATTCTTTGAGGGAATTGAAAAAGTCCAGTACTACTCAGATGAACCACACGCTAATTTATCATCTGTACCTTTATATTTCCTCTCAAAGCTAGCTCGAGAACACGTAAAAGTTGTCCTATCTGGAGAAGGTGCTGATGAGCTGTTCGCTGGATACAACGAGTATGAATTGCCTTGGTTACAACGCACTTATGCTAAATTGCCATTCTTTATACGTAAGTTCTTATTCAATATAACCAGAAACACTAACCATTTCCACGGTAAAACTATTATTACTAAATTCGGACAAAAACTTGAAGATTCCTATATCGGTCAAGCTAAAATCATGTCTGATGAGCAAGCGAACGATATTTTGACTCCAGATTATAAAAATAATGTCCGTATGACTGATTTAACTAGGAAATACTACGAAGATGTAAAAGACATGGACGAAGTCTCTAAGCGTATTTACCTAGATATGAATATGTGGATTATTGACGATATTTTGTTAAAAGCAGATAAAATGACTATGGCGAACTCCATAGAGTTACGTGTGCCACTGCTAGATAAAGAAGTGTGGAATGTAGCTAGAAAAATACCTACAAAATACAAAGTACATAAGACAACCACAAAGTATGCGTTCAGAAAAGCTGCAGAAAAATCAATACCTGAGGCTTGGTCTAACAGAAAGAAAGTTGGATTCTTAGTACCATTCATCAATTTTATAAAAGAAGAAAAATACTACTCTATTGTCAAAGAAATGTTTAATAGGGACTTTGTGAGCGAGTTTTTCGATGTAAAAAAGATAAATACTTTACTTGATAACCATTACAATAATGTTGCTAATAATGGTCGAAAAGTATATACAATTTATGCTTTCTTGGTCTGGTATACACAATACTTTATAGAAGAGTAAGAAATAATTAATTAAACAAATAAATAAAGACTATTAATAAATATCGCAGTATTTTATCGTATCTTTGGGGGGAGATATGCATAAGGCAGTAGTATTGGGCTGTAACTATTATATCGGTCTAAGCATAATTAGGTGTCTAGGAAAAGAAGGCGTACACGTAGTTGCTTGTGACTATGACTTAAAAAACTCTTATGGAGCGAAATCTAAATACATATCTGAATTTTTAGAGATAAAAGAACTGGCTGAAGTTAATGAAGTAACTTTAACTAAACTATTGCAATTTGGTAAAGCTCAAGCTAAAAAACCTGTACTGTTACCTTCTCATGATAAATATGTAGAATTTATTGATAGGTATTATGATAAGCTTTCTGAATATTTTCTAATAAGCCAAGCTCCAAACTCGTTGAACAGCAAGCTTATGGATAAAGTAGTACTTCATAAAATTGCAAGTGAACACGGTGTGCTTGTACCTGAATCTTTTTCTGTAGATGAAGAAAACTTACTTGAAAAAGTAGAAAAAATTGGTTACCCATGCATAATAAAGCCGTCTGATACTGTTGAATTTACTAAAGTTTTCCGTTCAAAAGTATTTTTGTGTGAGAATCCTAAAAAGTTACAAGAAGGTATAGAAAAAGCTAAGAAACATAATGTTGAAGTATTTGTACAACAAATAATTCCAGGTTTCGATGACCATATGCTTACCTATGATTACTATATAAATAAGCAAGGAAAAACAACACATTACATGACAGCTCAAAAGCAACGTCAATGGCCTATTAATTTTGGTGCCTCAGTATTTACTCAGCAAAAGTACTTGCCTGAATTGGTTTCAAATAGCAAAAATTTCTTAGAGTCAATTGGCTATCAGGGATTTGGTGAAATCGAATATAAAAAACACGAAAAAACTGGTGAAGTTTACTTGATAGAAATTAATGTTAGAACTACTAATTTCAACAATCTTATTTATAAACTTGGTATAAATATGCCATACATTGCGTACTTAGAGTTAACAGGGCAAGAAAGTAAAATCAAAAATAAATATGTTGACTACGATACTAGATACGCTTTTATTTACGGCTATGAAGATTTGTTGTCAATACTAAAATATGCGAAAACAGGTCAGGTTTCATTATTCAAATCTTTCTTTAAGATTTTAGGTAAACGCCTAGCCCCAGCCATTTTTTCAGTAACAGATTTAAAACCATGGTTTAACTTCAACAAGAAATTATTTAGAAAATTTTTCAGAAAGATAAGGTAAAAACGTGTATAACCTAGGTGTTATAGGTGGTATGGGGTCACTAGCAACAGCTGAATATTTTAGAAAACTAGTTACTTCATCATCAGCTAAAAGTGATAGCGATCATATAAATGTAATTATCTTGAATCACGCTACCCTACCTGATCGTTCTGAATGCATACTAAATAACACTCCAGAAAAATTTCTTGACTGTATTAAAAGTGACTTTGAAATTTTAAATAACGCCAAAGTAAATGCTATTGCTATTCCTTGTAATACAAGCCATTACTACTATAATAATTTCCTTGATTTTACTAATATTCCAGTAATTAATATGGTAGAAAAAACGATTTTAGCAGTAAAATCGTCTAACTTTTCGAAAGCCTGCGTTTTTGGAACTAAAGGTACTTTATCGTCAAAAATATATAATAGATATGCAAATGAACACGGTATCGAACTAGTTAACTTACCTTCAGATATACAAAATGAAGTAATGAAGATAATATATGACATCAAAGAAAACGGTGACGTAACATCTAATAGTTTTAATGAGATTTTAAGTAACTACTGTGATGAAGAAACCATTGGTATTATAGCTTGTACAGAGCTTAGCTTAATACCTATAACTTCTGAAGTAAAAACTATAGATGCACTCGACGTATTAGTTAGAGAAAGCTTGAAATACAATATAAAGTAAAATGCTTATGAGTGTAAACTATCACTAATACTAGAACCAAAAATAAAACTTAAGTATACACAAAAGCCTTACTTTACGAGTGTTACAATAAAATGCTATCTAAAGTTTATGTTTGGACTTTGTTTCAAAGGTTGAAGAATATATTCATCACAATTCGATATGTAATGCACTTCCTTTAAAATGCTCAGTTTCTCATATCCACTTATAGATGTAACTAAAAACATATCATCTTCCCCATCCCAGTCAGGACAAATCTTGTGGTATATTTCCAAGCCTCCATCAAATACTAAAGTCTGAACTTTTAATAAATCTTCCTCAGTCAATTCTAAATTTTCGAAAAATTCCCAGTAATCCGATATGTAATCAGTACCTGAGTCATAAAAATCATAGTCAGCATATTTCTTGTCTAATATATCAAGATTGCTCAAAAAACTAGGGTTTTTATCTAAGATTTCTTCTATGACTACTAGTTTAAAACGGCAATCTTCAAACATATTACTTTTATCTTTCATAGGAAAGTAATTCCACAATTGGTTTTGGTTACCTAGAACTTTTTCTTCAAACTCATGTTCACTAATAGTATTTTCTGTATAACTTGACCTTCGAAAAATTCTGTCAAAAAATTTCATCTTCGATTCCTTTTACACAATTATCTAAAGTGCTATTCAATATCCTATACTAAGGTTTAT
This sequence comes from Actinomyces sp. zg-332, assembly GCF_011751945.2. NCBI lineage: Bacteria > Bacillati > Actinomycetota > Actinomycetes > Actinomycetales > Actinomycetaceae > Tongtianella > Tongtianella jiaweipingae. The sequence goes on from NZ_CP064951.1 coordinate 834,105, forward strand.
AATTTTTTACATAAACTTATCTTATCTGTTACAAATATGATAAAATTTTATGCATTTCAATTAGCAAACACTATTAGCAGTAAAATAAGTATAGCCATGAGTAATAACACAAAAAAATATGTAAGTAGTAAACAACTTCTTGCTCTATTAGTCGGTATGACTTCTGTAATTCTTTTCCTAGGATTTGAAGGCATTGCTGTGACAGCAATTATGCCTGAAGTTACACGCGATTTGAAAGCTGTTACTTACTATCCTCTAGCTGCAGGTATGAGTATGGCTGTTCAAATTTTTTCTACAGCCCTATCAGGAATCTGGTGTGATAGCAAAGGCCCAAAGAAAGTAATAATAGTTGGAACTACTATCTTTACTTTCGGGCTAATACTTTCAGGAATAGCTTCAGAAATTGTACTGTTCATCATAGGTCGTGCAGTACAAGGCCTTGGAGCTGGTATGCTTATCGTGCCTTTTTATGTAATAGTTGGATCAGTAGTTGAACCAACTAAGAGACCAATGTTTTTTGTAGTATTTTCAGCCGCTTGGATTATTCCGGCTATAATTGGCCCTTATGGTGCTTCGATTATAAATAAGTATTATGGCTGGCGAATGGTATTCCTAGCTATTCCACCTTTCGTTATTTTGGCTATGCTACTACTAGTGCCTATGCTCATTATGTTAAAGCCAAAAAATCTACCAATAACTCCTAAAGCAAAGAAAGTTCTACTCGGAGCATTAGGTGGAGGATTTTTCATAGCTTTATCGCAAATTGCTGCTGTGCTTCCAACTAACCAAATGGTTCCAGCAGTATTGCTTTGCATTATTTTAGCCACATTTTCTATTCGCTTTGTCTTACCTGAAGGTACTTTTTCTTTACGAGAAGGAATATCTTCAATTATTGCTGTGCGTGGTTTAACTTTAGGAATAGTCATTGGTAGCGAAACCCTAATTCCTCTAATACTAGTCATTGGTAGAGGCTGGGATGTAGAAACTGTAGCTTTCCTTGTCAGCATAGGATCCATCGGTTGGTTTTTAGGATCTTTCATACAAGGACGCATAAAAGATAAAAACTCGCGTAAAAAACTAATTCCAATTGGTGGAATAATAACAATTTTTGGCACTGTACTGTCAATAATAGGTATGTTCGATAGCATAAACTTCATAGTATTACTGTCAGGTTGGGCATTATCTTCATTAGGGACTGGATTAATTGTTTCTACTTGTTCTGTGCTTGCTTTAGAAGTAACTCCAGAGGAAAATCATGGTGATATTTCTTCAGCATTACAAGTCGGCGATTCCTACGGCTCAGCACTACTATTAGCTTTAATTGGTGTGCTATATACACCTCTTTCTTCCAGCGCCCATCCTTGGCCATATTTACCAAGTGGATTCTTGATGTTTATAGTAGCTTTGATAGGATTTTATGCTGCTTGGAAAACATATACATTTACGACTAAATATTATGAGGAAAACAATTTAGTATAAATCTAGTTTTTGCAAAATCTACTTATAGTAAATATACAAGTGTTATTTACAATAATCTGTTAGTATTTAGGCAAAACAATAACAACTTATCCTTTTTACTATGTTTTAATCGTATTTTTCTCAAAAAACGTGTAAAATTTACTCTTGTTAATATTATTTAGTAGAAGTGTGTGAATGAACGAATATACAAGTATCGAAGATACTAATAAAGATATGAATGAAATTACGTTTGATAGTTTAGGTTTATCAGATCAAATTCTAAAATCAATTGAAAAAGTAGGATATGTTACTCCTACCCCTATTCAGGTGCAAACAATCCCGTTATTGTTAGAGGGAAAAGACGTTGTAGGTATAGCTCAAACAGGTACTGGTAAAACTGCTGCTTTCGCATTGCCTATCCTAGAGAAAATCAACCCTAATGCTAAAAATGTACAAGCTCTTATTCTAGCTCCTACACGTGAATTAGCAATGCAAAGCGCAAATGCAATGGACAGCTTTTTAGGCCCTAAATCAAAGGTAAAAGTTGTTGCTGTTTACGGAGGATCTTCTTATACACCACAGATAGAAGCACTTAAATCTGGTGCACAAATAGTGGTAGGTACCCCTGGTAGAATCATGGACCTTATGGAAAAGAAGGCATTAGATTTAACTAATGTTTCTTTCTTAGTCCTAGATGAAGCTGATGAAATGTTACGTATGGGCTTTGCTGAGGACGTTGAAAATATTGTTACTGATATTCCTAATACTAAACAAACAGCTTTATTCTCAGCAACTATGCCTGAAGATATAAGAAAAATTGCTAATAATCATTTGAATAATCCAACAGAAGTAAGCATTACTAAGCAATCTACTACGACAAAAAATATTCACCAGACTTATGCTGTGGTTCCTTTCAAGCATAAAGTAGGTGCTTTGTCACGAGTATTGTCAGTAAAAAATTATGGTGGTGCTATAGTTTTCGTTAGGACAAGAGCAACAGCTGAAGAAGTAGCAATTGAACTTGGCGCTAGAGGAATTATGGCTGCAACTATAAGTGGCGATGTTCCTCAAAGAGAGCGTGAAAGACTTGTTGAACGCATAAAAAATGGTAGCTTAAATATTCTAGTTGCAACAGATGTGGCTGCTCGCGGTATAGATATTGAGCGTGTTGGACTGGTCGTAAACTTTGATGTACCTCGTGAAAATGAAGCTTATGTACATCGTATTGGACGTACTGGTCGTGCTGGACGTAAAGGTGAAGCTTTAACTTTCCTAACTCCAAAAGAAAGCTACAAGCTACGTCAGATTGAAAAGCTTACAGGTGCAAAACTAGAAGAAGTAGCGATTCCTACTCCAAAAGATGTATCAGAACATAAAGCTAAAGTTCAAATGGAAAATATTTCACAACGAGTAACTAAACCTCGTTTAGAACTATATAAAGAAATATTTACATCTTTCTGCCAAAGTAACGATATTTCACCAGTTGATGCTGCTGCAGCAATGCTGGCATTAACTGTAGGTGACGAAGGACCTTCACTTAGGGAAGAAAAAAACAGAATACGTTATGAAGAGTCAGTTGATGAAAATGGAGAATTCATCAGTGCCGTATTTGAAGAAGGACGAGATAAATCTAGCCGTAAATCTTCACGAGGTACAGGTGGAGGTTATTCTTCTAGAGAACGAAGCCGTGCAGTTCAAGAAGGCTTTACTCGTTACCGTATTGAAGTAGGTCGTAAAGACAATGTCTCCCCTGGTGAAATTGTTGGTGCTATGGCTGGAGAATCGTCACTTAAAGGAAGCCAAATTGGCCGTATAGATATATTGCCTACTTTTACTTTAGTTGATGTAAATCAAGAAATATCTGGTAAAGATATGCGTCGCCTACAAAACACTCAAGTTCGGAATAGATCTTTACTAATTTCTTTAGATGAAGGTCCAAAAACTAGGAGTTCCAATAGAGGCGGACGAGGTAGAATTTCTTCTCCAAGTAAGCATTACGATAATATTCGTGTGAAAAGAAAAGGAAAAGATTTCATTCCTAAAGGGGCATCTAAAAAGGTAAAGAAAAACAAGAAAAAGAGGTAATTCCTCAAAGTATTCTTGAGAGCGTAGCCGTGTTTTGCAGTGAGCGTAATAAATACGGCTACTTTTTATTTAAACTGAGAATATCTTATCTTCGTGCACTGAACAAAGTTTATTCTTAGAAGAATTATTTACTGTATTACTTATAAATATGAGTATAAATATACCTTTTAAACATACTTTTACACATTTATTAAACAGCAAAAGTATTTAATACTTGCACCTATGATTTATAAAAAGGTTCATTTATGTAACGAGAAATTAGCTAATTTTTGTTACCTATCCCATTTTCATTGCGTATTTTATATGAGAATTATTTTCTTTTTCATACCATAATGCTGTTGGAATACCATGACCTGTTAAAAATATAGTACGAGGGTCAACTATATTGCATATAGTACGCAAAGACTGTAGCATTTGTGTGCGATCTCCTCCTGGTAGGTCAGTTCTTCCCACACTAGACGCAAATATTACATCTCCCCCAAAAGCATATAAGTTATGTTCATTTTTTATTCCGCGAGCTGTGTAGTCCTCAATCTCACAAGAGAATAAAAATATGCTTGATCCTTCAGTATGTCCAGGTGTTGGTATTCCTCGTAGGAAAAATCCATCGATTATTTCAAAAGCTGTAGTATAAGTTTCATCTGGCAAAGGCTGAATATTTTTTATAGGAACGAATTCTTCGTTAGCTAAAATTCTAAAATTTCTAGCAATTTCTTCACCAAAATGCTGGTACGGATCATCTAAACGGTACATATCAGGCTTAGGAATATAAGTTGGTATATTGAATTTACCAGCGTCCCAAATGTGATCAAGATGCCCATGAGTTAGAAGTATACTTTTAGGCTCAGCATTTATATCTTCCATCAGCATATCAATCATCTTTTTAGTATATGCGCCTGGATCTACTATTAAAGCTTGATTCTTATCGTTTACAACAATATAGCAATTCTCCTCAAAAACAGGTGATACAGTACAATAAATTTTCATAACCATGAATATACTCCTAATTTCATACTGTTTAATTATCTTATATCGCTAATTATTCTTCTACATTTTATCTAAAGTTACTTATAGTATTTTTATATATTTTTCATATACAAGTATCTTGCATAAAAAGTCTTAACGTTAACTAAGCTAAACTGTTATCATAACTTTCTTTACTTTTTCTAAATAAAATTTTCCAAGCTAAAATAACACTAATTACCATCAAAATAACGTTTATTATACCAACTATTGGAATCGCATACATAAATGCACTTTTAGCATTTTGAGCAAGATTACGAGCTAAATCTGGGTTCTTATAAACTAGTGAATTAACAACATCTATAGCACCACTGTAAGTTTCTTTAGCTACCTGTAAATCTTTGTCTGATAAACCATCAGGAATAAGTAGATGTAATTTATATCCCCAGTTCATTACTGATCCTATAACAGCAGCTCCCATAACCATGCCAAGTTCGTAAACTGACTCAGATATACCTGAGGCTGCACCAGATTTATTTATAGGCACAGTTTCAATTATCAAATCATAAGCTATAGTTTCTACAAATCCAATCCCAATACCTAAAAAGCACCAAATAATGTTTATAGTTATAGTTGTATTATTTGCACCTATTACAGCTAAAAACACGTAGGCAAAAAGATTTATAAACAGACTAGATATTACTATTATTTTCTTTGAAAAACGCTTAGCTAGTGGCACAACTATCATTCCAGCTATAAAGAAAGCAAAAGAAGAAGGCAACATCAACAGCCCAGCTGTCATAGGAGAAAATCCAGCAGCTAGTTGCAAAAACTGCGTTACAACGAATGTGAAGCCCATCAGAGAGAAAGCCCCAATAACATTTACTACAATTCCACCAGCAAAGTTAGAATTTTTAAAAAGCATAATGTCAAACATTGGGTTTTCTTTAGAGGACAAGTGTTTTACAAATGCATAACCAGAAACTATGCTCACCAATATAAGCATAACTGATGTGAAACTTATCCCCTCTGTTACAGAATACTTAATAACGTATACGAAGCTTGTTATTGCCACTATAGATAGCAAAATAGCAGTAAAATCTAAAGGTCCTGGGTTAGTGTCCTTAGTTTCTTTCAACAAAGAAGGTATTAACACAAGTGCTGGTATAGTAAACGGTAAAGTTACTAGAAATACTGATCCCCAATAAAAGTATTCTAGCAATACCCCACCAATTATTGGTCCTATTGCAGCTCCTACTGAAAAAGTAGATATCCAAATTGCGATAGCCATAGGAAGTTTATCTGATTTCTCGAACATAACTCTTATATTCGAAAGAGTCGTAGGTGCTATACCTGCACTAAAAAATCCGAGCAATCCCCTACATATCAGCAAGAGTGAAGCTGAGGTAGAAAATGCTGCTGCAACTGAAACTAAAGTAAAACCTACTGTACCGAGCAAAAGTAGTTTCTTTCTACCAATTCTATCAGCAAAATTTCCAGCAGCTACTAGAAAAGCTGACATGATAAGAGAGTACATATCAACTATCCACAGTTGCATTGTTGCTGATGGATGTAATGCGATAGAAATTTCAGGTAAAGCAAAGAGAAGGATAGTTGTATCCATCGCTACAACTAGCGTTGGCAGTAGTAAAATACATAAAGTTACCCAAGTCTTAACAGACACTTCTTTTTGCATATTTTCACCTATTTTATAAGTATTTTTATCTTCTATTAACAACATTAATGTGAATATTTATATGAGCACTTGTAACAAAAGGAATAATATTCACATTTTAAATCGAGTGCGTTTAGTATAATGGGAATTGTAAAATATCACTTCTTACTTATATTCGTAGGTTTTATATAAACTGCCCTTCACAAGATATATAATTATATATCTTTCTAAGAGTGGAAAGTCAATTTATATTAGCATTCTCAATATTTCTGAGTCTTGGTTGAGTTCTTCAATATGTAAAATAGATTCTTGCATCCTTTTTCGTAGCGAGGATATGTCTTGAGGGTCTTGTAAGTCTAATCCTACTAATGCTGGACCATTTTCCCTGTTATTTTTCTTTATATACTGGAAGTAAACAATATCTTCGCCTGCTTGCAAAACATCCTCCAAAAATAGACGTAATGCGCCTGGTTGCTGTGGAAAAGAAACTAAGAAGTAACGACGATATCCTTCGTATACAGCTGCTCTTTCCATTATTTCAGCATAACGAGATAAATCGTTATTCCCACCAGAAACAATGCATATAACATTTCCTTTAGGCTTGTTTTTAAGGAAAGGTATTGCTGCGCTTGCTAAAGCTCCTGCTGGTTCAGCAATAATGCCATCTGTCTGATACATCTCAAGCATTTCAGCACATACTGCACCCTCTGGTACAGCTACAAACTCATCTACGTATTCTTTTATTATTTCAAAAGGAATTTTTCCAACTTTACCTACTGCTGTACCATCAACGAATGTATCAACTTTATCAAGCTGCACTGGCTGTCCAGCTTCGATAGCTTTTTTGACACATGCTGCACCTTGCGGTTCCACAGCAACAACTCTAGTGTTTGGTCTATTATTTTTAATCCAAAAAGCTATTCCTGATAGCAGTCCCCCACCACCAGCTGGTATTAGCACAGTTTCTATATCTTCAGAGAAATATTTATCTATTTCATACCCTATAGTTGCCTGTCCATATATAGTTTTTTCGCTATCATACGGATGAACGTAAATCATTCCTTCTGATTCAGCTTTTTCAAAAGCACTTTTATTAGCTAAATCAAAGTTACCATCTACTACTATTGGTTCTACCCATTTACCCCCAATAGAGCTAATTCTTCTACGTTTTTGTTTAGGGGTATTACTTGGTAAGAAAATAGTTCCTTTAATTCCTAGTTTAGAACAAGCATAGGCTATACCTTGGGCGTGGTTTCCAGCAGAAGCACACACAACTCCAGCTTGTTTTTCAGCTTCGCTTAGTTGTGAGGCAGAGTTATAGGCGCCCCTAACTTTAAAAGATCTACATTTTTGAATATCTTCGCGCTTGAAAAAAACATTGCAATCATATTTTTCTGATAATCTCGTACTTATTTGAATAGGAGTTTTTTCGACTATTCCTTCAAGTGTAGCGACTGCTTTTTCTACTTTTTCTTTCTCAAGCATTATTACCTTCTTAAACGATTACGTAGTGTATAACTGGAACTATTTTACAATAATTATTTCTCTAGATTTAATATAAAATAATGTAAAAAGTGCATTTTTATTTTTTTTCGTTACAATTTTATAGTAGCTATTTTAAAAAACGTAAGTTAGAAAGTAATATTATGAACACTGTAACTACTAAGAATCCTCTAGTGTGGATTGACTGTGAAATGACTGGTTTAGATACAAATATAGATGAATTAGTCGAAGTAGCTGTTATCGTTACAGATGGAGATTTAAATATTATAGATGAAGGTTTTAACATTGTTATCAAACCTTCACAACTTGCTTTTAATAATATGAATGATTTTGTCACCAATATGCATACTACGTCCGGATTAATTGATGAATTACCTAATGGCGTTGATATAAAAGTTGCTCAGGAAATGGTTTTAGACTATATAAAACGTTTCGTTCCTGACGCTAAAAAGGCTCTACTCGCTGGTAATTCTATAGCTACTGATAAAATGTTTTTAGAAAAACAGATGCCTGATGTAGTTGAACATTTGCACTACCGTATTGTTGACGTTTCAACTATTAAAGAGTTATCTAAACGATGGTTCCCACGAGTCTTTTATAACAAGCCTGATAAAAACGGAGGACATCGTGCTCTTGCAGATATACGTGAGTCAATTATTGAGCTTTGCTATTATAAAGAAGTTCTTTTCCCTGAAGGAGAAGGTCCAAGTACTGCTAAATGTCTCGAAGTTAAAGCAAAGTTTTCACCAAAGACAGACTCTGAAACTTTAAAATAGTTATAGCTTTTGCATAAATTTAAGACTGTCATGCTCACAAACTAGGTGAGTATTTCACAATTTGTTATAAAATCGAAATTGAACCTTATTTTGTGTCTTATCAGCTCATATGTTTCAACTTTAGTATAAATTAGTAACGTTTAAGCATACGTTTTTCATTTTCGATATTCATTATTTCTTGAAATACACCAGCATATTCTGGATCTTTCACCCCTATACGGTTTAGCTTTGCATGGAGTATTTTAGCTTGCTCATCGTAATATCTATTTAATAGAAAAATTATTATATCGTTAGCATATTTTTGCAAATGTTCTTTTTTATTTTGTGGAATAGTGGTGACAGCTATTTTATAAACTAGATTTTTTATAGTTGGATCAACACTTTCAGCTATTTTTTCCACCCATATTTTAGTAGTAGTGTTGTGATTATTATTCTCAGTCTCAAGTATCTGACTATATAAATTAGATCCACCAATATTTTGTATAGTATTAAAAATTTGCCTATACGAAGGAGTCATAAAACACTCGACATTTATCCTGCTCCAAATTTCACTATCTATGTATTCTGGCAGTTGTAATAGTACTTCTAGTGCATTTTTTTCAGGAATAGATACTTTTGTGTTAGCAATTTGTCCTTGAACAGAACTAGTTGGCACAGGCTGAGTATTTTGATTAATACGTGGGTTAGAAGCATTGAAGTTTCTAGGTAAAGTAACATCTATCCCTATCCATCCTGAAACTATTCTCAAATATTCGTCACGTAAGCTTTTATCTTTTATTTTACCGATTATAGGTATACATATTTCTTTAGCCTGTGTTCTGCCTTCTCCCGTAGATAAATCTAAGTTTTTAATAGATGACTTTAATACAAATTCAACTAGAGGTATGCGGTTTTTAATTATCTCTTGTAATTGTTCTTCTCCTCGCAATAAACGTATATCGCATGGATCCATTCCTTGATTGTCTAAAGCAATAAAAGTCTGGGCTACAAAATTTTGGTTTTCATTAAAAGCTCTAAGCGCTGCTTTTTGTCCAGCTTCGTCACTATCGAAAGTAAAAATTACTTCCCCACCATAAGTTTTGCCACTAGACATAGTTACGCTTGAAGAAATAGATACGCCATCTCCCAATAAACGCTTTATTAGTTTAGTATGCTCACTACCAAAAGCAGTACCACAAGTAGCCACAGTGTTTTTCAAACCAGCTAAATGCGCAGCCATAACATCTGTGTACCCTTCAACTATAATCACTTGTTTCTTATTTACAATTTCTTTCTTAGCAATATCCAAACCGTATAAAACTTGATTCTTTTTATAAGCTATAGTTTCAGGGGTGTTTAAATATTTAGGTGTATTTTTATCTTCGTCATCTAAACGTCTAGCACCAAATCCAATTATCTGACCAGTTATATCTTTTATTGGCCAAATTGCCCTGTTTCTAAAACGATCATAGACCTTACCACTAGAAGACTTCGAAGCAATACCACTAGCTAAAAGTTGATCTTGTGTATAGCCTTTGTGCATTAGTATGCTAGTTATCTCATCCCATTTATCACTTGCATACCCGATAGAATAGGTCTTACAGTTTTCTTTTGTGAATCCTTTTGAAGCCAAAAATTTTCTTGCTTCAATTCCTTTAGGTTTTAAAAGGTTCTCTTCATATATACGGCTAGCAATTGTATTAATTTCTATTGTTGCTTTTCTAGCATTTAGATTAGTTTTATTATTAGGATTAACATTTCCCTTTTCATAGGTTAAAGATACTCCAACTTTATCTGCTAAAAATTCAACTGCATCTTGAAAGGGCATTTGGTTGATTTCTTGAATAAAAGCTATCGCATCCCCGCTTTTACCGCACCCAAAACAGTGCCATACACCCAAATGACTTCTAACACTAAAAGAAGGAGTTTTCTCGTCATGAAAAGGACATAATCCCTTGTAACTACCTATTCCGCTAGGACGTAAAGTTACGTAGGTTGAAATTATATCCTCAATTTTAACTCTATTTCTTATTTCTTCTATATCTTCACGTCTTATCATTCCTGCCATACTGCTATCTTACATTGTTTTGGTACATTTTAGCTATGTGTTAGAGTTTTTTGATATATTGTTACAAAATTCGCTATTTTATTTAAAAAAATATACATAAAATTGATAGAATGAATCTGGGTCTTTGTTATTTAAGATGTGAATTAATCGTGTACGGTGTTTCTACCCCGTCTTTTTCTCTGAAGGAGTTTTGATATGTCAGATGAAGTAAAAGCAAATGTTTCAACCCCTAAAGTTGAAGCTTCCATAACAGAAGCTGAGTATGCACAGTATTCAAAATTTGGTGCTATCGACGATGATGGTAATGTGTATGTATTACAAGGGGATGAAAAACGTTTGATAGGCCAGTTCCCAATTGATGTACCTGAACGTCCTTTCGAACTTTATATTCGTCGTTATTTAGATTTAAAAACACAAATAACTATTTTTTCTTCTCGTATTAGCAATTTGAGTTTAAAAGACTTAGAATCTCCTATGAAATCAATTGAAACATTGCTAGAAAATCCAGCAATTATTGGTGATATTGATGCTCTACACGCTAGCGTTGAAGCTTTGAAAGCAAAAGTTGAAGCAAGAAAAGAAGAACTAAAAGCTAACCGTATTGCTCAGCGCGAAAAAACTTTAGCCATTAGAACATCTATTGTTGAGAAAGCTGAAGAAATTGCACACAACTGTGGTCAGGCAACTAACTGGAAACAATCCGGTCAGACTCTACGAGACCTACTTGAAGAATGGAAAGATTCTCAACGTCACGGTCCACGTTTAGATCGTAAAACAGAAAATGCTTTGTGGAAGCGTTTCTCACAAGCTCGTACAATTTTTGATCGTCAACGTCGCCAGTTCTTTGCACAGCTTGATCAGGTTCAGTCCCAAGCTAAAGCTATCAAAGAAGAGCTAGTTGCCAAAGCTGAATCCTTAGCTTCATCAACAGAATGGGGAAAGACCACTACAGCTTTCCGTGATCTAATGGAAGAGTGGAAGAAAGCACCAAAGGCTAACCGTAAGCTAGATGATGAGCTATGGGAGCGTTTCAGAAATGCACAAGTAACATTCTTTGATGCAAAGAATGAACAAAATGCTCTTTTGAACGAAGAATTTTCAAAGAACTTAGAGCTAAAGTTGGCTTTGCTTGAGCGTGCTGAAAGCTTGCTACCTATAACAGATCTCGAAGTTGCTAAAAACTCTCTTCGTGACATTTTGCAGGAATGGGATGAAATTGGCCGTGTTCCACGTTCTGATGTAAAGAAAGTACAGTCACGTATTCGTGCAGTTGAAGATGCTGTTCGACGTGCTGAGGAAGAAGAATGGCAGCGTTCAAACCCTGAAACTAAAGTTCGTGCTCAAGGACTTGCAGGTCTACTTCAAGCTTCAATTCCAGAGCTAGAAGAAAAAATTGAAAAAGCCAAAGCTAAAGGTGATGACGCAGCAGTTGCTAAACTAACTGTTGAACTAGATTCAAAGAAACAATGGCTAGAACAGGCATTGAAAACTATAGAACAGTAATATTTGACTAGAATTTTTTCAATACAATTTTTTAGTTAACTAGTCCATTTCATGGAACTATATAGTTTTCTAAGACTAGTAAATAATGGTGTGATATATGTATATCACACCATTATTTTTCTAAAAACTGCATTTGTCTTTTATATTTACTTATCACTTTTTATAAGTTCAATAAGCTAGCTTTATCTATTTATCCTAAGAATATACTACTGTTACCATTAAATATGTTTCATTTACTTTCAAAACTTTAAGAGTTGATTTCCTTTACTCTTATTCTAAGAGTAAAATGAGTTTTTATTTATTGAAAGTTTTACAAATTTCCTATAGACATAAAAAGAATATTCTAGTGAAACACTATTTATGTAATAAAAAATATTTCGTTTTAGCAATAAAATACTAAGTTATCTCTTAGCTTAGCGAGGTAATTTTATAGTACTAAAAGTAATTTTACTCAAACATCACTATTAGAATTAATGTAGCTACTAAATAAAATACTTAAATACTGTTTTTCCATTAAAGCTAAGTAAATGTGTAGTCATTCTATGTTTTCCTAGCAAAAGTACTAGAAAGTATTCTATCTTTACTATCTAGAACCAGTAACACGATTAACCGAGTATACCCCATCTAGTCTACGTAAAGCTGACAAAACAGTATTCAAATGAGAAGGATCTACTGTATCAAAAGAAAAATATGAAATTGCTAAACAATCGCTAGTTGTATTCAAAGAAATATCAGTAATTTTTACATGATAATCAGCAAAAACTCTTGATATTTCAGCTAGCAACCCTTCACGGTCAATGGATTCAATCTTGATACGAACTCGGTAAACAGCTTTAGGGTTATGTTGCCATTCAACTTCAATAATGCGTTCAGATTCTTTAGCTAAATTTTGTAGATTAGCACAGTCTGTCCTATGAACAGAAATTCCTTGTCCCCTAGTTATAAAGCCTGAGATTCCATCTCCTGGTACTGGCAAACAACACTTAGCTAGTTTAATAAGCATTTCTGTATCAGTTATACCAGCAACACTAACTCCATTAGAAGAAGATTTCATAGGTTGGCGTACTTTAGTAGGGAAAATAGGTGTTTCGTTAGCTAAATCATCAGTTTCTGAATCTTCATCAATCAAAGCAATTAGCTTAGAAACAATGGTACCTGGAGCTAAATGATTTTCAGCTATAGCTAAGTAAATTCCAGAGATATCACTATATCCCATTTCTGTTGCTAAATCAGACAAAACACCTTGAGTTAAAAGACGCTGTAATGGCAGGTTTTGTCGCCTAATTGTTTTGGCAAGTTGCTCTTTGCCTTGTTCAATAGCTTCTTCTCGACGCTCTTTTGAAAACCAGTTTTTAATCTTATTTTTAGCGCGAGGAGTTGTTACAAACTTGAGCCAGTCTCTAGATGGAGCATAATTTTGCGCTTTTGAAGTAATTATCTCTATTCGATCACCATTTGATAACTTAGTATCTAAAGCAACCAACTTGCCATTTACCTTAGCTCCAATTGTTCTGTGCCCAACGTCAGTGTGAACAGCGTAAGCAAAGTCTACAGGTGAAGCTCCCCTAGTTAAAGATATGACATCTCCACGTGGAGTAAAAACATAGATTTCACTACCTGATACTTCATACCTGAGCGAATCTAAGAACTCTGAAGGATCATCTGTTTCTCTTTGCCACTCCACGAGTTGACGCAACCAACCCATCTCTTGGGCTGTAGACATTTTATCTGAGTTCTTAGCAGTAGCATTAGGATTTTCTTTATATTTCCAGTGGGCAGCAACACCATATTCAGCATCATAGTGCATTTTATGAGTTCTAATCTGAATTTCAACAGGCTTACCATTTTGCCCTATTACTGTAGTGTGTAAAGATTGATATAAGTTGAACTTTGGCATGGCGATGTAGTCTTTGAATTTACCTGGAATAGGTGTCCAGCGAGAGTGCATTGCTCCTAAAACAGCATAACAATCAGTTACAGTATCAACTAAAATCCTAACAGCAACTAAATCGTATATATCCTCAAAATCACGCCCACGCACAACCATTTTTTGATAGATAGAATAGTGATGTTTTGGCCTACCGCTAACTTTTCCTTTAACTTTTAACACGCGCAAATCTTCTTCGATTTGGTAAATAATTGCATTTAAATACTTTTCACGTTCAGGAGCACGGTCTAGTAGTAACCTATTTATTTCCTCATAAACATCAGGGTAAAGGATTTTAAAACTCTTGTCTTCAAGTTCTGATTTGACACTATTCATTCCAAGTCTGTTAGCTAGTGGAGCATATATTTCCAAAGTTTCTTTTGCTTTTTGTTTAGCTGATTCTGGTGAAACATACTTCCATGTTCTAGCGTTATGTAACCTATCTCCAAGTTTTATTACTAGTACTCGAATATCTTTAGACATAGCTACAATCATTTTACGTATAGTTTCAGCTTTTGCCGCTTGACCGTATTCGACCTTATCTAGTTTAGTTACACCATCAACCAATAAAGCTATTTCTTCGCCGAAATCTTGAGTAAGCTCTTCCAGAGTATATTCACAGTCTTCAACAGTATCATGTAATAAAGCAGCAACTAGAGTTATGGGAGTCATTCCGAGCTCAGCCAAAATTGTAGCCACAGCCACAGGGTGAGTTATATAAGGCTCACCAGATTTTCGCATCTGTCCTTCATGCAAATGACGAGCAGTATCATAAGCTTTTTCAATCAGTGAGGTATCAGCTTTGGGATGATTAGCTTTCATTGCCCTAATTAAAGGCTCAATCTCTGGACGAGTACTGCGTTTACGATTACCTAGCCATGAAAGACTTGTACGCACGAAAGAAGCATTTACTACTGGTATAGATCCCGTTATCTCGTTCTTATTGTCTTTCCCCATAGCAAACACCTCTATAGTAAAATACTGTATTAAAAACTAGTAGGTATACAATACAACACTATTTTGTTATTGTAAGATTTTTGTCTTAAACCTATAATTTTTACATAATTATAAGCTTATTCTTAGATTTTATCATTTATAACACAAAATTTTTTACTTTTATCTAATATTAGTTTACCTACATGATATTAATAACATATATGAGTGCATTATACAGATAAGTTCATGGTCTCTAATGAAAAAATACTATTCTTATTCTCTAGAAAGTGTGTTCTAGATGAATAGATGAAAAAAGTGAGGAGAATTATAAAGAGTTTACTAAGGAGCTTTCTAAGGATAGTATCAAGACGTCTTCTTTCCCTAAATCGGGCTTTATAGGGTTCACAGGAGTTTTGATAACTGGATTCAAGAAAAAGATTCTCTTTTCTCAAGCAGGCTTATAGCATTTCAAGTGAGTATTAATTAAAAAGACTTTTTCTCCTAGTAAACCAGACTATATCTTTCAAATGATTCTTGAGAAAAATACGTCAAAGAAAAAATTCCCCCAAGTATCTGTATCTCTGTTTATTTCTGCTAAGTGTTATATCAAAAATTTTTTACGTAAAGCTACTTAAATATTTTAGGGGTGATACAAGTATCACCCCTAAAAATAACTTATTAGCAGTCGTATTGTAAATACGATTTTACGTTCAATCCCTGAATCTTATCTCGACCATTTAGGCTAAGTAGTTCCATTATCACAAGGACTGTTTCTACTTTTGCTCCAGACTTTTCTATAAGCTCATTAGCTGCCCAAACTGTTCCACCTGTAGCTAATACATCGTCTACAAGTAAAACTCTTTGGTTTTCTTTAATCATTCCAGCTGATAACTCTAGTCTAGCTGATCCATATTCTAGATCGTAGTCCACACCAATTACTTCACCTGGCAGTTTTCCTGCTTTGCGTATAGGAACCATTCCAATTCCTAGTTCAATAGCTAACGGTGCAGCAAGAATAAAACCGCGTGATTCAATTCCAGCGACTACATCTACTTTTCCTCTATACTCTTCAGCCATGCCTTTGATTAAAGCAGTAAAAGCTTCAGGGTTATTCAATAGAGGAACAATATCGTGAAACAGTATTCCTTCGATTGGAAAATCAGGAATATCTCGGAGATTATTTTTGAGAAGCTCTACTAATTTTTCGCTCATCGTTTACTTT
Organism: Actinomyces sp. zg-332; assembly: GCF_011751945.2. Classification (NCBI taxonomy): domain Bacteria; kingdom Bacillati; phylum Actinomycetota; class Actinomycetes; order Actinomycetales; family Actinomycetaceae; genus Tongtianella; species Tongtianella jiaweipingae. Next base: position 850,200 of record NZ_CP064951.1, read on the forward strand.
TCGCTTTCTTTTTAGGCTGAGAAGCATGCCCTAAATGCTTTCCTGCCTGTAGTGGCGAAACTGTTACTTCTGTAATAATCTCTTCACCATCTTCGTTTACTTTTTTACGAGAATTTATAACTTGCTTATTGTGTTCTTTTACCTTTGATTCTCTTTCACGTAGCCACAATAATAGTGGTGATGCTAGGAATATCGAAGACAATGTTCCCACTATCATACCTACTAGCAAAGCTAGAGAAATATCAAGTAAAGTTCCTGCACCTAGAAGGAAAGAACCAATGACAAAGATAGCAGCAACAGGCAAAATCGCCACAACTGAAGTATTTATAGAACGCACTAGGGTCTGGTTTACAGATAGGTTGACTAGTTCACCGTATGTAAACTTTCGTTGTGCCAAAAATTCATGAGTATTTTCACGTATCTTATCAAATACAACAACTGTGTCATATAGTGAGTAACCTAGAATTGTTAGGAAACCAATAACTGTTGCTGGTGATACTTCAACTTGAGTAAGAGCAAAGAAACCAGCAGTCAAAAATACGTCATGCATTAGTGCAAACAAAGCTGCAACAGCCATAGTCCAAGTTCTGAAGTATAGTGCCATTAGAATGGAAACTAAAACTAAGAAAATACCTAGTGACCACAATGCTTTAGATGTAACATCTTGTCCCCATGAAGGACCAATATAAGTTGAAGTGACATCTTTTTCTTGTACCCCATAAGCTTTAGCTAGTTTAGAATGTACATCGGTTGTTTGTTTGTCATTAAGTTTACCTGTCTGTACTCTAATTCCATCAGAACCAACTTGAGAAACACGGGTAGCAGCATCATTTACGTTTACTTCTTTCAAAACGTCATATGCTAACTGTTGATCTACTTTTTTAGCGTGTGTAACAGTAAATTCGCTACCACCTCTAAACTCTATACTAGGATTTATTCCTACAATTGCGATTAGTATCAGAGAAATAGCTACAAATATAGCGCCAATTGAGAAAAATATTTTACGGTTCTTAATGAAACCATATGAGCGTTTGCCAGAGTAAAGCTCATTACCCCACTGGGAATAACTAATCATGCTTAACTCCTTCTTCAGTTCCTTCTAGAGTTTCATCTAGATTTTTAGCCTGTTCTTTTTCCATAGCACGACGTCGAGCAATCGACATTTCTCCTGAACGCACCCTTCCACGTCCTGCATATATAGGAGCTTTGACTCCTAGGTTTTCAGGGCTTAGTCCCGAGAATTTATGACCTTTACTAAAGAAGTCTAGTTTTGTACACAAGATCATTGCTGGATGTGTGAACAAGAATAGTACAACTAAGTCAATCAATGTAGTCAAACCTAATGTGAAGGCAAAGCCTTGAACGCCACCCACAGCCAATAGATACAGAACAATAGCTGCTAAGATGTTTACGGCATCTGAGGCAATAATTGTACGTTTAGCTCTCTTCCAACCTTCTTCAAGAGCAACATCAGTAGTGTGGCCATCGCGAATTTCATCACGAATACGTTCAAAGTAAACGATAAATGAGTCAGCTGTAACACCCACTGCGATAATCAAACCGACAACACCAGCTAAGGACAATCTATATCCCATTGTCCATGAAAGAACTGTAATAGTTAGATAAGTTCCAGCAGCAGCAACTAGCAATGAGAAAATAGCTACAACACTCAAAGCTCTATACTGCAATATTAGGTATATCATGACTAGTACAAGACCAATTACACCAGCCCAAATACCCTTTTCTAAGTGGTTTGAACCATAGGTAGCACTAATTTGTTGTTCAGACTGAACTTTAAAGTTTAAAGGTAGTGAACCGAAGTTTAACTGGTTTGCTAGTGATGTAGCACTTTCATTGGTAAATTTACCAGAGATTTCTGCTCTACCAGCGTTGATAACTGAAGAAACACCAGGAGCTGAAACTACTTTTCCATCTAGCACGATAGCGAACTGATTCAAAACTGGGTTTACTTTACGTAAATCAACTAGACGCTGAGTAACTTTAGCAAATTTATCAGCACCAGCCTTATCAAATTCTAGGTTAACAACCCATTCATTGGTTGTCTGACCAGTTGAAGTTTGACGCAATCCGGAAGATGCACGAGCAATATGTACACCTTCAACATCTACTGGTCCAAGAATATATTTAGCTTTTCCATCAACATCACAAGCGGCTAAAGGCTTTTTCGGATCATCATTTGATGATACAGCACGATTTTTAGCATTAGTGCAGTCTAAGCTTAAGAAATCGTATTTAACTTTTTCGCTAATCCAAGCTACATCTGAATTATTCTTTGGTTTAGTTGCTGGTTCTTCAGATAAAACACCGTCTTGATTTGTGTCAGCGGCAACTTTTGGATCGATATTTTGCTTTACTTTTTTATCTTTACCATTTGCGTCCTTCTGAGTTAATTCCACAGAAGTTGTAGCATTAGGACCGCTTATACCTAGAACAGGTCTAAAGTTTAGCTGTGCTGATGACCTAACTAAATCTAAAGTTTCCTTTGACGGTTTTCCAGGTAGAGAAACTACAATGTTTACGCCACCTTGCTTAGATATTTCTGCTTCAGCAACACCAGAAGCATCAACACGTTGGCGAATAATATTTATAGCTTGGTCTATATCTTCAGTTGTAACATCTGAACGTTGACCAGCTTTCTTAGCTTGTTCGCTCGCAATAGGAGTCAATATTAACTGTGTACCACCTTCAAGATCCAAACCTAATTTTGGAGTATAAGAAGCGGTGGAAAAAATACTACCGGCAATTAGAGAAGCAATGCCTATTGAAAAAATAATCAATAAGACAACTAAATCTCTAACCGGTCTGGCTTTCTTAGGGCTACTTGCCACTTTTTATCCCTTCACCCGCATAGTAATGCAGATTACCTTAACAATTATTTTTCTTCTTTGATTTCTTCTTCAGAATTATTAGTTTCTTCTTCAGCTTTTATATCATCTGTAGAATCAACTTTTTCTTCAAGTATTTCCTCGTGGACTTGATTTTCTAGCTCAGAATTTTCATCGTTTTCAATATCAGACTCATTTTCATCGTCCACAATAGCAAATGGAGGTTCCTCAACACGAGCAATGGCTCTACGTAACCATAAAGATTCTTCTCCTGATGGAGTAGCTAAAACTACTACGTCACCATCAATTTCAACGACTTTACCACAGAATCCACCTATAGTTTGAACCCAAGCTCCCGGAACTAGACTCTCATCCATAGTTTTACGCTGTTCATTTTGTTTTTTCTTCGAAATGCTCGAAGTTAGAACTATGAACAAAACAAATACAGCTACCAGTATTAAAAGCTCCATTTTTCCTCCATAAAAGACAATAATCCACATAAAAGTTTATCTTGTTTGAAAGAAATATTCTATGTTTATTAATCAAGAGTAAAGAATAATTTACAATATTATTACCTATTAGCTATATTCTTAGTAAAGTAATGAAATTTTGGCTTTATAACCAAATTCCTAAGACACAATCCTACTTTCTTCCATATACAACATAAACCACTTTAATATACATAATGTAAAAGAGAAAATTATTGAATAATATTGATACCCAAATTTTATAATTTCAACAGTAAAAACCTAAATAGTAGTATTTAATTTTTGTTATAAAAGCTAAAAAAGTTGTGCTAACACTAACTCCCTAATTCCCTAGCTTAGAGTTTAGAAAATATACACAGTTAATATTGTTAACACTTATTTTTGAAAATAAATCCTAACTACTTTTTTCTTACTGCGCAAACAATGTTTACAGCAAAACTAAACTCAGTAATCAGAAAAGTATATTTTTATCATCAGGTACTTGTAAACCTAAATGTTCATAAGCTTTTCTAGTTGCACATCTACCTCTGGAGGTTCTAGTTATCATTGATTGACGTACAAGAAACGGTTCAACAACAGTTTCCACAGTTTCTGCTTCTTCACCGATGCTTACTGCTAAAGTAGATAATCCTACTGGTCCACCAGAAAAATTAGTACACAAAGAATAAAGTACACTTCTATCTAGTCTATCAAGACCTTTTGAATCCACCTCGAATAGTTCCAAAGTAGCTTTAGCAGATTCCATGTCACATATTCCATTACCACGTACCTGAGAGTAGTCAATAACTCTTCGTAACAATCTATTGGCAATACGTGGAGTGCCTCTAGATCTCATAGCAATTTCACTAGCAGCTTCTTTTGTTATTTCAATATTCAACAAATTTGCACTACGTTTTACAATAGTTTCTAAATCTTTAGGATTATAGTGATCTAAATGTCCCGTAAACCCAAAACGATCACGCAGTGGTGCTGGAAGCAATCCAGAACGTGTAGTAGCTCCAACAACTGTAAAATGAGGCAAAGTCAATGGAATAGAAGTTGCTCCAGGCCCTTTACCAACAACAACGTCTACACGGAAGTCTTCCATTGCTAAATAAAGCATTTCTTCTGCTGGACGAGCCAAACGGTGTATTTCATCAATAAATAAAACATCGTTTTCTTGCAAAGAGGACAAAATCGATGCTAAGTCACCAGCGTGAGCAATTGCTGGTCCTGATGTAAGACGCAAAGATGAACCCATCTCGCTAGCGATTATCATAGATAATGTGGTTTTTCCTAGCCCTGGAGGACCTGCCAACAAAACATGGTCAGGACTATTTCCCCTCATTTTAGCAGCATCAAGCAGTAAAGATAGCTGATCACATACTACTCTTTGCCCTACAAATTCATCCAGTTTCCTCGGACGTAAAGCTGATTCAGCAGCGCGTTCCAAATCATCAGCATCTGAAGACATAAACCTATCATCAGCCACGTTTTTCCCCTAAAAATACCAAAGTTGCTTTCAGTAGTGTAGCAACATCATCATAAGAATTAGCACTAGAGACTTCTTCAACAGCTTTTTCAGCAATACTAGACTGCCACCCCAGTTGAGTTAATGCCTGAATAACTTGCTCATTTACAACTCCACCAGAAGGTTTAGCCGTAGAGCTATCAGTCGTTGAAACCGCAACAGCCCCTAGTTTATCACCAATTTCAAGCAACATTCTTTGAGCAGATTTCTTTCCCACTCCTGGAATTTTTTCCAAAGCTTTTAAATCACCATTTCTTACAGCCTCAGCTAAAGAAACGCAAGTGTGCACATTCAAACAAGCAAGTGCAAGCTTAGGTCCTACCCCTGATACCCCTAATAAAATATTAAAAACATTGCGGTCAGCTTTATCAGTAAAACCATATAAAATCATAGAATCTTCACGTACTATTAAACTAGTATACAAAACAGCATTCTGACCAATGTGCAAGTCAAGCAAAACGGTAGAAGTTGTATAAATTAAATACCCTACACCGTTGGTATCTACTACTACATAGTCAATACCAATATCAGTTACTTCACCAGAGATGGAATAAATCATAAAACTACTTTCGAACAAATGTGCGATAAGAAAATTTTATATAAAAATGAAAAATAATACAACTATAAGCGCCTATATTTATGATTTATTTTTACGGCGAGCTTTCCAAGCAGCCCTAACACCAGCTTGACGACTTTGCGCCTCAGCCTTAGCCCACAAAACTTGAGCTGGAGTCAACTTCTCAGATTCACGCACACCACCAGAAGCACTAATACTAACGCTCCCATCTTCACCAACACCCTGAATACCAGTCCCACGCCATGCATGGCATATTGCAAGAGCTAAAGCATCAGCTGCATCAGCAGGCTTAGGCAAAGCTTTAAGACCCAAAATTTTGGCGACCATAGATTGAACTTGTACCTTATCAGCCCCACCAAAACCAGTCACAGCAGCTTTTATTTCCGTAGGCGTATGGATAGCTAAACCAATATTGTGATTAGCAGCTGATAGCATTGCTATCCCCATAGCTTGCATAGTAGTTGTAACTGTTTGCATGTTCTCGTATGAAAAAACTTTTTCAACGCAAAGTATATCTGGCTTTAACTCTGCTATCCATTCATCAATACCATCAGCGATTTTCTTGAGACGATGATGAACTGGTAACTCTTTATTAGTACGTATAACTCCAACTTTAACTAAGTTTACTCGGCGAGCCCCGTCTACCTCAACACAACCTAAACCGCATCGAGTAATACCAGGGTCAACACCGAGTATTCTTAGTTTTTCAGTATTTTTCAAGCAAATCCTTATATTTCAATGGAATAATTATCCCATTGCCTCTGCCATAACTTCTTCACTAGCATCAAAGTTAGCATATACGTTTTGTACATCGTCTGAGTCTTCTAGAGCATCAATTAGACGCAAAACTTTCTTTGCTCCCTCGACATCTACTTCAACTTGTGTAGCTGGAACGAACTGCACTTCAGCTGATTCATATTCAATACCAGCTTCCTGCAAAGCTGTACGAACTGCTACAACATCAGTTGCTTCACTCATAACTTCAAAAGCTTCACCTAAGTCATTAACCTCTTCAGCACCAGCATCTAAAACTGCATCTAAAATTGTATCTTCGTCCAGTTCATCTTCTTTAGGAACAATTACAACTCCGCGGCGAGAGAACAGATAAGCAACAGAACCTGGATCAGCCAAGTTACCACCGTTACGTGTAAAAGCAACACGTACATCGGAGGCAGCACGGTTACGGTTATCAGTCAAACATTCAACCAAGAATGCTACACCATTTGGACCATAGCCTTCATACATAATTGTTTCATAATCAGCACCACCAGCTTCAGCGCCACTACCACGCTTTACAGCTCTATCGATGTTGTCAGCAGGAACAGAGTTTTTCTTAGCTTTCTGAATAGCATCATACAAAGTAGGGTTACCAGCAGGATCTCCACCACCAGTGCGAGCAGCAACTTCAATGTTCTTAATCAAACGAGCGAATAACTTACCACGCTTAGCATCAATGGCAGCTTTTTTATGTTTGGTGGTAGCCCACTTGGAATGTCCTGACATATTTCCCTCTTTACATATTTATTTTAATCGTACTAACTAATTATATACGTTCTTACCAAGTTCTATTGTAAAATTCTAATTTTTATTTGTAAATACAAGCAATTTTTCCATAGATATATTATCGCAAGAAAGAATTAGTAATAGTTACTTATTTTACAGAATAAAGCTAAAGCAGTCACCAAAACTTTATTCGAAAGGAATGAGGTTAACAGGTGTCTGAACTATAGAAATTTGATGAAAAACAACTTTCATAGTGTTTAAATCTTTGAAGTACTGATACTCGTTATTATCACTTTCATCTATATCAATATCACTTAAATCAGCAAATGGAATATCGCTTTTTATCCATAGCGATGTGTGATATTCTTTTGCTTCACCAGTGTCAATTATGTAGTATAACAACCACGAATTTTCGCTAACCTGAACGTATTCAACATTATTTGGAACTAACTCGAGTTTTGTGTGACAATGACCCATTTTCTGTAAAACTTCATCTTTGAAAATAAGTCTCCCAGTGTCTGTAACTTCTCTAAAGCCATCATGGATAACATAGTTTACCCAGTCCTTATCAGCTAGTAAATCATTATTAAACAAAGATTTTTCAGCTTCAACAAGCATTCTTTTTATACGCTCATCTCTAGCACACATATTCTTATTCCTTCATACACATATTCACAAATAGTTCATGGAAACTGTTATCTTTGCCAACTTCAGGGTGAAAAGAGGTAGCTAACATATTCTTTTGACGTACAGCAACAATATTGCCCTCACTACTGCGTGAGTATGTACGTGATAAAACTTCAATCTCGTTACCAATTTCTTCAACCCAAGGTGCTCGTATAAAAATTCCTCTAAAAGGCTTTTCCAAACCTACAACCTCAAGATCTTCTTCATAAGAGTCAACCTGACGACCAAAAGCATTACGCCTAACAGTAACATTCATTACTCCAAGCCCCTCTTGTCCATCATTACCATCTAAGATTTTGTTAGCAAGCATTATCATACCTGCACACGTTCCATAAACAGGCATGCCATCAAGAATTTTTTTACGTAAAGGTTCAAATACCCCAAATAGTTTAGCTAGTTTTTCAATAACAAAAGACTCTCCACCTGGAATAATAATTCCATTAATAGTTTCTAAGTCCTCAGCTGATTTAACAAGTTTGGTTTTTACGCCTAATTCTTCAATCATACGTGCATGGTCAATAAAATCACCTTGTAACGCTAAAACTCCAATAGTTATATCTGACATAGATAACCACCAATTATAAGTAAAAACATTCTGTAGAATAAATATATTCTAACACTAGAGCAACATACAATATAAGTGTGTAACCTTTATATAACTTACAACTAGCTAAACAAGTAAACTACTTACATCGCATCTTTCATCTGACGTAGTTCTTTCTTTAAGTCAGCAATTTCATCACGTAATCTAGCAGCAACTTCAAACTGCAGCTGTGATGCTGCTGCTTGCATTTGATTAGTTAACTCAGAAATTAAATTCGTCAAATCTACTATGCTACTAGGCAGTTTTTTGCCTTTTTTCGTCTTAATAGATTGCTCAATTACCTGTTTAGTATCTTCATTTTCACGAGCAAGCATATCTGTAACATCAGCAATTTTCTTTTGCAAAGGTTTAGGATCAATTCCATGTTCTTTGTTATAAGCTATCTGTATATTTCGGCGACGATCAGTTTCTTCAATAGCCTGTTTCATCGAATCAGTAATCTTATCAGCATACATATGTACCTGCCCAGAAACGTTACGAGCAGCACGGCCGATTGTCTGAATTAGTGAAGTAGTTGAACGTAAAAATCCTTCTTTATCAGCATCCAAAATAGCAACAAGAGAAACTTCTGGTAAATCAAGCCCTTCTCTCAACAAGTTGATACCCACAAGTACATCAAACTCACCCATACGTAGCTGTCGCAGTAGCTCTACCCTGCGTAAAGTATCAACATCAGAGTGCAAATATTCTACACGTATACCAGCATTAACTAAGTAATCAGTAAGGTCTTCAGCCATTTTCTTCGTCAACGTAGTAACCAGCACACGCTCACTATTATCGACTCTAATTCTAATTTCATCTAGAAGATCATCTATTTGGTTCTTAGTTGGTTTAACAACGATTTGAGGATCTACTAAACCAGTAGGACGAATAATTTGTTCTACGAATCCATCAGATACACTTAACTCATATTTACCAGGAGTAGCTGACATATATACTGTTTGCCCTACTCTTTCTAGAAATTCTTCCCACTTAAGTGGACGGTTATCTAGAGCTGAAGGCAATCTAAAACCATGCTCTACTAAAGTAGTTTTACGTGATCTATCTCCCTCATACATAGCCCCAATTTGAGGAACAGTAACATGGGATTCATCAATGATTAACAAAAAATCATCAGGAAAATAGTCAAGCAAAGTGTTAGGAGCCTCGCCAACGCTACGTCCATCAATATGTCTGGAATAGTTTTCTATCCCCGGACACATACCTATTTCATGCATAGATTCTAAGTCATATTCTGTGCGTGATTTCAATCGCTGATATTCAAGTAACCGATCATTTTCCTTATAAAAAGCCAGGCGTTGCTGTAGTTCTTCTTCAATACTAGTCATAGCTCTTGCCATGCGATCGTGGCTAGCAACATAGTGGGAGGCTGGGAAAACATGTACACGATTTTTTTCCTCAATCAAATGTCCACTAACAGGATGTAATAAGCTCAGGGCTTCAATTTCATCTCCAAACATTTCAATTCGTATAGCGTATTCCTCGTAAACTGGAATAATTTCGATAGTGTCGCCTTTTACTCTAAAAGTTCCACGAGCAAACTCAATATCGTTACGAGTATATTGAATTGAAACGAAAGCCCGTAAAAGCTCGTCACGATCAATTTCTTGACCGACTTCTAAAACTATTCGACCTTTAACATATTCTTCTGGTGTACCCAAACCATATATGCATGAAACTGAAGCAACCACTACAACATCTCTACGAGTAAGCAAAGAATTTGTGGCACTGTGTCTTAGTCTTTCAACTTCTTGGTTAATTGAAGAATCTTTTTCTATGAATGTATCTGTTTGTGGCACATAAGCTTCTGGCTGATAATAATCATAGTAAGAAACAAAGTACTCTACAGCATTATTAGGAAGTAGTTGTCTAAATTCAGCAGCAAGCTGTGCAGCAAGAGTCTTATTAGGAGCAAGCACTAAAGTGGGTCTTTGCACTGATTCAACTAGCCAAGCAGCCGTTGCTGATTTACCAGTACCAGTGGCACCTAATAGAATAATGTCTTTTTCTCCCCCGTTTAAGCGTTCAGATAATTCAGCTATAGCTTTAGGTTGATCTCCTGATGGCTTATAAGGTGAAATTACTTCAAATTTTTCGTCAAATGTTTCTTTATTCTCTGCCACTTATGCCCCTAAAATTACTCTGTTTTTATACAGCAGTTATCAAATAATTATATACCTATTGGCAAATTTTTTTCTGTTCAAGTATATATAAATATGTTGTATTTTAGTTTTACAATTTGCTTTGCTTATAGTTAAGTAGTCAACAGCTTTATTTTGCAGTAACTCTAAACAATAACTTTATAACTTATCTGCTTTTAGTAAGGTCTTTTTAATTATTTGTAGTATTTCTATGACGTTTTTCTCAAGTAGCTGCAAGTCTTCATTGTTTTCTAAAACTATGTTAGCAATTTTCGCATTCTCCGTATCAGATTTTTGATTAGAAATACGCTCATACACTTCTTTTTCAGACATATTACGAGAATGTGCTAAACGGGATAACTGCTTTTCAATTTCAGATTGCACACAAATGATAATATCTAGCTTTTTATATATTCCTGTTTCAATTAGTTTAGTAGACTCATATAAACCAACTTTGCCATTAGGAATACTAGAGAGAAAATTTTCAGCAAAATTATTTATATCCTTATGCGTTACTTCTTCCAATAATGCAAGTTTTTCCTTATCACTAAAAACAATTTCTCCCAAAACTTTTCGATCTATATCGCCTTGGAAATTTAAAATCTTAGTTCCAAATTTTCGAACTATTTTCTCATAAGTAATAGAGTTTTTAACATATAGTTTTCTAGAAATATAATCAGCGTCAATACTCTTTACCCCATATTTAGAAAAAATTTCACGCACAGTAGTTTTTCCTGAACCTATGGTACCGATAAGCCCAATTGATACGCATTCAAAAGCGCTCTTTTTAGAAAAATCACGTAAAATCTTGTATCCCATAGTATAAACATTAAACATTTTTAATATATTTGTGAAGAAAAAAACTATATTTCTGTATAAAGCACTCTAAAAGATACTTCTTGAGAACACTTACCCTACTTTCAGATTTTATACACAAGATAAAACAAATATTGACTAAAATTGAACAATTTAGTTTTTATAATGAATATTTCTCAAAAAAAATTCAAATATACCACAGTGTTAGTTTTACAATGATAAATATGTTTCTAAAATATCTAAGGTAAGTATCACATCGACGATGATGATAATGATTGGAAAGAAATGTCAAATAAAGAAAATGTAGCGATTGAAGACATTGGTCTTGATGTTATCGCTGAAGCTGATCGTAAAGGTAAGCCAAGCGACCTATTTATGCCTTGGTTTGCTGCAAATATTTCAGTACTCGGTATGTCATGGGGAGCATGGGTACTAGGATTTGGCTTGTCATTTGTTCAAGCAGTTATAGTAACAATAGTGGGCGTTGCCCTATCATTCTTGTTCTGCGGTATTATTGCTACCCTTGGTAAAAAGGGTTCAGCTCCAACTCTAGCACTATCACGTGCAGCATTTGGATATAATGGTAACCGCATTTCAGCTCTAATCTCATGGATGCTAACTGTTGGTTGGGAAACAGTTCTATGTGTTCTAGCAACACTAGCAACTGCAACAGTAATGGAAGCATTGGGCTGGACTAACCACACTACAGCTCAAATTCTAGGTTTCGTAATTGTAGTAGGATGTTCAGCATTTGCTGGTATCTTTGGATTCGACACAATTATGCGTGTTCAAACTTGGATTACTTGGCTAACAGCAATCCTAACTATAATTTACCTAGCACTTACAATTCCATCAATTAACTGGACAAACATCATGGCAATGCCATCAGGATCACTAGTTTCAGTAATTGGCGCATTTGTAATGCTTCTTACTGGTTTTGGTCTAGGATGGGTAAACGCAGCTGCTGACTACTCACGTTACTTGCCACGTCAGGCTTCAACTAAAGGCGTAGTCTTCTGGACAACATTCAGCTCTTCATTGCCTTGTATCGTTTTAGCCATTTTCGGTGTTCTACTAGTTGGTTCAGATAAGAAACTAGGCGAACTAATCAATAATGACCCAATCGGCGCTTTGACAACAATTCTACCTACTTGGTTCCTAGTACCATTTGCTATCGTAGCAATTCTAGGTCTAGTCGGTGGTATTATCATGGACCTATACTCATCAGGTCTTTCACTACTAGCTACAGGTCTTCGTGTACCTCGTCCAGTTGCTACAGGTATCGATGCTGCTATCATGACAGTTGGTACAATTCTAGTAGTATTCTTCGCTAGTGACTTCCTAGCTCCATTCTCAGGATTCCTAACTACACTAGGCGCAATTATTGCTGCATGGGCAGGTATCATGATAGCTGAAGCCATTATGCGTAAGAAAGAATATGATGAAGAATCACTATTTACTCCTTCAGGTATCTATGGCTCAATCAACTGGGAAGCAATTGCTCTAGTTGTAGTAGGTACTTTCGTAGGTTGGGGTCTAGTTGTGAACTCAACTTCATGGCTATCATGGCAAGGTTACTTGCTAGACTTTGGTCTAGGTGGACGTGAAGGAGCATGGGCATACTCAAATATTGGTATCCTACTATCTCTAGCAATTGGTCTATTTGGTCACTTGTTGCTAGGTCGCTCACGTGTTGCAAAACAAGAAGCACAGCTTGACTAATTTTTCTTTTATGGCTGTGGAACATAAGTTTCACAGCCATATTTTTATTTTTAATATAAGAAAAACCAAATAAAATAAGAAATCAGTATTTCCTATATATTCTGTAATATTTATTCGATAAAATATGATTGGAATAACCTTTCTTAGCAAAAGAGATAAAAATGAAAGAAGCTTTTCAAACATACGCTAGCACCGATTTAAGCTATATGATGGACGGTGCTAATCAAATTGCTCAACGCACCGGCAAAAAAACACACGATTTGCTACTCGTCTTAGGCTCAGGTCTCATACAAGTAACTGATAATTGGGGTGAACCAGACTGCACTTTCCCTATATCTGACTTGATTGGTGTGAAAAAACCTATTGCTGATGGACACGTAGATATGGTTTCCAGTTACACAGTAAAGGGTAAAAACGTACTTGTATATCATGGTCGCTCTCACCTATATGAAGGAATAGATCCGAGTATCATTACTTTACCAGTGAGAATTGCTTGTGTAACTGGCATCAAAGCAGCAATACTAACAAATGCTAATGGTTGCTTAAAAGATTGGGAATTAGGTGACATAACTCTAATAACTGATCATATAAATATGACTGGTTTCTCACCATTTACTGGTCCTGTTTTCACTGATATATCACAAGTTTGGTCTAAGCAATTCTGGGACTTTGCCCGCAAGCATGTTCAGCGTGAAGGTGTTTACGCATTACTTCGAGGCCCTGAATACCAAACTATGGCTGAAACAAAAATGCTTGTGACTTTAGGTGCTGATATTGTTGGTATGTCAACTGTTCTTGAAGCAATAGCTCTGCACCAACTAGAAGTTCCAGTTCTAGGTTTAAGCGTTGTAAGTGATTTATCTTTCAGCGAAGAAATGACAACTTCTGAACAAGTTTTAGAAGCTGGAGCTAAAGCTTGCACACGCATACACAATCTTGTAGAAGAATTTGTTGAAGAACTTTAATCTAAAAATAATTTATGGCTACTGTTTTGTTACGGTAGCCATAAACTATTTAAAGTATTTATTTACTTATACAAACTTATACGAAGTAATTAGCTATTAATAGCTCTGAGATAAAAACTGTAGAACAACACAAAATAGCAACTTGAAATAAATTTGCACCAAACCAAGCAAGCACAAGCCCAATAACTAATGCTATAGCTCCAGCAATTGGACTATTAGTTGCCTCCATAATTGACGGAAATGTCATAACCGCCAATGTTACATAAGGAACATAATATAGGAAAGATTTCAAAAAAGTATTTGTAATTTCTTTCCTTATCAAAGTCAAAGGTAGAACTCGTGTAGCATAAGTAACTAATGCCATAATGAATATGTATATATAAATATCAATTCCCATTATTCTACCTCCTTAGTATTCTCGCAATCACGAAGTTCTTGTTTTACAGCATTACTTTCTTTTTCGTTAGACTCATCGGTAATTGATGAAACATTTTCTTTATCATCTTGCGGTGTATCTTTTACAGGGAATAAAATAGCAAAAACTGAAGAAATTACTACAGTTAGAATAATTATTCTTGTACCGCTTGATATTTGACTAAAAATACTAAGCTTAGCCATAGCAAAACTACCAGCAAAACTAATCAATATTGCTGGAACTAAGATAGGATTTTTCCTAGCAGGTGGCATAATAATCGCAATAAACATTCCATATAAGGCAACGCTCAAACTGCTAATAACGTTATCTGGAAGAATTGTCCCTGAAACTATACCTACTACTGTTCCACTTGCCCAAAATGGCATACATATAACCATTCCACCGTAGAAATAAAATGGATTTAGCTTATTTTCCTTAGCAATAGATAAAGCAAAAAGCTCATCAGTCAAATCAAAACCAATTATTAACCTATGATACCAAGGAGTATTTTCATCAAGCTTTTGACTCATAGCGCAACCCATCAACAAATATCTAGCATTAGTGATGAGAGTTACTATGACCATTTCAAGGTAAGTACCACCTGCAGCTATAAGCATAAAACCAGCATATTCACCAGCTGAGGCGTTATTTAGTAGCCCAGCTAAAAATCCTTGAAAAGGATTTAGGCCAGCGTTTTTAGCAACAATACCTAAGCTAAAAGCTACAGCGAAATATCCTAATGCTATGGGGATAGAATCTTTCATTCCTGAAAAGAATTCTGCCCTATTTGTTCTTCTTCGAGTTTCCATGAATCATTACAACTTTATTTATTGGTTAATATTTAATCTTGCCTTAATAAAATCATTACAACTTTACTAAGATAACATATATATCTTTAAAAGATTAAATTTATTTTTATATGTTGTTTAATGGCGTTTCGTATCTATTCAGATACTACATAATCTAGGCTATCAACGGTTAGATACTCTATTACAATTTCTGATATTTCACCTTTACTATCACGTCCAAAGTAAACAAAGTACGTTGCCTCCCCAAATCCTGGGCAAATCATTGGCATATTTAGGTTTGTTCCTGGGATAGTAAAGTTTATCCAATTTCCTTCTTGAATTTGAAAGTGTGGACTATTTTTATAGCTTTCTTTAAACTTTTCAGAAAAATATGTGTTGTATATTTCTTTTTCAGGATTGTCTTGTGACCATTCTTCACAAAAATTATGGTATGCATCTTTAATCTGCACATCTACAATTGTCACTAAACCTGTGTCAACTTGAAAGCCGAAAAAAGAATTTTCATCTACATCATCTAAGTTTTCATATCCAATTAACGCCTCTTCATATATAACAGATTTTTCTTCTGTAAATTTTATCCTTGTAGCGATATACATGTAATGATTTTCTCTTATTTCAGCTACTAAAGTTTCCAACTGGAATGTACCTATTGGTACTTTAATAAAGTATGCCTCTTCTCTAGGATGTAAGTAAACTATCGGGTCTCTAACTAGAATTTGCCCTGTTGGGAAAGTTATGGTTCCCATATTTACAACAAAAGTTTTTTTATTCAGGACTTCTTTTGCTCTAAATAGTTGATTATAGTCAACTGGCGATATAAGTAAGTTTTTTACTTTCTCATATTTTTCAAGCCATTGCTTTACAGGTTGCACTTCTTCTCCCCGTATTGTTACTTTCTATTTAATAATATACCTGTTAAAATCTCACATATTTAAATAGAACTTTTATTTATACTTCTTATATCTAATCTTTATATTTATATCTGTGCTCTGTAATATATAAAACATGGTTTCAAAGAATTCTAGTATCAATAGGCAAATTCTATCTCTTGCTCTTCCCACTTTAGGATTTATAGTTATTGCTCCCCTTTTGAGTGCAATAGATACTGCTTTTGTAGGTAGGCTAGGCACTCTTTCACTAGCCAGTCTTGGTATTTCAAGTAGTATTCTAACTACTTCATATAGCATATTTATTTTCCTAAGTTACGGCACTACCTCAAAAGTCGGTAAAACTTTTGGTGCTGGTAAGATAAAACAAGCTTACGAATACGGATTTCAAAGTATTTGGTTATCTATTTTTATTGGATTTTGTCTATGTAGTTTACTATTTTTCTTTGCTTATGACATTGCTTTGTTCTTAGGTGTAACTGAAGAGGTCGCAATCCAATCACAAAGTTATATAAGAGCTTCTTTACCAGGGCTATTTGCCATACTAATTTCTTTGTCTTGTGTAGGTATTTTAAGAGGAACTTTGGACACTATTACTCCTCTGATAGTTAGCGTTGTTGCTGCTATCATCAAAGTAATCTGCACCACTACTTTTATCATGGGTTTTTCTTTTGGACTTATAGGTGCTGGTATTGCGACTTCAATAAGTGAAGTTTTTATTGCTATTTGCCTTATTACAAGCATTCGTAGAAAAGTTAAAGGTAACAAAATAAATTACAAACCTACGAAAACTATTTTAGCTGCTTTGCTGGAAAATATTCCTTTATTCATACGTTCTTTGACAATAAATGCTTCTCTTATACTTGTTGGTGTTACTGTTGCTCATTTTGGTACTGAAGTCCTAGCTGCTCATCAAATAGTTTATACGGTAAGTGTTTGTATTGCGCTTCTAGTTGATTCAGTGGCAACTGCTTCTCAGTCGCTAATTGCTGTTGAAATGGGACGTAAGAATTATGAACAACTGGTAAGTTTAACTAAGCAGTGTTTTAAATTTACTAGTGTTATAGCTGTTTTTGTTGGAATAGTTATAATATGCTTGTCCCATTATTTGCCTATAATTTTTACTAATAATTCAGGCTTGCAATCTATGGCTGTTGTTCCTATTGTACTTATTGGGCTTTTACTACCTGTTATGTCTTTTGCTTTTATAGGCGATGGTGTGCTTATCGGCTCTGGTGACACTTGGTATCTAGCTATTGCTGGTGTTTTGAATTTCTTAGTCTATTCGATTTCTCTAGTAAGTATTTCTAAACTTGTTTCATCTAACTACGGTTTGATCGCTTTGTGGTTATGCATGCTGATTGTGTTTTATGGTGGTAGAGCTGTAGCTAATAGTTATCGTTTGTTCTCTTACAAGTGGGTAAAATTTTAGTGTCTACTAGTTCTTAAAGGTTTATAACTCTTAAGCTATATAAGGTCTAGAATTTTTGAGGTTTAGCATTTTGACCTAACAAACTTATTAGCTTTATTTTGCGCTGTTTATGCTTTCTTATGCCTTGTTTGTTTTCATATAAAGTAAGTTTATACTGAGCTCCAAGCCACTATACTCCTATTTATGGCTTTCTTAGCAATAAGTGCTTTTAGTGAGACTTCCGGTATATTTAAGTTTTCAATCTGTGAAAGTAAGTCTTTTACTTGTTTACACCATCTTACAAAGTCTCCAGCTTCTATATCAGCTGTAGATAAAATTTGAGACAGTTCTATTCCGTTAGACCATGGATATAATACTTCTACTAGCCCAAAATCTATATCGTGAACTTCTGATAAGTGGTTTTTCTTTTGCAACTGGTCAATTTTTTTGTATATTCTATATAGTTTTTCGTGAGTTCCTTCAAAACTTCTAGCATATTTTTTAGTCATACGACGTGAAGAGTTTTTTCTTCCGCTATATATACAAGCACTTATGAGGCACGCTAAAACACTTGGCTCTATATCTTCAAATATTCCCTCTGATATCGCTTGCGTAACTAGTAAATCGTTTTCGGAGTATACTTCAGAAAGCATATATCCTTTTTCTGTCAGCTGATAATTTTCATCGATATATCCCATCTTTTCTAGAACTTGCATAATATTAGTAAATAGCTTAGAAATATTACCAGTTTCGAGGTCAATAAGTCTCTCGTAGTGACTTATATTATCGCTGTGTTCTTTATATTTTCGATAGCTGTTTAAATGATCACGTTTATCTGGACAGTTATTACACTCATGTTGGTAAATCTTATTTTCTAGGTCAGATAGACGTTTAATGTCTTTAGTTTGTGCTTTTTCTGGTGTTTTGTATTTAAAAGTATCTTTTTTCCTGACTATTTTTTGCAAAATCATACCCAGTTTTTTAGCTGATTTTACATTATAAAATGCCTCGTATAAAAGGTGTTGATCATCTATTTTTAGCTCATGTTTATGAATTTGTGTCACAAATGCAACCATATTGTCTTGTAAGCTATCTAAAAAGATTTTCTTCTTATTACCTTTTTCTGTTACTACTGTGAAAAAAGAGTTACCTCTACTCGTTGGTTTTGCAATGGCAATACCGTATTTTCTATGTCTACCTTTTTTATAGGTAAAAATTGCTCCTACCTTACAGTATTCATCTAAGAAGATTTCGTTATATTGCTTTTGTCTTAAGAATTTCTCATATTTTAACTTAGACTGTTCTTTTGAAAGCTTTGTTTTTAACTCAGCATATTCTAAAAAATTACCTTTAGAACAACTCAAAGTGTTTAAAAATTTATCAGCTAGTTTTTCTTCTTTTTTGATTTTCTGAACATAAGCTGTAATTGACTCATTTCCCTGGAATTGCGCAAAAGACGATCTCAACAAGTCTTCTACTTCTTGAGGTGAAAAAGTCTTTAACAGGTTAGCGACCATGTTGTATGTAGGTTTGAACACTGAATTTAACTCATAATCCCTACTTGTAGCTAGTTCAAAGTAGTCTTCTACCTCAGCACTGCCATCGTATACTACGACAACATTTCCTAAAGTATCTATTCCTCTACGTCCTGCCCTACCAGCTAATTGAGTAAACTCTATTGGAGAAAGCATTACGTGTGCCTTGCCATTCCAAGTATATAAGCTTTCTAAAATCACAGTTTTTGCTGGCATATTTACACCAAGAGCTAGAGTTCCTGTTGCAAATACAACTTTTATGAGTCCATCAGCAAATAATCTTTCAACAAATTCTTTCATTATTGGTAGCAAACCAGCATGGTGAGTAGCATACCCATTTATCAAGCATTTTGCCCATTTGTGTAGATTTAAGTTTTTATGGTCTGTCTTATCAATATTTTCATAGAAAACTTGAAAGCGTTCTTGAATTAGTACTTTCTCTTCGTCAGTTGTAAGATCTATTTTTTTATCTAGACATACATTCATTGCTTCTTCACAATTAGCTCTCGAGAAAATAAAGAAAATAGCCGGTAACATTGATTTTTCAGCAAGCAAAGAAACAATTTTATGGCGAGGTAAAATTTGTGGTCTAAATCTACGATAGGTATGGTCAGCTGGAACTTTCTGTATAGCATTAAGCAAAGAATCATTTATTTCTAAAGCAGTTCTTTTACCTAAAGTATCAACGCTTTTTCCCTCAGCAAATAAATCGTATATTTTATTTCCAACCAGCATTTTTTGGTACAAAGGCACAGGTCTATGGCTAGTTTCAATTAGTTCACAAGAGTAACGACATTGTCTAATCCAGTTAGCAAATTGTTTAGAGTTAGATATCGTAGCAGATAAAGCTACTATCTGTACCTTATAATCCAGATGAATTATTATTTCTTCCCATATAGGTCCTCGAAATTCATCAGATAAATAATGCACTTCATCTAGTATTACTGAAGATAAGTTTTCTAAACGCTTAGAGTTTTCATAAATCATATTACGCAATACTTCAGTAGTCATTACAACTATTTGCGCGTCAGGATTTATTGCGATATCACCAGTTAATAGGCCTACTTTTACCTCACCATGTTCTTGTAACAATTCTCTATATTTTTGGTTACTTAAAGCTTTAATTGGTGTGGTATAAAAAACTTTTTTATTTTCACATATTGCTTTGTGTATAGAAAATTGAGCAACAACAGTTTTACCGCTACCAGTTGGAGCACAAACTAAAACGTTATCATTTTGGGTAATTTTTTCTATAGCTTCTTTTTGAAATTTATCTAAAGTAAATTTTAGAGTTGTTTCAAAACTTTTAATCATCCATCAATCCGTATCTACGCCATCTATTAACTACACGTGCGAGTCTATTATATTTTCGTTCCAGTCTTATAGTTTTTATTTCAATTCGTTTACGTCTTTGCATATTTTTATAATTTGAATCAGCAACTACACCAACTTTATATTCGGGTAAATCTTTACCTGCTTTAGATTCTTTTTCATTAGAATCAAATATTTTTAAGATTCCTATAAGCTTCATAACAATTTTATACAAAAGGTATATAGGGGTAACTATTGCTAGCACTACTAGAGTTATCCATATAGCTGTCCACATATTTTACCTCTTATATTTGAAACATTTTATATAACTTTGAATAGAATCAACTCATTATATTTTACACAATAATTCGTCAAAGTTTTATATTGAAAAGAGTATATCTAAGTTATTTGAATTCTTATTGGCAAAACTCATGCTACTTCGTCAAATAATTCATACTACTTCTTGTTAGAATAGTTACATGATTTATAGAAAAGTTGAAGTAACAAAAATAATATCAAACACAGATGAATGCTTTGAGTTAGAAACTACTGTTGTAGACGAATACAATGGTGGGAATGCCAAAGTCTTATGCAATGGTCACATTTTGAAAGTCATGGCTTATAAAAGCATTATTGACACTGTGAAAATTGGTGATAGCTTACTAGTTGAAGCTAGTGCTGTTGCTAAAAAGTTGGGAACTGGTGGTCTAGCTTTTGCCGTAACTAACTTTGATGCTGATTTTACTGATAAAATGCCAGAAATAGGCCATATTGTCAAAGCTCGTTACTCTCCTTTTCAACATATGGTCATGAGTATTGAAGAGCAAGATAGCCCTTATCACGATGTTATTAAATCTAAATCTTCTATTGAAGGGTTGCCAGTAATCGTAGCTGATTTGCATTCAGCTTTGCCTAGTGTTTTAGCTGGTATTTATGCTTCAGATCCTAAGGCTAAAGTAGTGTACGTAATGCCAGATGGAGCTGGACTACCTATTGCTTTCTCAAAAAACGTCGCTGTTTTGAAAGAGAAAAACTGGATTTATAAAACCATTACTTGTGGGCAGGCATATGGTGGAGATGGTGAAACTATAAATATTTACACAGCTTTACTTGCAGCTAAATACGTTTACAATGCTGATGTTGTAATCGTTACTCAAGGACCTGGAAATGCTGGCACAGGCACACATTTTGGTTTCTCGGGTATGCAATGTGCTGATATTTTCAACGCTATTGGTGTTTTAAAAGGTACGCCTATCGGAGTATTACGTCTTTCTAACGGTGATTTGCGTGAACGCCATTACGGTGTTTCTCACCACTGTTTAACCACCATTTGCGAAGCAACTTACGTACCTGTACACTTACCTATACCTACATTTGATGGGGAAAATAAGTTTGAAAAAGAATTAGGTAAAGATTTTTATAACCTATGTATAAAGAAAATAGAAAAAGCACTTATTACATCTTTATCTAAACATTCTTTGGTACCTTTTGCCTCTAAAAGTATTTATGAAGATTTATGCAATGTTCCTGTAAAACTATCTACTATGGGAAGGAACCTCGAGCAAGATTACTCAGCTTTTGCTGCAGGGTATGCTAGTGGGTTTTTTGCTATGACCTTGAAATAAAATCGTAATACTTCAGTAGGTCTTTGTTATGGTTGCACACAATAAAATTATTTCGTGGCAACTATAGAACTTTTTTACTAAAAGCTTACATAATAATTCTTATGTGAGCTACCACGAATTTTAAGATTATTTCCCCACGTTAAAGGTGAAAAACTACTCAGTCCTATGTAACCAACGCAAATTATCACCATCAGAGCCTTGTCTGAAAGGTTCAAGTTCTTCATCCCAAGCATTACCTAGCGCTAATTTTAATTCGTGTATCATACGCTTAGGGTCATCTTGGTATTCAAGTACAGCCCTCACTCTGTTTTCAGAAATAAGCATGTTCCCATTTCTGTCCATTTGGGAGTAGAAAATTCCAAGTTCAGGAGTATGAACCCATCTTCCCCCATCTGTCAGCAAAGTAGGTTCTTCAGTTATTTCATAGCGTAAATGCTCCCACCCTCGAAGAGCAGAAGCTAACTTTGCTCCGGTAGCAACTTGCCCTATCCAAGAATGCTCAGTTCTATAAACTTTTTCATCTATACTCTGTTTAGTCCACTGTAGCTTTATCTCAGTTTCAAGCACATGACTTATAGCCCATTCAATGTGAGGACATAACGCTCGTGGAGTTGAATGTATAAAAATGACTCCACGAGTAAGTGAATTTTTATTCATAAGTTTTCATTTCTCGCGGAGTCCTTCAAATAGAGTTTCTAGTTTTGTATCTCAACAACTGCTAAATTACGCTTGCCTTTACGAATTAACGCAATTTGTCCGCCTAGTAAGTCATCTTCAGTCAATGTGTAGTCTTCATCAGTGACTTTTTCGTTATTTAGATATGCTCCACCTGAAGCTATTGTTCTACGTGCTGCTGAACGACCTTTTTCTAGTCCTGTTTCAACTAGCATATCAACCATATTAGCTCCAATACTGCATTTACCCTTAGGGAGCTGTTCAGTTGCACTTATAAGAGTTTGAGGATTAATTCCTTTCAAGTCTCCACTTCCCCAAAGGGCTGTAGAAGCATTGATAACTTCATCACATTCTTCTTTACCATGCACCATTGTTGTAACTTCTTTAGCAAGTAGTTTTTGAGCTGCACGTAAATGTGGACGCTGGCTAACTTCTTCTTCCATTTGAGCAATAGTATCTCTATCTACAAATGTGAAAACCTTTAGGAAGTTTACGACATCGCTATCTTCAGCACCCATCCAGAACTGGTAGAAAGCATATGGACTTAATAGTTCTGGGTTTAGCCATATTGCTCCACCCTCACTCTTACCAAATTTAGTACCATCAGATTTAGTGATAAGTGGTGTTGTAAGAACATGAACGCTTTTACCTTCAGTTTTACGAATCAAATCCATACCTGATACTAGGTTACCCCACTGGTCATTACCACCTGTTTGTAATACACAGTTATAGCGTTTGAATAGTTCTAAGTAGTCATTTCCTTGCAAAATTTGGTAAGAAAATTCTGTGTAAGAAATGCCTTCTTCTGATTTAAGTCTTCTTGCAACGTTATCTTTAGCCAGCATAGTACCTAGTCTAAAATGCTTACCTAGGTCTCGTAGCAAATTAATTGCTGAAAGTTCGCTAATCCACTCGTAGTTATTTACCATACGTACAGCATTATCGCCATCGAAGCTTAAAAACTTACCAATTTGCTCACGTAATTTTTCAGCCCATTGGCTAACGATTTCTGATGGATTTAGAGTTCTTTCACCAGACATTCTTGGGTCACCAATTAAACCAGTTCCACCACCAACAAGTGCTATAGGTTTATGACCAGCATTTTGAAGATGTTTCATAAGAACTAGCTGTACTAAATGCCCATGATGTAAAGATGCAGCAGTAGGGTCAAAGCCACAATAAAATGTGATAGATCCCTCATTTAGAAGCTTAGACAATTCATCAATATCTGTGTGTTGGGCTACTAGTCCACGCCATTTCAATTCTTCTAAGAGATCAGTCACAATATTACCTTCCAGTTTTTAAAATATACCTCTATATGATATCTAAATATATTTATTAAAATCTAGTCACACAATACCAAAGACAGAGTATTAAGGAATAAAGATACTACAACTTTTGAATTATATTATTCTAATTAGAAAGTTGGAGTTATACTGCAGGTTCAGCCAGCCTCAACAAATAATCTCTAACTTTATTAGCAACTATTTCACTTCTACAGATCATAATAACTGTATTATCACCTGCTAGACATCCGAGAACATCGTCCAATACAGCAGCATCAATTGCTCCTGCAAGCAAATTCGCACCACCATTAGGAGTACTTAAAACTAAAATATTTCCAGCGATGTCACCACCCACCAGTAGTTCCTGACACCAACGCTTGAGTTTATAAGAAGGCGATTCTTCTAAATTCCAGCTTTGCTGATGTATATGTGGAACTGCCTCAGGCATACTATAAACGTTTTCACCAGATATATTGCGAATCTTAGTTGCACGCATTTCAAGCAAGTCTCTAGATAATGTAGCTTGAGTGGCAACTACGCCCTCTTCACGCAAAGCTTCACATAATTCTTTTTGCGAACGAATTGGCCTATTTGAGAGAATTTGAGTAATCATGGAATGTCTAGTAGCTTTTGTAACTGGAATTGCAGAGCTCATAACACACCTCTCAAATATAAAAAGATTTCAATATATATTATACAGTTTTTAAGATATAGATACGTCAAATATCATACTTAAAACTTATTTTAATTATCTTTATACTATATTTACGACACAAGTAGTAAACAGAATTTTCTTAATATTTTAATATATTTTTTAAGAATCATTTATTTACTGAGTGTATCTATAAAAAGTTAACAATTTCTTATAAAAGTCTTAATAGTTTATTACTAGAAACTCTTCCTTTCACAGGATAAGACATCCCTACCACAGGTTGCAATAGGTCAAAATTTTTCTAAACTCATTATCTCTACAAAGTAATATATGTTTTATAATCGCTAAATTTATAAATTTTACAAATTTTATTTTTATTCATCTTAAATTCATTTAAGAAAAATAATATTGAGTCATCAAGAAAATCAAAGGAATAAAAAATATTCCAAAGACAGGTAAGTATCTAAACAAATAGAGATAACTACCTAAACTAAATAATCCTAATAAAAATCAAATAAAGGGAAAAGAAAATGAAAAAAATTACTAAAAAGCAAAAAGTTGCAATTGGGGCGATTGCTGCTCTAGCAGTACTTGGTATCGGAGGATCAAGCATTGCAATAGCAAATATGGATAACTCTTTTCCAGGAAAGCCTGTTGTCACACAAAACGTAAAAATAAGCATGAAAAAAGCAGAGAGCATAGCTTTGAAAGAAGTAACCAATGGGCAAATAATACAGACAGAGCTTGTACAGAAAAATATTCCAGTGTATGAAATTATAGTAAAACAAGGCAATTTAGAAAAACAAATTGAAATTAACGCAAATACTGGGAAAATAACTGCTAAACGTTCAGGAAGCGCTATTCGGATGAATCACGAAATGGGACACCACCCAGAAAAAGGCATGAGAGGCGGTAAACACCACCATGATCATATGCCTGCACCTGCTCCTAAAAATCAGCTTTCCCCTTCTTCTAGTAGCAAAGAGGAAAATACTCAGAATCAAGGAGACGAGCAGGGAAAAAATAAGACTTCCGATACTGAACAGAATAAAAATCCAGAAAACCGCTAAATATAGTAATTTTGATAGTGTCTCTGGGATAGTAATTACTAAGCTAAGCTTTAAATATGTAGTACGCGCTTATTCATAAAACACGAATTTCTCCTTGTCCTCGTGTATAAAACTATGGCTACTTTTAGTAGCCATAGTTGAATAAGAGATTGAACCTAAAGGATATGACAATGACGAAGCTAACAAAGAAAAAGAAAACAATTATAGGAACAATTGCTGGAATAAGTTTACTAGGATTTAGTGGAACAAACTTAGCTATGGCAACTTCAGGAACAACGCTTCCTCAAGTTATGCAGGAAATAAGCCATTTTTATCACGAAAATAGGGCAGAGCAAACCCCAGTGCCTACATCACAAGAAACAGATAGCGACACTGATATAGTGTAAAGTTGCAAATATAAAACATTTACATAAATGCAACAAAAGTACATAGATAAACTTCAAATAATTGTTGCTTTTATAGCTTGAAAATAATATGAAAAAATATCTTATAGCTGATAAAAATCAACAAAATTATCTAAGACGTCATTATAAAACTGGGAAACACCTTATTCCTCAATATTACTATTCATCGTAAGTCTAGGTTATAAGTGCTTTCCTAAACTATAAACGAATAATATTAAAAGAGTATCAAATCAGTAGGTAAAAATGAGTAAAAAAATCCAGAAAAAGGTTACGTTACCAATAACAGTGATAGTGATAACAATACTGACAGCATTAGTTGGAAAAAAGAAAAACGAAGTGAAAACGTCATTGTATAAAGAATCTAAAAGAAAAAACCTGGTAAAAGATTACGTACTAGCTTACTGAGACTAGTGAGAATTTTCATTCTAAGATTGGTAAAACTATTCATATATAACACTTATTCCCCTAAAGCCTCTAGAGTCGTAGACGTAGAAAGGAAAAATATCGAAAAAACATAGAGCATTAAACTATAAAAAATAAATATTCTTCTCTTATACCCCTAAGTAGGTTCAAACATAAAACACTAATGTTTGAACCTACTTTACTTGAGCATTAAAAATAGACAAATCATATATAATAGTTGATAAGATTTTACTTTGGGACCAAAATGAAAATATTAGTAGTAGAAGACGAAAAAGACTTAAACCGAATAATTGCTAAACTATTACAGAAAAAAGACTACGTTGTAGACAGCGCTTACGATGGTATAGAAGCCTTACACTACATTAAAACATCCTCTTACGATGCAATAATCATGGACGTAATGATGCCCAAACTTGACGGATATAAAACTGTTGACCAAATACGTCTATCTCAAAATAATACACCAATAATAATGCTAACAGCACGTGATAGTTTAAGTGACAAAATCAACGGGTTAAATTTGGGCGCAGACGATTACCTAGTAAAACCTTTTGAATTTGACGAACTACTTGCCCGTCTGAACGCATTAATCCGCAGAAAATATGGCAATGCTACTACTAAATTAACAACACAAGACCTCATAGTAGATACTTCTAACAAAACTGTTATGCGAAATAATGTAGCAATAAATCTAACTGCAAAAGAATATAAAGTATTAGAATACCTATTACAAAACAAAAACCGTATAGTTTCAAGAGAACAAATACGACAAAGCGTGTGGGATTATGACAATGAAGCAGAGTCAAACGTTATAGATGTGCTTATAAAAAATATAAGAAAGAAAATAGATATCAATAATTCTAATACAATAATACATACAAAACGAGGGCTAGGCTATGTCATTAAAGAAACTAACTAATGCATTTATTAACGTGAAAAATGCTAGAAAAATTAAAAATGTAATAGTTAGTTCTTTTAAAAATACTTCCATAATAATGCGTGTTACTCTATGGTACACAGTATTTATGATCATACTCATAGCCGTACTTATAGGAATCTCACTAGAAGTAGCAAAAAACCTTGCTAGGAATAGCCTACATCAAGAAATAGTCCAAGCAGTCACTTCCGTATCTAATAATCCAGAAAAATTCCAAGGCTTTGACAACGGAATTTTCTTCGCAGTATATGATAAGGATAACAATTTACTAGAAGGTACTTTTCCTGCAGACTTTGCTACAAACTTACCGATAAGCAGTAACGAAGTCAGAGAATATAAGCATAGAGGAAAAGACTTCCTGTACTATGATGTTCAGATTGACAATGAGGACAAATGGATACGTGGTATTATCCCAGATTATCATTCTTCCAAAGAGATTTCTTTTTTCTTAATACTCGTCTTAACTATCTCTCCTTTACTAGTACTGTTCACCGTTTACGGAGGGTATAAAATTATTAAGTACGCTTTTATACCTGTTAGTCGAATTTCTGCTACAGCCTTAGAAATAAAAGATCAAAAAGATTTCTCAAAACGAATTCCAACTCAAAATGAAGGTGATGAGTTAAATAAATTAGCTAGTACTTTCAATGAAATGCTCGATTCGTTAGAAAGTTCATTCTTACATGAAAAGCAGTTTAATATTGATGTTTCACACGAACTACGCACACCTGTAACAGTAATTCTATCTGAGAGTGAATATGGATTAAAATATGCTGATAATATTGAAGAGGCAAAAGAATCATTCACATCAATTATGAACCAATCTAAGCGCATGACTACGCTTATTAATCAAATAATGGAACTATCAAAAATTGAAGAAAATGAAAAACTTAATTTCGAAAAAGTAGATTTATCACAAACTTTACAAATGCGATTAAAAGATTATACATATATTTGTGACAAAGAAAATATAACTCTAAAAATCAATGTAGAGAATAGTATTTTCGTAGAAGCAAATCAGTTAATGATAGAAAGATTAATAGATAACTTATTGAGTAATGCCATAAAATTCACTAAAGATGAAATAGCAGTAAGCTTATCTATAACAAATAATCGAGTAAAGTTCGCAGTGCAAGACAACGGTGTGGGACTAGATGAAAATGCACAAAAATTAATTTGGGATAGATTCTATCAAGTAGATAATTCACGTAATAAACAGCAAAATTCTGGCAACGGTCTAGGACTATCGCTTGTGAAAAAAATTGTTGAAATGCATAGTGCTGATATAAAAGTTCAAAGCCAAATAGGTGAAGGGGCTAGTTTCATAGTAAGCTTCCAAAGCTTATAACTGTATATACTCAAAAACTAGTATAAAACTGCCATCTAGCAAAACATATAGGCTTATACCTTATAAAACTGCCGAATAAAGAGCAAAACAAAAATACGTCAAAACGCTAAAATACATCTCAACTATAAATAGTATGTGCTTTGCAAAAAATTCAATAACTAGTTATAAAATATCTTTTAGTTTTTCAATATCTTCTATACGGGTATACCAACTAGTAGCTAAACGTATAATATTCTTTCCATCAGCAGTCTTACCTGAAAAAGTAAACTTTAGCTTTTCAGAAAGCTTTTGTGTTTTATCCTGATCAAGAACTATGAACTGTAAATTGGTTGGAGAGTCAATAAAAAACTCATATCCTTTTGAAATTAATATCTCTTTCATACGCATTGCCATATCTACGGCATGTTTACTTATTTCAAAATACAAATTATCGCTAAATAAAGTGCAAAATTGTAC
Source organism: Actinomyces sp. zg-332 (assembly GCF_011751945.2). Lineage (NCBI taxonomy): Bacteria > Bacillati > Actinomycetota > Actinomycetes > Actinomycetales > Actinomycetaceae > Tongtianella > Tongtianella jiaweipingae. The sequence continues at coordinate 879,303 of NZ_CP064951.1, forward strand.
AGACAACAAGCGTCCCTTAGCAACTAAAGCCCCATGCTGCTTAACTATAGTTCTAAAGTTCTTTGGCATATTAGCATTTGTAAATACAACAGCCTCACCACACAAAGCACCTATTTTAGTACCACCGATATAAAATACATCACAGTTAGCAGCAACGGTAGGTAAATCTAAATCACATTCATTACTTGCCAAAGCATAACCAATACGAGCACCGTCAATAAAGAAAATTAAGTCGTGCTTACGACAAACATTAGATAAAGCTTCCAATTCAGCCTTTGAATACACAGTGCCGTATTCAGTAGATAATGAGATATAAACCATACCTGGAGGTACTGTATGTTCATAAGCAGGATTAGCGTAAAAATTAGTTATGTAACTATCAACATCATCAGCAATAAGCTTACCGTTTACTCCAGAAATAGTAATAACTTTATGCCCAGTAAATTCGATTGCACCAGCTTCATGAGTAGCAATATGACCAGTATCAGCAGAAATTACACCTTCAAAAGGTTTAAGCATAGCATCAATAACTAAAGCATTTGTTTGTGTGCCACCTACTAAAAACCAAATATCAGCATTTTGTCTATTACAAGCCGATTTGATTTTATCACTTGCCAATTTCGTATACTCATCAGTAGCATAACCTGATAGAGATAATTCGTTAGTGTCAATCAAAGATTGCAACACTTTAGGATGAGCACCTTCTACATAATCGTTTTCAAAATGTAAATACTTGTCACTACTCATTACCCTATCACATCCAAAACTATCTATTTCGAAGGTAAAAATTCACATATATGACCATGATATACGAATTTTATTATTTTGCCTATAAAGTATTTAAGTTTCGTATTGCTGAAAATATCTTTTATCAAAAACCTTTATATAAATTTATCTTTTCTTACATACAAGCACTCTTGTCGAAACATCATAAATTATTTCGACAGATAAACAAAATTGCCCCAGCAAACAAAGCTAGGGCAATAAAGTATTTTATATATTATAAACCTAGTTCTGGGAACCACAAGCCAAGTTCACGCTTAGCTGATTCAGGTGAGTCAGAACCATGAACAATGTTTTCCATGTTACCAGTTCCCCAGTCACGACCTAGATCACCACGGATAGTTCCAGGAGCAGCAGTTGTAGGGTTAGTTGCACCCATTAGGCTACGCATACCTTCAATAACGCGGTCACCTTCAACAGCAATAGCAACAACTGGACCTGATGACATATAACCAACTAGGCTACCGTAGAATGGTTTTTCACGGTGTTCAGCATAGTGAGCACCTAGAAGCTCTTCAGAAGCAACCAAAACTTTCAAACCAACTAGTTTGTAACCTTTAGCTTCAATACGTCGCAAAACCTCACCAGTCAAACCGCGTTCATAACCATCTGGCTTTACTAGAATAAGTGAATGTTCCTTAGCAACATCAACTAACATTTTAAATTCCTTTCAAATAATTACACAAAAATTTTACATAAAAGGTAAGAATAAATATAGAAGCAACTAACTTATTCAAAGTTTTTAAGGAAAATATAGTAAAACTTCATATATTAGTTTTCGCTAACTTTATAGGAAATAGTTCTCCAAATACCAATTCCAACTATCCACATTCCACTTATATACCAAATTATTAGAGCTGGTAAAGATGATAGAGGGTGAAGATAAACTAAAATTACAGATGTTGCACACCAAATAATTACCATACTTATATTTACTAGGCGTAAAGTTTTAACTCTAAAAGGATGCAAGAATTTAATAGTACTCAAATGCAAAACAGCGAGAATAATCGTAACTATAACATTTGTCCAGCCAGAAGTTTGCATAATGTAGAACACTAAAGCGACAATATTCCAAACAGCTGGAAAACCAACAAAGTAGTAGTCGTTTGATTTCATCTTAGTATTACAGAAACAAAACATAGATGAAATGCAAACAATAATCATAACTACCATACCCCACATCTGTGATGGTACAGGCAATAGTAAATACATAAATAAAGCTGGAACGAATACGTAAGTCAAATAATCGACTATTAAATCTAAAGCTGTTCCATCAAACCAAGGCACAACTTCTTTTACTTTCGCATGACGAGCCATTGAACCATCAACACCGTCAACTATTAAAGCTATAAGTAACCAAAAAAACATCATTTTTACGTCGTGTTTGTAAAGACTTAAAAACGCTAACAATGCCCAAACAACACCACTCATTGTAAAAGCATGTACTGCCCAAGCAACTACTTTATGCTTTAAAGAAAAAGACTTACTATCACTATCCATATCAAATAAACCTTACATTTTCATTGCAAATTTTCGTTTTAAAATGCAAAACTACCACACAAGTATAAAACATTTATAGCAAAACTTGTTGCATTTATCGATTAACATTCATAAATGTGTGGTAGTTTACAAAAATTATTCAGCAAATAATTGTCTAATTGCTCCTGCTAAAACTACAGATCCGAAGCTCAAAACTGCACTATTTGCCATAAATTCACTGTTTTCATCACTAAGTGTTGTAGCAATATCAACGGCATCATGCAAGTTTCGTGCAATGTGAACTCTATCAGCACCAAAAATTCCATCAGCAATTTGTTTTAGCTCATCTATATCCATAGCTCTCTCGCCTGGCATTTGCACTAGCACAAGATGCTCTAGTGCTGCTTCCATTTCAGACAAGATACCATCTACATCTTTGTCTCCCATTGCTGAGAAAATGCCAGTAATACTCGCATCAGGCAAAACCTCCTCAAGAGCTTTTGCTAAAACTCTACTGCCGTCAGGATTATGAGCAGCGTCAACAATTACTATAGGAGAAGTCCTAACAACTTCAAGACGTCCCGGAGAAGAAACTGTATCAAAAGCTACCTTTACATTTGCTCCATCAATTGCTCTACCTCCACAGAATGCTTCAACAGCGCTAAGAGCTAGTACAGCATTCTCACTTTGATATTCACCATGCAAAGGTAAAAATACATCCTCATATACAAATTGTGGAGTCTGTAGTCTTAAAATTTGTCCACCAGGAACTACTACCCTGTCCAAAACGTGCATATCTTGGTTGAAGAAATATGCTACAGCTCCAACTTCTTCAGCCTTAGCTTTTATAACAGCCTTTGCTTCTTCAGGTTGTGTTCCTACAATAACAATCTGTCCAGGCTTTATTATTCCAGCCTTTTGCTCAGCTATCTCTTCAATTGTTGTTCCCAGCCACTGAGTATGGTCTAAAGATATAGGAGTTATGACTGCAACTTTGGAATCTACAACATTTGTAGCATCCCATAAACCGCCCACACCTATTTCCATAATTGCAGCATCTACCGGTGCATATGCGAAATAAGAGTATGCCATAACCACTAAGAGTTCAAAGAAAGACATTCTAGGCCCTTGTTTTTCCAAGGACCTTTTATCTGTCATATCTATATGTGAAACAATATCTTTATAAGCTTCAATGAAAACTTCATCAGAAATAGGTTCACCAGCGACACTAATTCTTTCATTCGGACGATATAAGTGAGGAGAAGTGAAACGCCCTGTTTTAATCCCTAAGGACGAAATCAAGGAGTCGATCATACGTGAAGTAGAAGTTTTACCGTTAGTTCCTGTAACGTGCACCACAGGATAAGATAACTGCGGATCCCCCAAAATAGATAATGCGTATTGGACGCGCTCTAGAGTTGGTTGGATTTTATGTTCAGGAGCTCTTTGCATTATTTCAGCAAAAATTCTCTGTACTTCAAGCGTTAAATCTTTTTTGTTCACTTATCAACCCTCACAATTTCAATATTATTTTTTTCAATGTCAGCAGAAACAATTTCACATTCAACTGTCAAAGTTTCATTGCAAACCATTTCTTTATTATCAAGAACACCTTCGTATTTGTCAGCTGGTACTTGTAGTTTCAACTTTATACGGTCAGATACTTCTAGTCCTATAGCTTTACGAGTGTCTTGAATTTCACGAATTAGATCTCTAGCGTATCCTTCAGCTTCAAGCTGGGCATCTAAAGTTGTATCTAATACAATGAATGTTCCTGAGTTCAAGATAGTTGCAACTTTTCCTTCAGGGGCAGAAACTACACGTGTAAGCTCATACTGATTTGGAGATAGACTGACTTTGCTACCTTCAAATTCAATATTTGAGAATACAATGTTGTCGCCTTGCTTTTCCCACTGGCTCTTATCGTTAGCTGCCTTGAATAGCTGTGCTGTTAGTTTACGCATAGCAGGATCTAGCTCACGTGGTAAAACAGCCAATTCTTCAAGTAACTCAAATCCCGAGTTTTCAGCAAGCTTTAACTCAATTCCCTTAACATTTACTTCTGAAGCAATAAGTTTAGTAAATGGTTCAAGTAGCTGAGGTTGTACTGATACAACTGTTAGGTTACGCAATGGCTGACGTACACGCAACTTATTTTCTTTACGCAAGGAGTGAGTTGAAGATACAACATCACGGACTTCATTCATAGCCTTTACAAGCTCATCATTTTCTACAGCTTCGCTGTATGTAGGATAATCTTGTAGGTGTACTGACTGCCCGTTAGTCAAGCCTCTCCAAACTTCTTCACATAGTAGTGGACACAATGGAGCCATTATTCTACATAAGTTTTCTAGCACTGTGTAAAGAGTGTCAAAGGCTTTCTTATCTTCGTCCCAGAATCTTTGACGTGCTGTACGAACATACCAATTTGAAAGCATATCTAGATAGTCACGGATTAGGTTACAAGCGTTGGAAATATCGTATTGGTCCATGCATCTCTTTACTTCTTCTGATAACTGTTTCAAACAAGCCAAAACATATTTATCCATGACAAATAAAGAGTCAATTTCTGTCTTATCTTCCAAGTTTATAGACTTAGCTAGATAACCTTTTCCTCCATCGCAAGTTTTAGCATACAATGCAAAGAAATACCATGTATTCCACAAAGGTAATAGAACTTGACGTACAGTTTCACGAATACCTTCTTCAGTAACTATCAAGTTACCTCCACGCAAAATTGGTGATGATAACAAGAACCAACGCATAGCATCTGAACCATCACGGTCAAATACCTCATTCACATCTGGATAGTTACGTAAAGACTTAGACATCTTACGACCATCAGATCCAAGCACAATACCGTGTGAGACACAATTTCTAAAAGCAGCCCTATCAAATAGTGCGGTAGCTAGAATGTGTAGCGTGTAGAACCAGCCACGAGTTTGACCAATGTATTCGACAATAAAATCTCCAGGATAGTGGTTGTCAAACCATTCACGGTTTTCAAAAGGATAATGTACCTGTGCATACGGCATAGAACCAGATTCAAACCAACAGTCAAGCACATCTGGAATACGTCTCATCATAGATTTTCCAGTTGGATCATCTGGGTTAGGACGCACTAAAGTATCAATAAATGGTCTGTGTAAATCTTTTACTTCTACTCCGAAGTCCTTCTCCAAATCTGCAATAGAACCATATACATCTACGCGTGGATACTGTGGATCGTCGCTCTTCCAAACAGGAATTGGTGAACCCCAGTAACGGTTACGTGAAATTGACCAGTCACGAGCATTTGCTAACCATTTACCGAACTGTCCGTCTTTAATGTGATCAGGCACCCAGTTTATTGTCTGATTTAGCTCTACCATGCGATCACGGAACTTAGTTACTGCAACGAACCATGATGATACTGCACGATAAATTAGAGGTTGACGGCAACGCCAACAATGTGGGTATGAGTGCTTATATGAAGCTTGTTTTACTAACACTGCTCGTTCATTTTCTGGGCGAGAAGCAATAGGACCAGCAACTTCACGTAAATCATGCAAAATATGTCTATTAGCATCAAAAATTTGCATACCTTCATAGTCTGAAACTTCAGCAGTAAACTTACCAGCTTCATCAACAGGAACTACAGGCAAAATACCCTCAGCATTACAAGCATTCATATCGTCTTCACCAAAAGCAGGTGCTAAGTGAACTAGACCAGTACCACTATCAGTGGTAACAAAGTCACCAGCTATTATATGCCAAGCTTTTTCACCCGGTGCTTCGTTCTTGTCTCGTCCAACAAAGTAATCATAGATTGGATAGTAAGCTTTGCCTACTAGTTCGCTACCTTTGTAGGTATCAATGATTTCTACTTCTTCACCGAGTTCTTTAGTATAAGCACCTAGCAAGTCTTTAGCGATGATTACTTTTTCTCCAGCCAAAACTCCTTCTTGTGGCTGAACAGTTACGTAATCTATTTCTATTCCAACAGCAATTGCTAAGTTTGAAGGCAAAGTCCAAGGTGTTGTTGTCCATATTAGTGCGTAAGAGCCATCTTCTAACTTTAGACCAACTGTGACAGTTTGATCTTGACGATCTTGATATACATCATCGTCCATACGTAGTTCGTGGTTAGAAAGTGGTGTTTGATCGTTCCAGCAATATGGAAGTACTCTGTGTCCTTCGTATGCTAAACCTTTATCATATAAAGTTTTGAAAGCCCAAATGACTGATTCCATGTATTTTACATCAAGGGTCTTATAATCGTTTTCAAAGTCTACCCAACGAGCTTGTCTTGTAACGTATTCTTCCCATTCTTTGGTGTATTTTAAAACTGAAGATCTACATGCATCGTTGAATTTATCAATACCCATTTCTTCAATTTGGCTTTTATCTTCAATACCTAAAATACGTTCTGCCTCTAGTTCAGCTGGTAACCCATGTGTATCCCATCCGAAACGGCGTTCAACACGATGACCTAATTGTGTTTGGTAGCGACCAACTGTATCTTTTGCGTATCCTGTTAGTAAGTGACCATAGTGAGGCAAACCGTTAGCAAATGGAGGACCATCATAGAATACGAATTCATTATTACCTTTTTCACCAGCATCTCTATTTTCAACTGATTTATAAAAAATACGATTTTCTTTCCAATATTTTAAAGTTTTTTCTTCTAATTCAGGTAAAGATGGTGAAGAAACTAATTCATCTCTATGCAAAGGATAAAAGTTATTTGCTTCAGTCATTTCTGTCCATTCGTATATTCTAGGTTTTTGAATAAATACGAGGACGACTTATATGCCGCGGTACCACCCCGCTTGTGTTACGTAAACACCTCTCGTTACAGCTATTTCGGGCTTACCCGTTCGGTTCTAGTAAATATATTTCTATATCGTTCTTCCGAATGCTCCCCTGTGATACCCTTATACAAAGGCAGGATCATAGCCATTGGGAAGTAATTATATCTTAAAAGTATGATAAGTAGTATCTTTTTGAGGTTATTTTACAGATTAGCCAATATATTTTAAAAATTTTCTCTTCCGTAATAAAACAGGTACTGCTGTGCATAACCAGCATACTTACCGAATACTTTATGCACTCTTTTATGTACTTGCTTTTTAGGTAGTTCATGACCTACATATAATTTTTCAAATACTCGTTTACTCCATACATCTACTGGGTAAACCTCTCCTCTTCCATAAGCAAATAAAGCTATACAATCAGCTACCTTTTGTCCTATACCTGATAGTTTCTGTAATTCTTTTACAAGTTCATCAGTGTCTAGGCTTGCCATATTTTCTATATCAATTTGTTTATTATGTATTAGCTTTGCTGTTTGAACTATATATTTATCTCTATACCCGACATTACATTCTGCTCGCATTTTTTCAGGAAGAGCACTAGCTAGGTCTTTTGGCGTTGGAAAAGAATAATAATGCATCCCTGTTTTAGAACACATTTTTTGCCCATATTTTTCACAAATCGAAAACATTATTTTTTGTATACGGGAAATATTATTATTGGCACTTACTATAAAACTAATGATTGTTTCAAATTTTTCTTGACGTAATATTCTTATTCCACTGCCATATTCCATAGCTTTACTAAGTGCATTTCCATGTTGCTTTAGTCGTGATTTTATCTTTGAATAGTCAGTTTCTAAATCAAAGTATTTTTTCCAATAGTTTTCAAATTCATCGTTGTTGCAGTAAAAGTTAACTAAAACTATATTTTTTATATCAAGTGAATTATCTGTCATACTCTCTAAATCTCTTATACTCATATTGGTAAGATTTAAAGCAGTATTAATATTATGAGAAGTGAGTTTTTCTTGTAGTACTTCTACCATTTTGTCACCACTATAGACAATATAATTATTATCGTTTATTTTCTTAAACCTAAAAACTTGTCCACATTCAAGAGTCTGTTTTATATCAAAATCTTTAATAATTACCTTTACCGCATTTACTTCTGGTAACTGTATTTTTTCCATATCCCCTCAAGTATACGTATAAATTTTTATTAAGGTATAAAGCAAATATTCTCATTCACTTTATACAAAGCAAATCTTGTAAGTAACAATAAATACACACAAAGAAAAATTACAAAGGCGATTCTTAATCTTTAGAGTCATTTTTATGAATATTAGTTACACTAGCCACATCAATCAGACTTTCCCTATTCTTTTCATCATAGAGAATAAAAGCAGACTGTTCCTCTTTAGAATAAAATGTAGTCTTTGCTCTACGTCCACAATAAATGTATGCAACTATACCAACTATTACTACTATTAGTGCTGCCCAACCATTAAAACGTATACCTAAGAGCACATACGCTTTGTCAATCCTGATAAATTCTAGAACAAATCTAATGCAACCGTAAAAAATCATGTACAAACAGAATAGTTGTCCTGAGCGTAACTGTTTCTTTTTATCAATAAATAGTAAAACGCTAAAAGCAATAAGGTTTAAAATCTGTTCGTATAAAAATGTAGGATGAAATAACGTACCGTAAGGGTATTCAGATGGAGTATGCGCAGAATCTACTTTTAATCCCCAAGGCAAAGTTGTAGGTAATCCAAATAGCTCTTGATTAAAATAGTTACCTATGCGACCAAAAACTTGAGCTAAAGCTATATATGGAGCTATTGAATCAGCAAAAGGTCCTAAACGTACATTTCTGAAATACTTCAAAAATATATAAGCACTTAATGCACCAAAAGAAACACCACCGATAATAGCTAATCCGCCTTCCCATATACGGAAAATGGAAAAGAAATCCCCATTTGGAGGAAAATATTGGTTCCAATTAGAAATACAGTGATAAAGTCTAGCCCCTATAACGCTAATAGGAACAATCCAGATTGCAGTATCTAATACAGTACCTTTTTCCCCACCTCGTAAATAAAATCGTTTATCTCCAAAGTAAACCGCTAGAGCTATACCGAATAAAATAGCCAAAGCATAAACATGAATAGAAAACGGCCCTATTTCTATTACGGAACTCCAGCTAGGAGGACTAGGTATATAGTACATAAATACCCCAATCATATGAATATTATTTTTCTAAAGCTAGAATATCAACTACGATAGCTATTGAAGCTTTACCGTCTGTGTCTTCGCCAGTTAAATACAATAATACCCTAGAACCAACAGGCTCGTCAGCTAATAGCTGAGCAATAACTTCGTAGCTATGTTTAAAATCTATCTTTCTAGCTACCCCAGTCTCATAAGTTGTATCTACTATTTTACCAGTCTGTAAATCCTTAGCTAAATAGTGCGTAATAGGTGAAGAATTCTTAGATATTTGTTTACCTTCGCCCTTAATTAGGATATAAGCTGCAGATTTTTCAGGACTAAATTTCTGCTCACCAAAACTAGGCTTACCATTTTCAAACTTTACGTCCACTGGAAGGTCTTCCCCAGTTTTCTTATCCTTAGTAAAAGTAGTATTTTCAGGTTTAAAATTCTTAGCTTTTATATCACTATTGGTAAGTACACGTAATGGTAAAACATCTATAATAGAAACTTCACCAGCCAATCTGTCATTCTTAGTAACTGGAAGATAAGTAGCTATACGCTCACCGACACGTGTCTTTAACAAAGATTCATACACATGTGATTCAACAATTTCAGAAGTCAGTTTACCTGAAACAATTTTAGGATTATCACCTGTTAGTTTATCTCCAGTTTTACTATCAAATACAGTAATCGCTAGTAAAACTGGGTCGTTTTCTTTTAATACTTTTCCGTTCGAAGTAATAAGCTTCTCAGTGCAATTATTAGTTGCTAGTATGGGATCTTTTATCTCAATTACAGGAACTGTGCCCAAGTTTCCTGAAACAGTTATATTTTTCTTTAAATGTTGACATAAAACAGCAGTTTCACTGACAGTTTCTTGAGGAATAAAAAATTGTATGGCTATAAATACTGATATGAACAAAGCAAAAAAAGACACTAAAATTTTAGACAAAAAGCTAAATTTTTTCTTTTTCCTAGGTCTAGAATGCTTGTTATACGTCAACTTTTTACCTCACATAAATTATTATTGGTAACGATTATCATACAAAAAATTATTCAAATAAACCACTAATTTAAAGTTTAAAACAAACTTTTATGTATCTAACTTACTAGTTTTATGGTCTAAATCACGGATGACTTTTCTTATTTTTTTATCTGATATTGTTCTTTTATCTATCTGACCATTATCCCAATCTTTAACCTCATCCCATTGAGATCCTTTATTGATACTAGCGTTAGCTGGACGACGAGACAAAGTAAAATCTTCATTTTCTACAGCTAATGTTCTAGCAGTAATAATAAAACCTGTATGCCCTATCATGGAATGCTCTGGACGCACTGCCAAGCCATCTAAATGCCAAGGACGAACAAAAGTTTCAAAAGGATAAATTTTAGTAAACAATCCGCTTTCTTTCATAGCTTCATCAAGTCGTGACATTTGTGATGCTGTTGCAACATAACTAATAAAAGTACCACCTGGACGCAAAGCATAGTGTACAGCTTCTAAGTTTTCCCAAGGGTCAAGCATATCCAAAACTACCCTATCAAAACTGTGTGCAGGTACTTTTTCATACACGCTACTTGCAAAATCACCAACTATTACTTCCCAAGCTTTATGTCTTGCTCCAAACCACAAATCCACATTGGCTTCAGCAATTTTAGCGAACTCCTCACGCCTTTCAAATGAAATAAGCTTCCCGTTTTCACCTATAGCGCTTAGCAAAGATATTGATAGGCCACCTGATCCAACACCAGCTTCTAGAACTTTAGCTCCAGGGAATATATCTCCCATTTGTATAATCATTGCCGCATCTTTAGGGTAAACAATAGTTGCACCTCTTGGCATAGAAAGCACATAGTCACAAAGCTGAGGGCGTAATGCTAAGAAATCTTTACCTTCTATGGAAGTTATTACACTTCCTTCTTCTCTGCCTTCAATTTGGTGATGTTTTATGGTGCCTCGACTACAAGTAAAATGGCCTTTTTCTATGAGCTGAAAAGTGTACATACGCCCTTTATAGTCAGTAAGTTGTACGCGTTCTCCGTATTTAAAAGGACCGTTTCGTCTGGCTTGTCCTAAAGGTAAGGTTTGGCATGTATTAGGAACATTTATTTCGTTTGCATAGTCTTTATCCGTTGAAGTAGTGTTATCACTTTTAGAGGAAATATCTGACACTTTACACCCTTACTTTTTATTACCTTACCTATTAAGTAAAACTTACTTCCCACTAATAACTATTATGAGTTTTAAGAAAGTAAATCAATATTTTCACCTGAGAGAATTATATCAATACGTTCAGGAGTTAAATCTTTAATACTTTTTACCCAAGAAATATTTTCTATATGTTCAAGCTTACCCATAAATGGTATGGCTACTGTTCTACCGCCTGAAGAAGCACCTGCTTTAATACCAGAATTAGAGTCTTCAAGAATAATACACTGAGAAATATCTACTCCCAATTTTTCAGCAGCAATTTCATAAGGCTGTGGATTTGGCTTTGGATACTGTACGTGATCTCCAGCTATATAAAAATTAAAGCCTTTTCCGTCAATTTTTTTTGCTTTTTCAACAAATATTTTAGCAAGTCTTGAATGTGAAGAAGTAACTAGAACTATAGGAATTTCATTTTTATTAGCATAAATTAGTAACTCTTTAGCTCCTGGTCTCCACTCTAAAGACTCACTTAACATTTTGTTTTCAACACACTCAATTATTTCCTCAGTAATTCTATCGGAATCAACATCTATATCTAAGTATTCAACTATTGTTTTGCCTAGTTGTTTGGCTGACGTTCCTATAAGTTTTAAGCTTAATTCTTCAGGCATAACTTTGCCATATCTACTTACCACTTCAGCTTCTGATTTGACCCAAAACTTTTCACTGTCAACCATAGTTCCATCCATGTCTACTAGAAAAGCTTGCGGATTCTTATAACTCATTTATTTATCCTAATTATTATTGCTATTTACTTATGTTGTAACGAGTAGTATTTGAACTACTAATATACCATTTTCAAGCTTATAGGTTATATATCTATGCAACAGATAAATATAAACAATAGACGTATAAATGGAGAATATGTCTTATATTCCTTTTGTTTTCAGTCAGATAAACTTAGAAAATACTACACTGGAAGTAAGACTTTTGTCATTAATAAAACCGTAACCACACCAGCTAAACCAATGCGATAAATAACAAAAGGCATAAATGTCTTAGTACTTATTAATCTCATAAAGAAAACTATAACCGCATAACCTACAAGGAAAGAAACAACAGTTGCCACTATTAAAGGCAACACTTCAACTTGTAAATTAGACTTTAGAGCTGCTTTAAGTAAAATATAAAATCCTGAACCAAATATTGCTGGCATTGCTAATAAGAAAGAGTACTTAGCAGCATCTTCTCTGCGGTATCCCATTAGACGACCAGCAGTAATAGTACCGCCAGATCTAGATACCCCAGGGATTAGAGCTAAAGCTTGAGCGAAACCAAAAACTATAGCATTTGCCCACGATAGGTTTTCTATGCGATAAAGCTTTTTGCCATATTTATCAGCCAATCCTAGGAATATAGCGAACAGGAATAAAGTCAGTACAGTTATCCACAAGTTCCTAAAAGTTGTCTCAATCCAGTCTTGTAAAAGTAGACCTAAAATAACAATAGGTATTGAGCCTACTATTATCATCCATCCTAATCTAACATCGGTGTCATTGTTTTTGATTCCTGATGTTTTTATAAAACTTAGACACCATTTTTTTATGATACGTACAATATCTTTGAAAAAGTAAATTAGTACAGCTAGTTCAGTGCCGATTTGTATAATAGCAGTAAAGCCAGCTCCCGGATCTTTCATTCCTAATAGTTCACTTGTTATGCGTAAATGTGCTGATGAAGAAATAGGAAGAAACTCTGTCAATCCCTGAACTATACCGAATATGATGGCTTCTAAAATACTCATAGTTACCCTTAGAGTTGTGTCTAAATTTATTTACTAGGTAATAAGTTTTACCTATTCATAATACTATCTTATTAATTAATCATCTATATCTATAGTTCATCAATTGTTTTAACTTCATATGGGAAAGAACGCAAAGCAATATACTCAGTCAAAAAATCTTTATGTTCTTCACAAGCAAGCCAAGTTTTTGTTCTATCAGTGTGTATATTTGGGTTAGACCATACAATGGCATATAGTCCCTTACCATTACACCCTCTTGCGCTACAAATTTTATCCAATGTTCCTTTAGAAAGCATGATTACATAATACTAGAGTTATAAAAATTTGGTAGTCTTAGGAAAAATAATATTGCTTTTATCCAGAATACTTACTATTCACTGCTACAAGTTGTCAGTTCGCGAGTTACATATTTATCCTTGTATATCACTATTAAGTATCAGTTTCATATAGAGTTTATTTCAACACAGTTTTCAAAGCATTACACAACACAAGGGCAAATAGATAAACTTATGTGTAACCTTTCGTAATATTTATAAAAATAAGTAATGTATTAATACAAATATTTAAGTTAAAGAAACTAAATCCATATACTCATCATTCCACAAATCTTCATCACCGTCAGGTAACAGCAAAACTCTTTCAGGGTTCAAAGCTAAAACTGCCTCAGGATCGTGAGTAACTAGTACAACTGCTCCTTCATAGTTAGCCAAAGAATACAAAACTTCTTCCCTGCTTGCTGGATCTAAGTTATTAGTAGGCTCATCGAGTAATAGCACATTGGCTCCTGAGGTAACTAAGGTAGCTAGTGCTAAACGAGTTTTTTCACCACCTGATAAAACTGATACCTTTTTATAAACATCTTCACCAGTAAATAAGAACTGCCCTAAAATATTACGTATTTTAGTTTCATCCATATCTACGGCTTCTTTTTCAAGATTCTCGTACACAGTCAAATTAAAATCTAAAGTATCGTGTTCCTGTGCATAGTATCCTATTTTTACACCATGCCCTAGCTGAACTTTTCCCCAAGTCGGTTCTTCAATACCTGCTATAAGCTTAAGTAGAGTTGTTTTACCAGCACCATTTAGTCCTAAAACTACAACTTTTGAGCCTTTATCTATAGCAAGGTTAACATCAATAAATATTTCTAAACTCCCATAAGTTTTGGTAAGTTCTGAAACAGAGATTGGAGTTTTTCCACATGGCAGAGGTGTAGGAAAACGTAAGCGCGCAACTTTTTCTTGCTTTTCTTCTTGAGGTAAGCTGGCTAGCATTTCTTCAGCTCTGCGAATCATCTGTTGAGCAGCAACTGCTTTAGTGGCTTTTGCCCTCATTTTTTCACCTTGAGCTAGTAATACATCAGCCTTTTTACGTATGTTTTGGGCTTGCTTACGCCTACGCTTAACATCATCTTCTCTTTGCTTAATATAAGCTTTATACCCCATGTTATAAAAGTCTATAGTTTGTCTAGTAGCATCTAAGAAATACACTTGATTTACGACTTCTTCAATTAGATTTATATCGTGAGAAATAATGACACATCCACCACTATAAGTTTTCAAGTAGTCTCGAAGCCATAAAATGGAATCATGATCTAAATGGTTAGTAGGTTCGTCCAATAGCAATATATTCGACTCTGAAAATAAAATACGTGCAAGCTCAACTCTGCGACGTTGCCCACCTGATAAAGTTCCCAAAGGTTGTTCAACAGTTGCTTCATTCAAACCGAGATTTGAGCATATACTGTAAGCTTGACTCTTAGCCGCATATCCCCCATTCATAGTGAATTCATGGTCTAAACGGATATACTTTTCCATAGCTTTTTGCTGTTTTACCCCTTCAAGAGTGGACATTTGATATTCAGCTTTTTGAATTTTCTCCAGCAAAACATCTATGCCTCTTACGCTGAGGACTCTATCTATGGCTTTCATATTTGGGTCAGCGTGTGCTGGATCTTGAGGTAAATATCCTATGGGAGTGCTACTTGAAATTTGCCCATCGTGTTCTATATTTTCGAGATTAGAGGTATCACCAGCTAACAGACGCATAAGTGTTGTCTTACCAGCTCCATTTCTACCGATGAGACCAATTTTCATGCCTTTATCAACTTTTAGTGACACATCTTGCATTAGTACTCGTGCCCCTATGCGTATAGTTAGTCCGTTAGTCTGTATCATTTTTCCCTTAAAAACTTTGCATACAAGTGAGTCTGTTTAGTAACAATTTTTATATTATTTATCTTAAGAAACCTTGAAAATTATACTATTTATATTCTAGCTTTATCAAATACATATATTTAAAGTTACGTTGTGTTTATGTGAGATACTTTCAATACATTTTGTTATATACTTACGTGAAGTTTTTATTTTTATAACTCTTTTATATCTGCTTTATTATCTTAGTGAATAAAGAATGTATACTTTTATTCCAATGTGCATGAACATTTTACGGTATACAAAACAAACACTACTTATAGTTATTTACAAGTAATCACCAAAAGTTTAAAAGTAAAATAGTGCTGAAACAATGCTTCAAACCAACACCATTCCAACACTATTTACAAGATATTCTCTATATTCTGCAACATATCAGCTTTTAGAAAGTCAAACCGTATAAAACCTAGAATTTCTTCCTACTACCAGGCTTTACTACTTCTAGTTCACCCTCTGCACATAAAGGACATTCAGCATTATCATACGCATCAACTTCCAAAGCAACAGCAGATGTCAAGTCATATTCCATATCAGCTTTGCCATTTGTACGGTCAATAATTGAAGCAATACCTACAACTTCAGCCCCCAGTTCTTCCAAAACTTTGATAGTTTCCAAAGAAGACTTTCCAGTAGTTACAACGTCTTCAACAATAAGCACTTTTTCACCAGGTTTTATAAAAAATCCACGACGCAAAGTCATCTCATCGTTTTCACGCTCAGTAAACATTGCACGCACACCTAATGCTCGTCCAAGTTCGTAAGCTACAACAATTCCACCCATTGCCGGACCTACAACAGCATCTACTGTAATACCTTTATTTTCTAGCTTTTCTTCGATAACTGAGCATATTTTCTCTGCACTGTCTGGATACATCAAAAGCTTTGCACACTGAACGTATCGGTTGCTGTGTTTGCCTGATGAAAGTAAGAAATGCCCCTCTAGTAAAGCTTGTCTTTCTTTTAATATTTCTAACACCAAGTCACTCATTTTCCCCGCCTTTTCATTTTCTTTTACAAAAACTAATCCATAAATTAGTTATATTATTCCAGTTATTTCTTTTAGATTTTTTATGCCTTCTTTTTCACAAAAGCTTTCCATTCCTTCAATAATGTCTATCATTACTGTTGGGTTTATAAAGTTAGCTGTGCCTACTTGAATTGCAGTAGATCCTGCCATAATGAACTCTATCGCATCTTTGTAATCCATAATTCCGCCCATACCTACAATAGGCACATCTACAACGGAGTAAACATCTCTTACCATGCGTAAGGCTATTGGTTTTATGGCTGCACCTGATAGTCCGGCTGTTATATTGTCAAAGACTGCTTTGCGTTGATGAATATCTATTGCTAGAGCATTGAAAGTATTTACTAAAGATAAGCAATCAGCACCTGCTTCAACACAAGTAAGGGCCATATCTTTTATACTTTCAGCATTTGGAGATAACTTTACCATCAAAACTTTATCAGTATGAGCTCTAACTTCTTTGATAATTTGGTAAGCTGAATCGCATTTTATACCAAAAGCCATTCCCCCCTCTTTAACATTAGGGCAAGAAATATTAAGCTCAATTATCTTAATATTAGTTTTATCTATAAGGTCAATAGATTTCACGTAATCTTCTATTTGAGAACCACCAATATTAGCTAATATTTGAGTATCCAGTTTTTCCATATACGGTAATTCTTCTTCTATAAAAGTAGGGACCGACGGATTTTGCAAACCTATGCTGTTCATTATTCCTGAGGGGGTTTCCCATATACGAATACCAGTATTACCGTCTCTTCCGCCATAAGTTAAACCTTTAGTAGATATTCCACCAATGCGGTTCAAATCCATATATTCAGCAAATTCTCTACCGAATCCAAATGTACCGGAAGCTCCGATAACAGGGTTTTTAAACTTCACTCCACAAATATCAACTTCTAGCATTAGAACACCACTTCACTAGCTTCAAATATTGGTCCATCTTTACATATTCTACGCATTTGATCTTTGACTCTGCAGCTACAAGCTAAGCAGGCACCTATGCCACATGCCATTCTGCTTTCCAAAGATAGATCTATAGGTATGTTTAAACCTAGATTTTTTACTGATTTCATCATTGGATTAGGTCCACAACAGTATATTTTGTCGTAGTAATTTTTCTTAATTATTTCTGTTACAAATCCTTTATGTCCAACGCTACCGTCATTTGTTGTTATATAAATGTTATCTACGTATGGTTTGAATTCGTCAACAAAGTATGTTTCGTCTCTAAACCCTAGGTATAAATCAATTTCAGCGTCTATTTCTTTAGCTAAGTACAGCATAGGAGCAATTCCTATTCCCCCAGCTACAAGTGCGACTTTTTTCCCAACTTTTGAAGAATCTATATTGAACCCGTTGCCTAGTGGCCCCAGTACTTCAACTGTTTCTCCGACGGTTTTTTCAGCCATAATTTTTGTGCCTTTTCCAACCACTGCATATAGTAATGTAAGAGTTGTATCTGTTACATCACATATACTAATTGGGCGTGGTAGCATAGTTTTGTCTTCAAAGCATTTCACCATGTAGAATTGTCCAGCTTTAGCTACAAAATTACCTTTAACTACCATTTTGTAAATATTGCTTGCAATTTTTTCGTTAGTGATAACTTCAACTGTTTCGTATGCTTTATTCACCACGTATACTCTTCCTCATATCTAGAACTGCTTGACGTGTATAATAGGCAAATTTTTCTTCCCCATCTTCAAAATTTTGATAGTGTTTTATGATGCCTCTAGATGAGTTTACAACTCCTCCATTGAACTCGTCTAAATATTGCCTAATATCTTCAGCTTTAGCTCCTTGAGCACCATATCCTGGTAGTAAGAAAAATATATTGTCATACCTTTGACGTATTTCTTTAGCTTCTTCACCATGAGTTGCTCCTACGACAAATCCTAGTGATGAATAACCTTTTTCACCCACCAGTGTGTCGGCTATTTCCTTTAGCTGATCTCCTACATGAAAGTATAAAGGCTTTCCATCATGGTCTACACACTCTATATCTTTAGCCCCTGGATTAGAAGTACGCAATAGGACGAATATACCTTTTTCACCTGTTTTTAAGTAATCGATATATGGGGTTACGCTGTCCATTCCCATATAAGGATTAATAGTTATGAAATCCGTCTCAAAGTCTCCTTCAAAATGTGCTTTAGCATATTCTTTAGCTGTGCTTGAGATATCTCCTCTTTTTATATCACCTATGCTAAGCAGTCCTTTTTCTCTCAAGTATTGAACAGTCTTTTTGTAGGCTTTCAATCCTTCAATACCATGAGCTTCATAGTAAGCAATTTGTGGCTTATAAATAGCTACAATATCGTCAGTTGCATCAATGATTTGCTTGTTATATTCAAAAATCACATCTGATAGATTCTCGTATTTTTCTTTAATATTTTTAGGAATATAATCTAAGTGACTATCTAAACCTACGCATACAAACCCTTTTTGTTCCACTTGTTCATATAGTTTATCTATAATCATTAAAAATTCTCTTCCTTGTATTTAATTTCGCCTTTTTTAATTGTCGCTAGGATTTGACCATAGTATTTTTTGCCTGCAAAAGGAGTGTTTTTACTCTTGGAAGCAAAAGTAGATGGATCTACTGTGATTTCTTTTTCAGTATCAACAATAACTAAATCAGCTTCGTATCCTTGTTTTATTAGGCCTTTGTTGATTCCTAAAATTTTAGCTCCGCCGTATGAAAGTAGCTCTGATAGTTTCCTAATGTCTACTCCGTTGTTTTTAACTAGTGAAGTATAGGAAACGCAGAACGCTGTTTCTAAACCTACCATTCCAGGAGCACCGTTTTCCTTATCTTCTTCAGTATGAGGAGCGTGGTCAGTGCCTATAGTGTCTACCACGCCTAGTTTCACTGCTTCAATTAGAGCTTGAACGTCTGTTTTGCTTCTAATTGGAGGGTTTACTCTATAGTTTAGGTCGTACAAGCTTATATGATGAGGTGCTATCTCACAAGTTACTTTTACGCCTTTTTCTTTAGCTTTTTGTATTGCTTTTACAGCATCAATAGTGCTTACGTGGCAAAAATGTATTGGTGCACCAAGTTTTTCAGCTAAATATAAATCCCTCATTGTGATTAAATCTTCAGCATATCTGTAATCTATCTTAGATAATTCAGATTCTGCATGAACCATTATGAGTTTGTCATTTTCTTTAGCTTTTTTCAAAGCATGATACATTACTACATCTGAGGGTACACCTTTTCCATCATCTGAAAGTAGTTTTGTACTTAGCTTTGAATAGTCTACAACTGTTGTAGCATCAAAATTTTCAGTTACGGCAACTGCCTGATAAATATCAACTAAACCTATTTTTTCTGCACGAGTAATGATATCTTTGTGTTTTTCTTCGCTATCACAAATAGGATTAGTGTTAGCCATAAGATTCACAGTCGTGTATCCGCCTTTTACTGCAGATTTTGATCCTGTTTGCAAATCTTCTTTATAAGTAAATCCTGGATCTCGAAAATGTACATGCAAATCAACGAAAGCAGGCATAACTGTCTTATTTTTTGCATCAATTATTGTAGTGTCACTATCAGTTTGTATTTGATCAGCTACTTTACTAATAAGACCGTTTTCGATTAGAATTTCGCTTTTTGCAATAGTATCTTTATCAACAATTACAGCATTTTTTATTAGTGTTTTCATTTTACTTTCCAGCGGTATACAAATTATCACAGTAGTTGCAACGATATATGCCTTCTTCACGTTTTAATAAAACAAAATGGGTTTCAATATTTTCATGGCATGTAATGCAACGAGGATTTTTACATTTGATGAATCCTTTTACTGTTTCAGGTAACACCATTGAAATTTTTTCTTTTATATTGCCATTTTCAATGATATTTACTGTTAGATTTTTATCTATTAAACCTAGAATTGCAAGATCAACATCAATTTTGTTTTCAACTTTAATTATGTCTTTTTTACCTAGTTTTTTGGAGTCTACATTCATAATCAATGCAACTGCATAGCTAGCTTTATCTAACTCTAGCAATTTGAATATTTCATATCCATAGCCTGTTTTAATATGATCGATTACTATGCCTTTTGATATACTATCAATTTTTAACATTACTTGACCTCCAATAGTGTTAAGATTAGTGCCATTCTTATAATCATTCCGAATCTGACTTGTTCAAAATATTTTGCTCTGCTATCTTTATCAACTTCAACGCTGATTTCATTTACTCTAGGTAGTGGGTGCAAAACAATCATGTCTTCTTTGGCATTATTTAGTTTATTTTGATCCAAGATGTATATATCTTTTAGTCTTACGTAATCTGCTTCGTTGAAGAAACGTTCTCTTTGTACACGTGTCATATACAATATATCTAGCTGATCAATTATTTCCTCTAAGTCTCTTACTTCTGTAAACTCTATATTACGTTCACGCAAGTACATTTTTATATATTCAGGTATTTCTAGTTCTTCGGGTGAGATAAATATGAACTTATTACCTTCAAATTTAGATAGTGTTTTTACTAGTGAGTGAACTGTTCGACCAAATTTTAAGTCACCACATAGTCCGACAGTCATATTTTCTAATGTACCTTTTGTTTGATAGATAGTTAGTAAGTCTGTCAAAGTCTGTGTTGGGTGCTGATGTCCACCATCTCCAGCGTTTATAAAAGGAACTGATGCTACTTCTCTAGCCAGTTCTCCAGCTCCTTCATGTGGATGACGCATTGCAATTATATCTGTGTAAGCACTAACTGTTCTAATAGTATCAGCTAAACTCTCACCTTTAGTTGCTGAGGAAACCTTTGGCTCAGGAATTGTTATGTATGTGCCACCTAAACGTAGCATAGCAGCTTCAAAGCTTAGGCGTGTACGAGTTGATGGTTCAAAAAACAAAGAACCTAGTACTTTGCCCTTACATAAATCAGCGTATGCTAATGGATTTTCATAAATTTTTGATCCTAGCTCTACGATTTTTTCGAATTCTTCTTTAGTGAAGTCTTCATTACTTACTAGACTTTTGTATTTTGCCATGTTCCTCTCCTATTTTTAGGGCATAAAAAAAAAAGAGAAATAACATTTGTTATTTCTCTTTGATTAAAACTACTTTTCTTTTTTTAATTACTCGTAAGCAACAATCATTTTTAAAACTATTAAGCATTTTGATTAGAAAAACTAAATTTGAAAAATAGAAATCACTTTTAGCAACTACACATTTTTGTATATTTGTAAAAGTCATTTTAGTCACTCACATATCATCTGTATTTTTCCTCAAATAATTAGATAATATTTTTTCAAAAATGTAAATAGGATTTTGTATTTTTCTCACATATTTTTTGTAAATTTTTCATCACATATCAATATAGCAAAAACAAAGGAAAATACAGTGCGACTATTTTATGGAGAAAAAAATAAACTTCTATAGACTATATAATCTATCTTGAAAGTATTTAACGTTTAAAGGTTTAAGAAACTTTTAAACATTAAAACCTAATGCTCGTAGCTGATCTTTACCGTCATCTGTAATCTGTTCCGGCCCCCAAGGCGGTAGCCACACCCAATTTATCTCTACTTCCTCTACAAGTGTTGAAAGAATATAACGCACTTGTGTTTCTATTACATCTGTAAGAGGACAAGCAGGAGATGTCAAAGTCATATCTATTGTTGATTTACCATTTTCATCTAATGTAATCCCATATACTAGACCTAAGTCAACAATATTTATCCCTAATTCAGGATCTATCACATCTTTTAGCGCTTCTTCAACATCGTAAGCAGTAATAACGTTTTCATCGCTATCAGCATTACTAGCTTGTTTTTCAGTTTTACATTCACAAGAATGATTTTCTACCTTAGTTGTTGCACATTTATGGTCAATTGAGTTTTCTTGAACTGTACGGATAGGAATTTTATATTTTTCAGGTATCTCATCATTAGATTCCATTGGATTTACCATATATTTTCCTTACTCACATCATGCAGATAGTTGTTCACCAATATAAATCATATGTGGCTTCAAACCGTTTTCCACCACTTGATTAGTAATTATAACTTTTTCAAGGTTATCTATACTTGGAACTTCAAACATTATGGGTTGTAGTACTTCTTCCATAATTGATGAAAGTCCCCTAGCTCCAGTAGCCCTGTTAATAGCTTTTTTAGCAATAGCTCTCAATGCTTCCTCTTCAAAGATTAACTCAATATCATCTAGCCTAAATAGTTGCTGATATTGTTTAACCAAAGAGTTTTTGGGTTCAACAAGAACTCTACACAATGAGTTTTCATCTAAAGCACTAACATTCGTTACAACAGGCAAACGACCAATAAATTCAGGGATTAAACCAAACTTATGTAAATCTTCCGTAGTAACTTTACTGTATAAATCACCATATTCTTTAGTAGACTTTAGATCTGAACCAAATCCCGTTGAACGCTGTCCTAAACGCTTTTTAACTATTTCATCAATTCCAGCAAAAGCTCCAGCAGCAATAAATAAAATGCTAGAAGTATCAATTTCAATATACTCTTGATGTGGATGCTTTCTACCGGGAGTAGGCGGTACTGAAGCAACTGTGCCTTCAATGATTTTTAGAAGAGCTTGTTGCACTCCCTCACCTGATACATCTCGAGTAAGCGAAGCATTTTCACCTTTACGTCCTATTTTATCTATTTCGTCAATGTAGATAATTCCTCGTTGAGCTTTTTTGATATCGCCATTTGAAGCATTTATAAGCTTTAACAAAATATTCTCAACGTCTTCACCCACATATCCAGCCTCTGTAAGAGCTGTGGCATCTACTATCACAAAAGGAACATCTATAAGCTTTGCCAATGTTCTAGCCAAATGTGTTTTACCGGTACCGGTTGGTCCTAGTAGTAAAACATTCGATTTAGTCATTTCTAGAGAAATATCAGTGTCTATAGTTGAAGCATTAACTCTTTTATAATGGTTGTATACAGCAACTGATAAAGCTTTCTTAGCAGTTTCTTGTCCGATCACATAGCTTTGCAAAAAGTCGAAGATCTCCTGAGGCTTAGGTAAATATGTTATCTCTACCTGAGATTGTGAAGCTTTTTCTTCAACAATTTCCTTACATATATCAACACATTCATCACAAATATATGCACCAGGACCAGCAATTAGTTGCTTCACCTGCTTTTGGTTTTTACTACAAAATGAGCAAACTATGAACTCACGGTCGGACAAGAATTCTCCTAAATTGTTTCTTTTCTAGAAGTTAGAATCTGGTCAACAATACCATATTCTAGTGCTTTATCAGCTGTCAAAATATTATCACGTTCTATGTCTTTTGAAACTTCTTCTGCAGAACGATTCGTATGTTTTGCTAAAGTGTTTTCGAGCCATTCACGCATACGTAAAATTTCATTTGCGTGGATTTCAATATCAGAAGCCTGAGCAAAAGCTCCTTCAAAAGATGGCTGGTGAATCAAAACACGAGAGTTAGGTAATGCTAGGCGCTTACCTGGAGAGCCAGCAGCCAAAAGCACAGCTGCTGCTGAAGCAGCTTGTCCCAAGCAAACAGTCTGAATCTGAGGCTTGATGTATTGCATGGTGTCGTAAATAGCAGTCAAAGCAGTAAACGAACCACCTGGTGAGTTGATGTACATAGTAATCAAGCCGTCAGGATCTTGGGATTCTAACACTAACAGCTGTGCCATAATGTCATCAGCGGAAGCATCATCAACTTGCACACCTAAGAAAATAATTCTATCTTCAAATAGCTTTGAATATGGACTTTGACGCTTATATCCGTATGCTGTACGTTCTTCAAATTCTGGCAAGATATAACGTGATTGAGGCATTTGTGGAGCATATCCATAAGGCATTGCCATATTTGAATTATATGTTGAGTTATTCATCGTTATTTCTGTCCTTCATCTGTGTTATTTAGAATTGAACTTGAATGTTCAACAACATGGTCTACGAATCCGTATTCTTTTGCTTCTTCTGCTGTAAACCAGTGGTCACGATCAGCGTCAGATGTAACTTCTTCAAGTGTTCTACCTGTTTGCTCAGCAGTTAGTGAGGCAAGAGTCTTTTTCATATTCAAAATAAGTTCAGCATTAATGCGAATATCAGTTGCTGTACCACCAATACCACCTGAAGGTTGGTGCATCATGATTCGAGCGTGTGGTGTAGCGTAGCGTTTACCTTTTGCTCCAGAAGATAGCAAGAACTGTCCCATTGAAGCAGCAAGACCAACTGCAACAGTTGCAACATCTGGCTGAATGTACTGCATAGTGTCATAAATAGCCATACCTGCTGTTACAGAACCACCTGGAGAATTTATGTATAGATAAATGTCTTTATTAGGATCCTGAGCTGCTAGTAATAGCATTTGCGCACAAATAGCATTAGCGTTCTCATCTCTAACTTCAGAACCTAGCCAAATTATACGTTCTTTTAGTAGGCGATCATATACGTGATCTGTAAGTCCCATCGATGGACTACCCTCGTTAGCTTGTGGCAAACTCATTCTTCCTCCTGTATATTATTTTGCTTATACTAAAGTATCCTATCTTGAGCCAAGAATACAGTAGAACATACAGTTTTTCGCTATTAGCTTAGGCATAGTTTAGAGTATTTACTTCTAAGTAAAACATTCAAAAACATTACGCATATTTCCTGCTTTATATATTTACTCAAATTCTAAAATATATACTCAGCAAGTTTCTAACAAATATTACATTTATATTGTAGATGATTTTGTTATAGAAAATAGCGCATTAAATGCTAAAGGGTGCATAAGGTCTTGCCTCACACACCCTTTACAAAAATCAGTTATTCTGTTTCTTCAGCAGTTTCTTCGTCTTCTGCTGCGTCTTTAGTAAATTCACTTAGGTCAACGACGTTACCATCAGTGTCTTTAACTGTTGTCTTACGCAATACTGAAACCAAGCTCTTGTTGCGTGTAATATCAGCAACCATCATACGCATTTGTTCAGAACTTGAGCTTTGAAGAATCTGTGATGGATCAATTCCGTATGCTTGAGCCATCTGGAACATGTATTCTAGTAGTTCACGCTGTGAAACCTCAATTTTTTCCTCTTCAGCCAAAACATCTAGAAGAATTTGTTCACGCAAAGTCTGTTCGATTTCTTCACGTACCTTTTCTTTCTCAGCTTTCTTCATGTTCTGTGGAACACGAGCTTTTAGCTCAGCTGAAACGATATCTGTTGGTACTGGGAACTTTTCAATCTTTTCTTTGACTAGTTCAAATACCTTGTCGCGTGCTTGCAATGCACGTTCAGTTTCTTTGCGTTCAGCAATCTTTGATGACAACTCACTGCGTAGTTCTTCTACTGTGTCATGCTCTGAAGCTAGTTGTACAAATTCCTCGTCAACTTCAGGTAGTTCCTGCTCTTTTACAGCTTTAACAACGATGTTAATGTCTGCTTTCTTGCCTGCATGAGCGCCACCAACTAGTTCTGACTTGAATTTCTTCTTCTTACCTACTTCTAGACCAAGAAGAGCTTCATCCAAGCCTTCTAGCATCGACTTTGAACCAACTTCGTATGAGTAACCAGCAACTGAGTCAACTTGTTCACCCTTAATTGTTGCTGTTAGGTCAATTGATACGAAGTCACCTTCTTCTACTGGGCGTTCTACACCTTTTAGTGTTCCAAAACGCTTACGTAGAGCTAGCAATTCGTCATCAATTTCTTCATCTGAAACACTAATTGTGTCAACTGTAACTTCAAGACCATCTAGGTTTGGTAGTTCAATTTCAGGACGAACTTCAACAGTTGCTACGAATACTAGGTCAGCATCGCGTCCCTTACCTTCAGCACCTGGGGCCTGAGTAACTTCAACATCTGGTTGTCCCATTGGCACAACATTTGCTTCAGCAATTGCTGTGTCGTACAAATGTGGCATTGCTAGTCGTGTAGCTTGCTCAACTACTGCACTAAATCCAACACGGCTATCTACAACTCGTGGTGGGATCTTTCCACGACGGAAACCTGGGATATTGATTTGCTTAGCAATTTCTTTATAAGCTACATCGATTTCTTTTTGAATTTCACTTACTGGAACCTCAACGTTTAGTTTGACCTTTGTAGGTTCTAGTCTTTCCACGGTCGTTTTCACTGTGTTGCACTCCATAGAAAATAGTAGTAACGACTATCTAAGTATAGATAGGCCTTGTTTTATAAGGCTATAGACTAGACTATTCTATGTTATTTATTGAAAAAAATACACTTACTAAATGAAAATACTTTAAATATTTAGCTCTTTTATATCTTTTTGAAGTCAAAACTTAAAATTTATGTTTTATAAGTATAAGCAAATTTTCATCACTATATCGTATCTTTTTGATAGTAAACTTTTAAACAGAAGTATTTAAGTAAGCTTGTTAAATACAATTTTCAGCTTATGCACATAGATTATAAAGTTACATATGAACTATAGACAACAAAAGTATTGTATAAAATAACTCATTATAAGTACTTACAAATAAATTATTTTAAATAAAAATGTCGGGGTGGCGGGACTCGAACCCACGACCTTCCGGTCCCAAACCGGACGCGCTACCACCTGCGCTACACCCCGAATTGACTTTTACGTTTGTCAATTACCTAAACAATGATACATGATGATTTGAAAAAAACAAGTTAATTTTAAAAGTATTTTACTGTATAAGTGTATATAAACTATCTTACCCTTCATTTTTCAAGGAAAAATCAGTTTTAAATATTAAATATAAAGAGCAGTATTTTTGTGTATTATAAATTTTCCACATGCATTCTTGCGTTAAATAAAAAATACATATATAATGATTTCTCGTCGCACATTATATGCGGATATGCGGATGTAGTTCAATGGTAGAACTCCTGCCTTCCAAGCAGAAAGTGCGGGTTCGATTCCCGTCATCCGCTCCATGGATATATTCTTTTAATATGGTTATCGAAATATAGGTAAAATTACCTTATTTTCCACTAACCGCAAACTTATTTCTTAGTCCAATTAACGGGAAACAGTTCAGTATGGTTGGGGTCTGAACATACTGATATCACGGTATATTTCTCTCATGATACTGATTCAAGAATTTAGGTGACAAAATAGTTGGACTGGAACCATCAGAATCTACCTTCGTGACTAACTACGCTAGAAGTTACGCAACCTACGTAATGCTACCGCGTCACACTAGTAGAGGTCTTACCCTTCTTTCTCAGCGCCCCAGAGCATTGACTACAAGAAGAAGTCATAATTCTTATCTACTGAATTTTAGTTTTTCGCACTTCTGCCCATCGAGTCGCGAAAAACTCCATTCTTCAAATAATACTTTTTACACTTCAATCTGAAAGGTTGATAATGTAATATATACGAGGAAATGAGAATATTCAAGAAGTACAAATACTACTTGGAGGAGAATAAGGTGTTTCGTAAACTAATTGAGAAAAAAGTATTAACTTCTATTATGATACTCTCTTTATTTGGAACGGGTCTGCTTGTGAATCCGATTCTGGTTCATCCATCGCCTCACGAAGATAACGTGCAGGCTGGCTTCAGTATCATCCAGCAGTTTCGGTTTGAGAAGAAATTGGACATGACTAATGCCCCTGACAGAACGAGGGTACCTAGACTCTCCGTTCCTTTTATACTCAGTGAGATACCGAAGGGCAAGGAAAAAGAATATGGCATCGGTAAATTTGCTGATGCGGGACAGGATTTTTTCATTCAAAAGGGTGAATTTAAATCAGGAAATGAAGCGGAATGGGAGGTAGTAACCTTCAACCCGGACGATGCTTATGACGAGAAGCTTACTGATTTAATAGATAATCATCCAGATAATGGGGGCGCCATATTGGATCACAACATAAGATATAACTGGGGAGGATTGAGGTCCAGTGATGGTGTTCAGACCGCACAGGCAGGCTATGATTCGAGCAAACCTGGAGACGATACTTATACAGAAGATAGGCGTGGCTGGCCAAAGGACACTATTGCATGGCGTTGCTTCTATGAAGGTGGAGGGATAGGTGCCTTCGATGATGGCTGTCAGCTTCTGCTCGAGTATTCTTTCGATACTTTCTTTTATTCTCAGGTCTATAATTTACGAGCAAATATAGCCGTGACCTATTATGCAACACCTGTACAAAGAACTTTGTTTACTCATAAGGATGTTAATGCGGATGGAACTATCAATTCGGTATCCAAGTCTTTATGGCGTCCTAAGCCCGTCAGGGGAGGATATGTTGATGAGAATACAACAGATACAGAGGCATTAAGAAAAGCTTTTAAGAGAGATTTTCTACAAGATGATATTCCAACATTTACAGAACTTTCGCATAAATTAAAGGATAGCTATACCACGTCAAATGGAGAGCCAAAAGACTACAGAATAAGGAGATACTTACTTCGAGAAGGGAAGCCTACAGGTGAAGATGCTGATCTGATTGCTTCTAATAATCAGGTCAAAATCGTTGATATATTAGATTATAACGATAATTTCATGATCTTTAACTCCGTAGAAGAAGCGGATGCATACTACGAGAATATCAGTTTGCAGGGTTTTAGCTCATACGATGATGTGCCAAACAGCTTTATCAAGCCTGTAACTTTTGTAAACAAATACAAGTCTGAAATTTCTATCAGCAAGGTGGATGAGAATGGCAAGCCTCTTGCAGGAGCGGAATTCGTAATCACGCCTAAGAATTCTGAAAAGGTAGTTGCAAACTGGACCAGTGACATGGATGTTAAGGCTCTAAGACTTGATGAGGGAGATTATGTTCTTAAAGAGACAAAAACTCCTGAAAACTATGAAACATTCGGCGAATTCGGCTTCCATGTGGATAAGAACGGGTTAATTAAAGCGACAGAAAACCATAAGAATGTAACCGTAGATGGTTCTAAACTTACAGTAAAGAACATCAAAATAAAAGTATCGCCAAAAGACAAGCCGAACAATCCACCAAAAGACGAGCCTAAAAAACCAAGCAATAAAACATTGCCAAAGACAGGAACAGATGGAGTTAATCTATCGCTGTATGTTGGATTAATGGCATTATCAGGTACATTGTTATTGGGAATCGGAGCGTTAAAAGGACGTAAAGAAGAACATAGCCGATAAAAAGCACAGGCTGAAGGTTCATTGTACAGGTGTTAGCTTAGTGACGAGATTGCTTATATTTGTCTATAACATCTGTACAAAAACCAGCTCATATCAAATGGGAGTATATTTCGGGTCTGAATCTGCTGGTTTTTAACCGGGTAGTTCGTGCCATGTTCCAAGGAAGGTACGCTTCTCATCTTTATTGGCATGAATCCCACTGTAGCGCGAGAGTTCTAGAAAAGAACGAAGGTTGCGATTGGACTTGTACACACTTAGCCAGCCGGCTCAAGAATAAGGATTATCCCTAGCACTTCAGTGAGCCGACAAGACTCACCTTTATGAATCTTGTACCAGTTGTAGATAAAAATCCATCAAAGGCTCAGAAATATAGAGGGTTTACACAAATTTCATAATGAAAACTTCAGGATTTTAACGTCTAGATTCTGAAGATGATGCTACCAGACTCTCAAGATTTCATTACCTCACATTTCCTATACTCCACGTGTACCCGCTAGCACGCACACGTCTCATACTTGTCTCTCTCCCCCCCCCCGAACGAAACTTGCATCCACCCAGGTAAAATCTGCACCCACTCGCCGTCTTGTATCCAACAGCGGCAGGTTTGGTCTGTTAGTATCGCTCATTTGGGTATAGATTTTCCAAATAAGTATTTTTTACTTTAAAATGGAACAATTTGTGAAACAATTTATTTTCACTAAATTAGATAATCAGTTATATAGCCTAGAGTCTAAATCATACCTAGACCGTTACGCATTTGCCTTCTCTTATAGGCATTTACTTTCTCTTATATCAATTAGTGACACGAAAAGGTTCTTCAAGCTTACAAAATTCAAGGAAGCTTTATGGGAAAGTCTCACGCTTTTGGTAGCAGAAAGCTTCTTTTCCAGCTTTATTCGTTTTTTATTCAAACGTGCAAACCTGAAAGCATGTACAGCGGTTAGTCGCCCATTCTCTTCAGAACTAGGAAGTGACAGTTCGCAAGTACTTGACCAATCTCTGACTCATGCCCTTAAGCTTTTAATTTATCGATGAGCTTAGTTACCTTTACAACTTCGTCACTATGTAGTGGGTTATTGGCGATCTCATGATTGATGTCATCTAATCTACGATGCAACCCAGCTACATTACTCTTCCCAAACATCATTATCTTCCTCTTGCTCAGTGTTAACAGAGGCAAAGGTAACCCCTTCTCGAGGGTTTTCTAGAGCAGTAACTTCACCTTCACAGCATTATACTAAGAGCAAAAACAGTTTTCACTTTCCTGCTTACCCTAGGCACCTATACCTATCTATAACTACCTACTTATTGCTTGTATCTCAAGGCAAACTAGTACTTTAGCAACTTTTGGTGTGTTTTCTACCCCCACGGAGTTAGAGACCATATTGCACCTGCTAATAAGAATGAAAGTATTCCTATTATCCCGCCTTTGATAGCGTCAACACCAATAAGTTTGAAGACATACATGGTTGATTGTTTTTGGTCTCCATCAAGTTTGTACCCCTTAGAAAGTTGTTTTTCAAAACTATCGTCTAATACCATGTAAACTATAGGGAAAACAACAATCAAACCTAGTAACCAGTTTTTATATTCATACCAAATTTGGACAATAGACATACCAAATATAGGACTTACAATCGTCAATATAAATATAATTATAATAGATATAGCAAATACTCTAAAAACACTTTGTACTAGTTTGTTAGACATATCATTACCTCCATGGAGTCGCACACCAGATTGCACCTGCAGCTAATAGTGCAGCCAGTCCTACTACACCGCCCTTGTTAGCGTTAACACCGACAACTTTGATTATATACATAGCCACTTCTCTCTAAAGACGCCGCTCAATTAGTTTATTAAATCCACCTGTAAAGAAACCCACCTATACCTCCTAAACCTGCAGTATTAATTACACATTTTGTATAGTCGGTAACTGTAGGGATTACTTTTCCTGTAGATATATTTTGTTCGCAAAGGCGTTAAAGAAGTCAACAATTTTTGCTAAATCTTGAACATTAACATTGGATTCATGTTCAGCTTCAGTTATATACCAAATACCAGAAGAATCTTGACTTATATACTCAGTGAATAGTAACTCTACCTCGTTTGAAAAATGACTTACTTCTTTAGAATCAACCGCAGCTAAATCTGGTAAGTATCTCGAAATCGAATAGTTTACAGCATTATTCTTCGAATTTGGTGTTGCGTTTGCCATTCATATGAAAGAAACACTAAGTGCACTGACAGTAAATATAGTTACAACAGGATAAAATATATTCTTTTTATTTTTCATGGCTACTACCTTTCATAATATAAATATGTAAGAAATATTGTTAATAAAATGCAATAATGATTATCTAATAATTACTTCTAAAACTATCTAATAACATAATCTAAAACTTCATTGTTAAAACATTTTTTACAATGTATGCATTTTATTGAATAATTACAAACTTAACATAAGCTTATATTTAAATATGTACACAAATCTTACAAACACGTGACCTCTACCTATCTCCTTGAACTAGAAGATAACGAAATAGATACTCATGAACAAAAAAAAATAGCTTTACCATAAAAGAAATTAATTATTTCACTAAGCAATAAACACAATATTTCTTTTAATAATATAAAACTCACTTTTACCACAAAGAAAAAACTGGTTTTAAGCTCCCTCCTCCCCCTAAAAATCTTAAATAAAACTTCATCCTCATTAAAATTTAAAAACTAAAAACAAAATAAACTTTACTTTCAAAACCAACTAAACAAGTTATTTCACATACACTTTGAAAAAGTCTCACATTACTTTTTTGTAAATACACATTCAAGAACTGATATATTAAGTATTTATATAACAAAGTTAGCAACACATAAGTTATCCAGTCGAAAACATCTCTCCATATATTCATTAGGTGACTTCTTATAGATAACTCCGTCTAAGAATCTACAGAGATATACTGTATTTAAAGCAAGACCCTTTGTTTATTTGGAACTTTTTAAGGTAGTATCAACCTGTATTCAAGCATATTATATGTATAAAATATATTTCAACAATCAACAACCCATATAAATTGAGAATAATTTACCAAGAGAAACGTTTACAACACTCACCAAGTGGAAATTTATAATTTATCTAATAATTAAATTGTCCATTCTTTTAAAGAATGTAACAACTATTTTTCGAATTTTATAGATTTATCCTACTATTTACTTTGTTGATTTCAATATAAAACTTAGAATTATAATACACAATTATTAGGGGGGAAATTAATCGTGTTACGCAAAAAAGCATTCACTGCATTACTTGCCACCACTTTTTTAATGCTTTCAAGCATTATTACTGTTAACACGGCAAATGCAACAAATATTAAAACAAAGTCAGGTGATTTTTCATCTGGATGTGTTGTTTTATGGAAGACTAAAGCTGTTCTTGATAAGAATTTAAAAGATGATGACGCTGAATATCCAGGTTTAACAACTAGGCTTGATGGTTCGCCAGTCATTTACTCAAATGCTGGTTACATTTCAGAAGTTACTCCATCTCTTGGAGGAAAAGGAATATTTGAAGCAAACCACTTCTTTACTTATAATCCAGATAAACAAAACTGGCGTTTTCCACTAGCTACTGATCACACAATTAAAGCTGGCACAAAAGTTAATGTTGATTTGCCAGACGATATGACAAATACTGTTTTTGATCGTGTATCAACAAATGAGCGTATGTCTACTTGGGGTGAACCATACGCTAAATACACTTGGTCCTCATATGACGCATCAAAACTCGAAGCTGTACAAACAGATGTTGCTAAGAATATTTGGACTCTTACATTCAAGAAAGACATACCTGCTGGACACGCAACCGTTTTCCAGTTCACTGGTGACGGTAACACAAATGGTCGTTACGTAGCATCTGCTGAACTTGAAGGTGCATATAATGAAGGTGAAGGTACATGTCAGTATGATAAAGACAAGTTACCAAAGCTACCTCCTGCACCTAGCGAATCAAAATGTAAAGTTGCTTTACTTGGCCGTACTGTTTGGAGTCCATACGGTTCAGATATTACAAGTCGTGAAAAGTTTGTTTCAAACTGGAAGACACCAGCTGATGGTTGGGGTGAAGTCAACGCTGACGGTTGGGGTCTAGGTAGCGATGGCTGGGCAAATGATGGCAAAACAGCTACCCTACGCCTATATGGTGCAGTAGATAAAGATTTCCAAGGAGGAACATATACTGCAACTATTGCTCAGAATGCTGTTTTCAAAGCAGGATCGGTCAATACTTTCGTATCACCTGGAGCAGGAGCGCTTAAAGGTAATGGTTACACCAATGTTGTAAAAGATGCTACTGAGCCAACTATTTCACCAGATGGAAAAACTATCACTTTCAAGATTGGCAAACTACCGGCAAAATCCTCTTTCTCATTTAACGTAACTGTTCAATTTTTACGTGATGTTAAAGATGATACAACTGGACAGATTCTACCTATGGTCATTCATGAAAAGATGGAAATGTCCTCAGATAAGTGCGAACAGACTGTTGAAACTAGCAAGTGGAGTGAAGAAGTTCCAACTTGTGAAAATCCAAAAGTTACTCAAACTCGCACAGTGACAACCACTCCATATGTTTGGGACGAAGATAAACAAATGTGGACTACTGGTGAACCAATTGTAAAGACTGAACGTCGTATCGTAAGTCTAAAAGCTACAGCACATTGCTCTAAAGAAGTTACTCCTAATGAACCTACTTCCAAGAAGTCTGTTCCTAAGGCAAAACTGGCTGCAACAGGTATTGATACGTCAATTACTGTCACAGGTGCTGGAATTCTAGTATTTGCTGGTGCATTGCTTTTAGCCATGCGTCGTAAGCAAGATTAAAATCATATTTTAATTTTCTTTTAGAGAATTTTAGGGGCTAAACTGCACTTAATGTATGTTTAGCCCCTTTACTTTTCCATCTTTTTAGTACACGAAGTTATACTTGAAACCCCATGTTTGGGATCGTTTTCTTTTTTTATTTCGTTTTATTCTCTAATTTTTATTTCAAGGATTCAATCATGTTTGCAATAGATTTTGCATTCGTTCTTATTGAAAAAACACTTATGTGAAGTTTTTTAGAATATATTGATTTAGATATTTAATAAGGACAATCCACATAGTAAATATGAAAAAAGATATACTGTACTGCTTATTATAATTACCGTTGACGTCACATTCTCATATATTATTTAGGAAAAATTTGTAGAAAATCTTACACATATGCAAAAGATACTACGCGCACTACACCTTAGCCCACTTCTCCCCTACGCGTTTTATTTCAAAACTTTATAGTTCACTATAGGCGGTATTGTTTTAGCCATACTTTTATAAGAAGCATGCACTATTAAAATCACTAGTAGTAAAAGACAACAAAATAGCTAGACGTACAAATTTTTATATCAATAGATAAATTTATACTTATGTATATAAAAATAGCTACTTAATTTCTGTCTATTTTTATGTAGGATATATATTTCCCAACATTTAACTTTGAAACTATGCCACAAATATACAATTTTAAACCAAAGATATATTTGCTTCATATAAGTTTTTACTTAATACAATGATTAAGCTAATCTTAAAGTATCACAGATTTCACTATTTAATAATTTTTTATATAACAGTAGCTAATTTTTCTAGTAATATTTTCAACCATTTAAATTTATAGACAAGTAAGTAGATAGTAAATAAAAAAGTAAATACTTAAATAGAAACGAGTGCTCATGAGTATTGGAATATCTTCTGGTACATACGGAGAACTTTGGCAAGGTCCTTGGATGGACAATAAAGGAATACCACATATTGCAATTCTTACCTTCCCATCCGTACTTTATTCAACAGTAAAATTAGAACTTATTCCTAAAAACTCTATTAAAAAACCTTGTCCTATACCTAGTAAAAGCAGAAAAGCATTATTAAAAGTAATTAAAAAATTTCAGCTTGACACAAAAATTGATAATTACCACTGGAGTAGAAAAACAGAGTTGTTAACAAGTGTAGGTATGTCTAGCTCCACAGCAGATATAATTTCTACTATCAAAGCTGTCGCAAATATACATAATATATTGCTAAAACCAAATGATTTTCAAGAAATTTTGCTAGGAATCGAAAGATCTGATCCAAAAATGCTCGTAGCTGGAATAGGCAGTGCAATACCATTTGAAAATATAGACTATTCTTCGTATGAGTACATTCATTGGATAGCTTCATCACTAGCAGTAAATGGCGGAATTAACTTACTGAAAGAATCTGGAGTTTTTGGAGGTTTATCCACTGGAGCCACGTATATAGTAGCAAAATATCTTTCTCATAAAAATCCAAATAATATTTATATAATGCCATCAGCAGATACTGGACATCGGTATATAAAAGTATACGAAGAACACTACCACTCTGAGGATATACCTGAACCACTTTTTATAAACAGAAAAGAAGAGCTTACGATGCCATGGTCGTATACAGCTTGGAGTGAAAAATCTTTTCCTTATTTCATTAATGAATACTCTAATTCTAAAAATATTTATAAATGTTCTACCTCATACTATAACAAAACTGGAGATTCGAGATGACACCAAAAACTTTAGTAGCATTAGAGGCAATGTCAAATGTAAACGTAATGGCTGATATAACAAATGAATACGGATATAATTTCACTTTACTAACTTACGATCCAAGTTTATATTCAGGACTAGAAAACGTAAACGTTGTCGTATTACAAACCCATGACTCTTCAAAAGTAGAAGAGTATGTACAAGAAAATATAGACACTATTTACAATATTTTCAGCGTTACAGACACTTGGGGTCTACTAGCAGCAAGACTACGAGAAAAGTATGCTTTCCCTTCTTTCATTAAAAGTCAAGACCTCACACAGTTCAGAAATAAAAGTTGGGTACAATCTAAAATAGAGAATTTCCAACAAGAAACAAATATAGGTTGGCCAAGAATTTGCAAACCTATAAATGGTACAGGCAAAATCGGTGTAAAGCTTTTATATTCAGAAGAAGAGTATAAAAAATTTATAGCAGAAATAGATGATCACAATGAGTATATGACACAACCTTTCTACAAAGGTCCACTTTACTCAGCTGAAGTTTGGAAAAGCAAAGACAACTTCACATTTTTTGGTATAACTAATTGTATTATTTCCAAACCACCATTTTTTCTTGAAGAAACAAAAGCTTTTCCTTGGGCAGCTAATTCATCTTGGGAAAACAGTGTAAAAGAATGGACTCTTAGTATCTTAGAAACATTAAACTACAACTTGGGTTTAGCACATATAGAGTTCATTGAAAGTAGTGACGGTTTCAAACTTATTGAGATAAATGCTCGAATGGCAGGGGCTTTAATCACTCCGAGCATATTAGAAAGTACTAATTATAATCCGTACCGTTACACAGTGGAACAAGCAATCGGTATAACTCCAAGTATCCCTATAGAAAGGCAAATATATAAGGGATATGCTCACACTAGTATTTATGCTCATAAAACTGGCTATATACAATCAATTTCTGGTTTAGAAGAGATAAAAAACTATCCTGGTAATCCTACTTGGTTTCCATCAAAAAGCATAAAAGAAAAAGTAAGAGAA
The DNA here is from genome assembly GCF_011751945.2 of Actinomyces sp. zg-332. Lineage (NCBI taxonomy): Bacteria > Bacillati > Actinomycetota > Actinomycetes > Actinomycetales > Actinomycetaceae > Tongtianella > Tongtianella jiaweipingae. The sequence continues at coordinate 916,485 of NZ_CP064951.1, forward strand.
ATTGGCACCTATAAAGCTAGAATAGGAAATTTACTTGTAACTGCACCAACTGCTGAGTTGGCACAAGATAGAGCAATTACTATAGCAAGTCATATAGAGGTGGAAATTGAGTAATTTAGTTTCTAAGCCCGTTTCAGTCAGCACTACCCTATTAATGGTTAGCATTTGTATATCGGGAATCACAACTTTTATGTTATACCCTCTACTAACTATTAACCTTTTAAAATACGGACTATCAACAAAAGAAATAGGACTAGTTTTAGGTGTTCTTGGAGGTATAGGCTCTATTTTGTCACTTTTAATTGGATTCATAAATGAAAAAATTGGCTCTAAACCTGTTGCAGTATTTGGATTACTTTTGCGTTCAGCTGGAATGAGTGTTTTCATTTGGGAAAACGACTTTTTATTGTACATACTTGGAGCTAGTATAGCTTCTATAGGTAGTTCTTCAACAGCACTAGCTTTAAAAACAGAGCTTCTTCGACGATCTACTAATCGCAGATTAATAACTATTCGTTCAATTGCTATTAATCTTGGCGCAACAACTGGACCTATGATTGGTGCAGCTTTGTATTGGAAATTCGATTTTAGTTTTATCGTTGAATGCTCAATTGCTTCTTATATACTACTAGCAATAATTATCTCCTTAATACATTTTAATCCTAGCGAATCTTCGTTTCAAAAGAAAAATCAAAGTAAACTACCTGACAATAGGAAAAATATAAAAATAAATACGCAAAGTACTAATAAATCACTTATAGAAAAGAAAGTATTATATTCAATTTTAGGTTTAACAGCTATCTATTGGATTATTTACTCCCAATGGGCAATTATTGTTCCTATACTTGCAAAAGAAGCATTAAATGAAAAATTTGGATCTGGTTTTATATATTCATTAAATGCTATAACCATACTTATTTTACAGTACCCGATTTTAGTTCATGCTTTTAAAAATATAAGAGATTCATTTATACTATTCACAGGCTTTGTACTAATAATGTTCTCAAGTATCCTTTTACTGTTACCTATTTCATGGGTAATTGTTATTTTATTCGCAATTATTTTTACTTTTGGTGAAATGCTTATCAGCCCTACCTTAGATTCTATTACTGCCAAAGCAAGTGCTAAAAATCGTAATTTAACAAGAACTTTTGGATTTACAACTTGTATATGTGGTATAGCTTCCTTATTAGGATCATTTTTAATTGGTTTACTTATTTCAATACATAACTATACATCCGACATACTATTCCTAACAATTCCAACAACCTGTTTAGCATTGATACTTTCAATGTTCATTGTACGAAACGAGGTAAACGAAAATGAACTTGTTACTAATTAATCCACGTGAAGAAGTAATAAAATCTGCATTACAAGCCGGTAGTACACCAATAGTAATTTTGTCATGTGATAGCGAAAAAGATTTCATAACAAAATATGGTATTCAACTTATCCACTGTGACAATACACTTGATCCTTTAGTTATTACTAGAGCAATTATTAACGTAGGTATAAAACCGTGTGATGCTAATACTGTTTGTATTGGTTTTGGTGATGACACATCACAAGTGGCTTCTTTAGTAAACTCTTCCATGAATTTTGCCAATGGAAAGTACTCTCACGTTTTCGAACTTGAGCTAATGCGAAATAAACCTCTTTTTCGATCTTTAGTAAATAAAAATCTTGCCTATCTATCTGGTAATTTCAAAGTTATATCAGTTAAAAGCCAACTATTGGAAACATTTATTGACTTTGGAAATAAAGGCGTTGTTGCTAAGCCTCTTTATGGTTCAGGAAGTAAAAATGTTCAAAGATTTGATAATATCTCAAAGTTGCAAAATTCACTAGATTCGCTCTCCTTCCCTTTGCTTGTAGAAGAAGTATTTCATGGCAAAGAGTACTCGGTAGAAACTTTATCTTGGGATGGCAAGCATTATCCAATAATAGTTACAGAAAAAGTAACAGGTGGTGTAAGTGGCTTAGTCGAAATCGCTCAAAAACAACCTGCTTCAATTTCTTATAAACAAAAGGAAGCACTTTTTACTGCAGCTTCTAATATATTAAACCTTGTTGGATACAAGTTTGGTCTATCTCACATTGAATTTATGATAAATGAAGAATCAGTAAAGGTTATTGAAGCCCATGGACGTGTAGGCGGAGATAGAATAGCTGATTTAATGGGATACTCCACAGGAATGAACGCTTTCGAAAGGCTTTTTAGAGCCTATGAAAATGACAATGTAGATGAAATAAAATACACCTCTAAAGAAGCATCAATACATTTCGTTGAACTAACTGATGAAAAAGTACAAGATAGTGATTGGCTAAAAACTGTACTTTCTAAAAATGATGTTGTAGATGCACAAATATTACTCCCTAAAGAAAAACGTGGAAGTATTTTATCTTCAAAAGACAGACACGCATTTTACATTTGTATTTCAGATGGTGAAGAAAACTAGATTATGAAAAGGTAGTACCATGAAAATTTTAGTTTTAGTTCTGCAAAGTGATTTTTATGAACCAGTAAATAACTTCTTTATCCCACAATCATTAACCGAATTAAACCACAGTGTTTTTCTTGGTGATGTAAATTCACTACAAATATTAAACGGGCAAGTCATTACACGTATCGCAAAATTTAAAAACTCTAAAGTAGGCGAAAAACATGTTTTTATGGAAGAGTACCATTCTTGCGAAGATTTTGATTTATGTTGGTTACTTGATTATTCTCATCCTAATAAAATAGATGACTTTTTCCGTATTCTATGGGTACTAGAAGGACGTATAAAGTTTGTAAACTTACCATCTTCTATTTTCTTTCTTAATAATAAGATTGGTATGCAAAGACTTTCAGAAAGCAAGTTTTACAATAACAGTGTTCTACTCGACAGCGATAAAATAGTATCCATAGTAGATAAATCACCTCCAGAAGAAAAGTGGGTAATTAAAGCACCTAATAAAGGATGTGGTGCTGATGTTTTTGTCTTACATTCTGAAGATAAAAACAAAAAAGCAATAATTGAATCAGCTGTAGGTAATCCTAAACAACTGTATGAGATGTATGGTAAAACAATACATGGCTTTGCTGAGCAATACGCAGTCTTACAAAAATATATTCCTAATTTAGACAAAACAGAAAGTAGAGTTTTGCTCGCTGGAGGAAAAATATTAGGCGGTTATAGAAAAATACCTGCTAAAGGAGATTTTAGGGGTAATTATCTCATTGGCGGTAAATGTACTCCACTTGAGCTTAACAACGATACACAAAATTTATCACTAAAAATTGCTAAAGAATTAATGAAGTTTGGAATCAACTTTGCAGGAATTGACATAGCATATCCTCATCTTATTGAACTAAATTTAGTAAATCCAGGAGGAATAAGCGGACATTTAGAAGCAACAGGTGAAGATATCGGTAAAGAAGTTTGCAAAGCAGTTTTGGAAAAAGTATGATTACGTAAAATCGTCGTTATTACAGGCAAAACACTTACTATTTACTTATAAACCAAGAAATTAAGTGTAGACCCTGTTCGTGATAAGCATTAAAACAGATAGGTTTCTATACAAGATATTCTTATTTTTTAATACAATTGTTGGGTACTATCACCGTTGATAATTACCCAACAATTGTTTATGCGAACATTTTAATATAATATCTAAAATCACGATAGTAGTTTTAAGTGCATATACCCATAATGTATTACTTTTGTATCAAACATTTAATCTATATTTTATAAATTTTAGAAATAGTATTTTCATAAAAATCCCATATCGAATATGTAAATAACTAGTATGTCTTTTTATATAAAACTAATACATTCCTTTTAAAAATCACAACTTTTAAATTAAAACTCTATAAACCTCACAACGAATATATACTTACAAAGCACGAGGGTGACTTGTTGAATAAACTTCACGCAAAGTAGTTATGCTGACTTTAGTATAAATCTGAGTAGTAGTCACATTAGAATGTCCTAATAACTCTTGTACAACTCTTATATCAGCTCCACCTTCTAATAAATGAGTAGCAAAGCAATGTCTCAAAGTATGAGGAGAAACTTCTTTTTTCAGCCCACAAGCTTGAACATTATACTGCAAAATTTCCCACGCTGATTGTCTAGAGAGCTTATTTCCACGCTTATTCAAAAATAAGTTTACGCTCCCTTTTCCTTTAGCCGCTAAAGCAGGTCTAGAACGTGATAAATAAGCATTAACCGCTTTTATAGCAAAACTACCCACAGGTACAATTCTTTCCTTAGACCCCTTACCCATAACTTGCAAAACACTAATTCCGTCTTCATCCACACGAAAGTTATCAATAGTTAAATTAACCGCTTCGCTTATACGCAAACCACAGCCATATAAAATTTCAAGTAAAGCTTTATCTCTAATTCCAATTACTGTTTGTAAATCTGGAGCATTTAGAAGAGTTTCCACTTCATCAAAAGTCAATGCTTTAGGTAGTTTTTGCCCAGTTTTAGGGGTTTTTACACTATTCATCGGAGTATTTAAAATGATATTTTCAGAAACTAAATATTTATAAAAAGATCGTAAAGTAGCCATACTCCTAGCAATTGATGTTTTAGAATATCTATCAGCAAGACTAATAACATACTCATTTATATCTTCAGTACTAACCTGACTATAAGATAAACCTCTACCATCAATAAAATTTTTAAATCTTTCCATATCGCTACTATAAGAAAGAACTGTATTTTCAGATAAAGCTTTCTCAATTGTTATAAATGAAATAAAATTTCTAAAAAGTGTATTGTCGTCCATAATCACATATTATCTTGCTTAAGTGTAAAATTAAATAATACTACGACTGTACGTTAAAAAATATAGTTTTATTTTGGAGAAAATATGCCTAGCAAAATCACACATATAACTTCTAATATCAATGATGACTTAGATACTTGCGTGTTTGATATAAAAATATCTGATAACCTGCTACAAACTCTTACTCCTACTATTGAGTCAATAGTTTCAAATAAGATTGCTTCTAGAATAAAAGCAAAAGACTATACAATCTGGGGAAAAGATGCTGAGGAGGAATCTAAGAAAAGACTAGGTTGGGTCGATGCAGCTAGTAAAGCAGAAAATTTTATAAAAGATTTATACGAGTATAAAAAACTTCTCTCTGAGCGTGGTTTATCTAGAGTAGTTTTAGCTGGTATGGGTGGTTCATCTCTAGCTCCTGAAGTTATATGTAATGTTTATCAAAAAGATATAGTTATACTTGATTCTACTAACCCTGAGCAAGTACAAAACACTTTAGTAGATTTAGAAAAAACCGTATTAGTCGTATCTTCTAAATCTGGCTCAACTGTTGAAACTGACAGCGCATTACATACTTTTGAACAAGCTTTTAATGCAAAAAACTTAGATTCGTCTAAACACATAGTTATAGTTACAGATCCAATGAGTCCTTTTGAACAATATGCTAACGAAAAGGGCTATAAAGTTTTTCATGGTGATATACAAGTCGGTGGTCGTTTTTCAGCACTTACTGCTTTTGGACTGCTGCCTTCTTACCTAGCTGGTGTAAATGTAGAATCTATTGTCAATGACGCTGATAAAACTAGTGAGTTGGTATACAGAGATTTTGATGCAAACCCTGCAATAATACTAGGCGCAGCTTTATCAGCAAGCGTTCTAAAACAAGGGTCAAGTTCTGCTGATAAGACCTTGCTAGTTGATACTGCTAGCGGACTAGCTAACTTTGCTGATTGGGCTGAACAATTAATAGCAGAATCATCAGGGAAAATAGGCAAAAGTATTCTACCAATAGTATGCTCTGAACCAACTGAATTAGCATATAACTTACACGATGTACTACCTGTATATATTTCAGGTACACAAGAATGTGCTTTTACAGATAGAGTTAACCAGCATATCGAAGTCACAGGTAGTTTAGGTGCTCAGTTCTTAGTATGGGAAGTTGCTACAGCCATAGCTTGTTATGTTATAGGAGTAAATCCTTTCGATCAGCCTAACGTAGAATCAGCAAAAGTAGCTAGCCGTGAAATATTAGCAAATATGGATAAGGCAACAGATAGCAACTCTTACGATATAGTACAATTACAAGCTTTCAACCTAGGTACGCCAAATATTTCTTCAGAAAATTTTGAAGATGTAGATTCTGTTTTACACTCACTATTTTCCAATGTTAAAGATGACTCTTATTTAGCTGTAATGATATATGGTGACAGAATTAGTTATAGCGATAGCGTATCTACTCTTAGGCAAGAGCTTGTAAATAAGCTTAAACGTCCTGTTACTATTGGTTGGGGACCTCGTTTCTTGCATTCTACTGGGCAACTACACAAAGGCGGAGCAAAAAATGGAGTATTCTTACAGATACAAATCGATAGCACTACTGCCCTAGAGGTTGTAGGAAAAGACTTTACTTACAACGATTTAGTAACTGCACAAGCAGTTGGAGATTTCAAAGTTCTAGCCGATTTAAAGTTACCAGTAGTTAGAATTAAATGTAAAAATGATAAAGTATTCAAAGACTTATGTAACCTAATAACTAACTAACAGTAGCTATGTAGTTTAGCAAAACCTGTAGATATTCATATATAAAGTAGCCTTTAAGAAAACACTTAAAGGCTACTTTTACTTAACACATAAAAAGAATTATTCCTTTATTGTAAAGAATAATTATTCATAAAAGTCGTATAATCATTCGCCATTTCATGAATAAATATGTATAAAAAATTTCAAAAACTTGCAACAAATATCTAAAAACAAGATAAAAAGTATTGATTTTCTAGTAATTTTAAGCATATTTTTTCAAATTTCTTGCATAAAAATACATAAACTTGCATTTTTTTATTGCATATAAATACATACGGATGCATAATTACTCATGGGAGAATAAAAGGAGGGAATATGAATAAGAGTATAAGAGCTCTTGCAGCTTGTCTCATTAGCATATTCACACTTACAGGATGTAGTTCTTTTACAGCAGAAGAATTATCTGGTAAAAATCTGGGATATGATACTTCAACCATAAAAGAAGTAAAGGAAATATCAAACCTAGTACCAGAAAAAATACGTACCAAAGGTTTACTAAATATTGGTACCTCAGCAGGTTATGCACCAGCAGTTATATTTGCCGACGATGGCGAAAGTATTGTTGGATACGACAAAGATGTTTCTGAAGCAATTAGTAATATACTGGGGTTAAAAGCAAAAGTTGTACATGCACCTTTTGATACGTTACTTCCATCTGTTGGATCAAAATTTGATATGGCTATTGGCGCTTTTACAATCACACAAGAGCGCACAAAACAAAAGAATATGATTTCTTACATAAAAGCAGGATCAATGTTTGCAGTAGCAAAAGGAAATCCTAAAAAAGTTAAATATAACGATTTATGTGGCACAACGATTGGCGTTCAATTAGGTACTTACCAAATGCATGATGTTCCAAAAATGTCAAAGAAATGCATTAAAAAAGGAAAAGACCCAATTACTTTAGCTCCTTACGATCTACAAGCAAAAATCGTACCAAGCTTAATTGGTTTAAAACTTGACGTAATGTATGCAGATTCACCAGTAGTTGGATATGCTATCCAAAAAACAGATGGCAAAATCGAACAGCTCGGTGGGATCTTTGACGAGACATTAAACGGAATTGTAGTAGACAAAGACAAACAACTAACTGACGCTATCCAAAAAGCAACACAATATCTCATTGACAACGGCGTTCTAGAGAAAATAATGAGCAAATGGGGTGTTGAAAAAGTTGTAGTTGAAAAAGCAATCGTAAATCCTAAAGTAGAAAACTAAAGAAAAATGAGCATACAAGATAAACCAACTGAAATTTTGAAAGCTCGTCCAGTGCCAAAAACTGGACAAATAATTTCAGCAGTAGTAGTAGCATTACTAGTGATAATAGTTATTAAATCATTATTCACGAACCCTAATTTCCAATGGAATCTAGTAGGAAAATATATGTTCCATCCACTAGTATTATCTGGTGTAAAATATACAATCCTA